>WRDW01000016.1 GCA_009779995.1 Oscillospiraceae bacterium | reverse complement strand
GGCTGCGCAGCATCATGGGCTTCGCCGGGATGTTCGAGGACGAGTTCGTCAAGCTCATCGTGGATGAGCAGTACCGCCAGGTGCAGCTGCGGCAGCGGCAGAACCAGAAGGACCTCGCCGCCGCCCAGGCCCGCGACAAGGAGCTCGATCGCTTATATGAAAAAATATATGAAGATCAGGCCCTGGGACGGCTCTCAGAAGATCGCTTCCTCCAGCTTGGCGCGAAGTACGACGAGGAGCAGGCCGCGCTGCGCCTGCGCATCCGCAACCTGAAAAAGATCGTCGCGGAGGAAAAGGAGCACGAGTTGAACGCGGAGGGCTTCCTGGCCCTTGTGCGGCGATACACCGCCGACTTCGCCGAGCTGACCCCGGAGATCCTGCGGGCATTCATCGACAGAGTGGTCGTGCACCACCGCGTGATCGTGCAGGGGGTGCAGGAACAGCAGGTGGAAATCTACTACAAGCTGGTTGGCAAAGTGGATTTGCCTGTGCTCACCAAGCCGCAGATGGATCGCCTGCGGGAGAGCTTCGGGCGCAGGATGGATAATCGGCAGGCGGCGTAACGGCATGAAAAATAGCCATAACGGCTCTGGAGCCCTTATGACTATTTGGACTGGCGGAGAAGGAGGGACTCGAACCCTCGCGCCGGTTACCCGACCTACGCCCTTAGCAGGGGCGCCTCGTCACCAACTTGAGTACTTCTCCGTTTGACGCATATGCTGTTCTGTTGGGGGAAGGCTGTCACAGAGCCTGGAATTGTATTGGTATAGCAAGTTATGCGATCGAACAACTGTCTGTATGTGCCATCGACTTATATTATTATAGCGAGTTCACCTGGCTTTGTCAAGGTAAAAATGAAAAGAAGCGTCCGAAATTTTGTCCGGATGCCCGGGTCGGTGATCTGACAAACGCAGAAGGGCGGAACTGCAAAATTTCCCCCGCCTATTGCTTTTCAGGCGAAAATATGGTAAAATAGCAGCATCCTGCAAGTTGGGAGGAACTTCGCTGTGCCACAACAGTCCCTCGAAGAAGCCCACAAGGCTTCTGTGCGCGATACCTACTTCCCGAGGTACGACTATGTGCCGGGACGGATTGACTTCGTCCTGACCACGCGGACAAGCCCCGTCCGGCATTTGCTCTGGGGCGAGGCAAAACGCGGCGTGCAGGATGTGCATGAAATGCTGACGCAACTGTTACTCACGGTGAAGCCGGTCTATGACGCGGGCGAAACCGTGCCCCCCAACTGGCTTTGCGTGTTTGACAAAGAGAAATTCGCCGCCGTCCGTTTTCATGATGTACTTGGGCTGCTCATCGCGAATGACGTGGACTGGACGACACGCCCCTCCAATCACACGGCCGACGGGTTTATCCGCTTGATGAAAATGGTGCGGGAGCAGGTTGCGGATATCCGCCTTTTCCGATTCGGGGATCAAGACGCGGCGCTGAAAGACTTCGCCAAAAGCCTCGCGGACGCAAAGAGCGACTTTGGCGGCTTCGAAGTCAACTGCAACAACTTTGTGCACATCTTCAATACGTGGCTGAAAACCGTACGTCCGACTATCGCCCTGGATGACTTAGTGTGGGAGGCGTTCAAGAAAGAGGGCTTGCTCGACGGCGACTTTTTCCTCGCCGACCTGTTCAGCAAAGAGGGCTTAACGGTTGACCTCGCGCAGACGTTGAAGATCGTGCTCAAGCACCACAAATACCGCATCGCCAAACAAGTCGATTTGTTGTTGATGTTCAGCGAGTTCGGCTTCAGCGACGGCGGCAAGCGTTACGCCGAATTCTGGTCAGTATACCGCAGGCCGCCGCAGGACAAGGAGATTGACTATATCATGTCGCGGCGAGACCTGCTTGTGCCCACGCAGATCCGCGAGGTCAAGGGCGCGTTTTTTACGCCGCAGATTTGGGTGCAAAAGGCGCAGGAATACATTGCCGCCGCGTTCGGCGACGACTGGCGGGAGCACTACACCGTGTGGGACTGCGCCGCCGGCACGGGTAACCTGTTGGTTGGCCTGACCAACCCCCGCCAAATCTACGCCTCCACCCTCGACCTCCCCGACGTGCAGGTCATGCACCAGTACATCCGCAACCACGAAAGCGGCCTCTTGTTGAACAATGTCTTCCAGTTCGATTTTTTAAACGACGATTTCACCCCGCAAAGCCAAGGCGGCAAGCTCCCCGACCAGCTCCATGAAATCATCACCGACCCCGAACAGCGCAAGCGCCTCATCTTGTTCATCAACCCGCCGTATGCGGAGGCGGGCTCGCAAAAAACTATCGTTGGCGATAAAAGACATAAAGCAGGTGTTGCAGAATCAGTAATACACTCAAAATATGAGCGCGAACTGGGACGTGGTATGAATGAGCTTGCTGTCCATTTTCTTGTCCGAATTTACAAGGAAATCCCTGCGTCGAAAATTTGTGAGTTTTCGACGCTTAAATTACTTCAAGCGTCGAATTTCGAAATTATGCGGTCATGGTTCAAACCAAGACTACTAAAATGCTTTGTTGTACCTGCCAATACATTTGACAATGTGACAGGTGCTTTCCCTATTGGTTTTAAGGTTTACGATTGTGCAGAAAAGGAAGAAACCAATGAATACACCGCCGATATTTATCTTTCGCGGGACGAAAAGAATGAGGAATCAGTTTTCATCGGGACAAAAACGATCTATCGCCCGAAAGAGGGTGAACGCATTATTGATTGGTTGCGACCATTCACAGATAGGATAACATTGAAAAATGTGGGTATACTCACTTTAAAATCAGCCGAGTTTTCTCAAAATCGAATTGTATTCGTCACAAATGACCTGTCAGGAAGCTTGATAGGCAAAAAAATGTATACCAACATAACGGGAGAGAATTTCTCAATCTGTTGCGTTTATTATGGTGTGCGTCAAGCCATCGATGCCACCTGGCTGAACGACCGCGACCAGTTTTTGGCGCCAAGCGGGCACTGGGTGGATGTGTCGGCGCTTTCTCGGCGCATGGTGTATGACTATGAGGGCGACAAGGCTTTTATTGACGACTGCATGATTTATACCGTGTTCAATAACAATGTGAGCATGGAACAGGGCGGCAACCACTGGATTCCGTTCACGGAGCGGGAATGCGGGAGTTTGCGCAGCTTCCGGTTCAACACGGTGCAGAAGCTGCTGGAAGCACGGGGGATCCCGGCGGCGCTTTCCCCGGAGGCGAAGGCTGTGTGGGATGCCGCGCTGGCTGTGTGGCAGCTCTATCACAAAAAGAGCGGCCACCCGGCGTATCACCCGGACGCTGCTTTTTATGACATCCGTGCGTTCTTCCAGGGCCGCGACGACAAGGGCAGGATGAAAAACACGAGCGAGGACGGGGAGTATAACGCGCTGATACAAACACTCCGCGTTGCGGTGAAAGAACTGCGGGCTGCGGTTGCGCCGAAGGTGTTTGCGTATGGGTTTTTGAAGGGGTAGCGCTAATAT
The DNA here is from genome assembly GCA_009779995.1 of Oscillospiraceae bacterium. Taxonomy (GTDB): domain Bacteria; phylum Bacillota; class Clostridia; order Oscillospirales; family Acutalibacteraceae; genus WRMQ01. Next base: position 36,461 of record WRDW01000016.1, on the reverse strand, counting down.
TTGCTTTGTTTGCTTTATAACATAATTTTTCTGTTGCTCGCGTACCCTTGACACCTCCCTCTCTTTCCTGTAGAATATAGGGCAGAGAAGGAGGTACTATTTATGCCGCTGAACCTGACCCAAAAGCTCATCCAAGCCCACCTGGTTGGGGAAAATACCCTCCCCGCCCCCGGCACCGACGAGATCGCCAACGCGATGCTTCCTAGTCCTGGACAAAGCATCGCGCTGCGCGTAGACCAGACCCTCACCCAGGACGCCACCGGAACCATGGCCTACCTGGAGTTCGAGGCCATGGGCGTCCCGCGCGTCAAGACGGAACGCAGCGTGGCCTATATCGACCACAACACCCTGCAGTCCGGCTACGAGAACGCCGACGACCACCGGTTTATACGCTCCTGCGCTCGCAAACACGGGATCTTTTTCTCCCGGCCGGGCAACGGCATCTGCCACCAGGTGCACCTGGAGCGCTTCGGCGTGCCCGGCAAGACCCTCCTCGGCTCCGACAGCCACACGCCCACCGGCGGCGGCCTGGGTATGCTGGCCATGGGCGCGGGCGGCCTGGACGTCGCGGTGGCGATGGGCGGCGGGGCCTACCACATCCCCATGCCGAAGGTGACGCTGGTGCGCCTCACCGGCGCGCTGCAGCCTTGGGTCTCAGCAAAAGACGTCATCCTCGAGGTCCTGCGGCGCTTGACGGTCAAGGGCGGCGTGGGCCGCGTGATCGAATACGGCGGGCCGGGCGTCGCGGGCCTCTCCGTGCCGGAGCGCGCCACCATCACCAACATGGGCGCGGAACTGGGTGCCACAAGCTCCGTGTTCCCTTCTGATGAAGTCACGAAGGCATTTCTAAAGGCCCAGGACAGGGCAGAGGACTGGATCGAGCTCCTGCCCGACGAGAATGCCGAATATGACGCTGTCATTGAAATTGACCTGAGCGCGCTCGAGCCCCTGGCCGCCTGCCCCCACATGCCCGACAACATAAAGCCCGTGCGAGAGCTCGCTGGCATCAAAGCTGACCAGGTGTGCATCGGCTCCTGCACGAATTCTTCATTGCAGGATATGCTCAAAGCCGCGGCAATACTAAAGAATAAAACTGTCCATCCCGGCGCGAGCCTCTCCATCGCCCCGGGGAGCAAGCAGGTGCTCACCATGCTGGCGCAAAACGGCGCCCTGGCCGATCTCATCGCCGCCGGCGCGCGCATCCTGGAGAGCGCCTGCGGGCCCTGCATCGGCATGGGGCAGTCCCCCGGCAGCGGCGCGGTGAGTTTGCGCACTTTCAATAGAAATTTCGAGGGCCGCTCCGGCACCGCCGACGCTTTAGTGTATCTCGTCAGCCCGGAGACCGCCGCCGCAAGCGCCCTCACCGGCCTGTTCACCGACCCCAGGACCCTCGGCGAGGCCCCGGCCATCACACTGCCGGAGCGTTTTCTGATCGACGACAACATGATCGAGCCTCCTGTGCCCGGATCTGAAACAGACACAGTAGAAATCGAGTACGGCCCGAATATCAAGCCCTTCCCCCGGAGCGAGCCCCTTCCCACTGACCTGACAGCAAGGGCTGTGCTGAAAGTCGGCGACAACATCACTACAGACCACATCATGCCCGCCGGAGCAAAAATATTGCCCTACCGCTCGAACATCCCCCATCTTTCACAATATTGCTTTGCCCAGTGCGACCCGGACTTCGCGCAGCACTGCAAGCAGGCCGGGCGCGGCGTCGTCATCGGCGGGGCGAACTACGGCCAGGGCTCCAGCCGCGAACATGCCGCGCTGGTGCCCTTGTTTTTGGGCGTCAAAGCCGTGATTGTCAAGTCTTTCGCCCGCATCCACGCGGCGAATCTTGTCAACGCGGGGATACTGCCCCTCATCTTTGCCGACGCCGCCGACTACGACCATATCGAAACCGGCGACGCGCTGGACTTCCAGGGCATACGCGGGCACCTGGAAAACGGCACTGTGATAATCATGAAAAATCTCACCAGGGGCGAAAGCTACATGCTCAGGCACGAGCTATCCCCCCGCCAGCGGGAGATTCTGCTGGCAGGGGGGCTGTTGGCGTATACGAAAAATCTGTAGAGTTATTTTGCGCAAGAAAAATGGAGAAGCGCTCCTTCATTCCTGATAAAATAGCTTCCGGAAAGGAGGCAAGAAAATGGATTGGGTGAAACGGATCAACGCGGTGCTGGATTATATCGAGGACAACCTTGACGGCGAAATGGACGACAACGATATTGCGTCTTTATTCGCCAGTCCGCAGGGGATGTTCCAGAGGATTTTCACAAACATAACCGATATTACGCTGTCGGAATACATACGGAAAAGGAGGCTGACGCAGGCGGCGCAGGACATCAGGCAGACAAACGAGAAGATCATCGACATCGCCACTAAATACGGCTATGATTCGGCGTCCGCCTTCGGCTGCGCGTTCAAGAATTTTCACGGGGCAGCTCCGTCTGTCATGCGAAAATCCAATGTCCTGCCCAATTCATTTCATCGCTTTGCTTTCACACTTATTTTTTCGGAAAAAGGAGTAGAGCGTATGGAATACTACAATATCGAAAACGCGGAGATCCTTCTGCGGCAAATAGTATGCAAGAGTGAAAGGCTCCCATGGGCACAGAGTGTTTCGGAACGCGGCGGTGTATACTGCGCCACCGACGGGTACAGGGCGGCGGCGATGCTGCCGCAAGGTACGGACGACTGGGACTTATCCGATGCGTATTTTCTCACGGGCGACACGGGCAATCCAAAATTCGAGTTGAGTCAAATCTTCGATCATAGGCACGGCGCCGCTATGACGTTCAGCCTGTCAAAAGAACAGGCGGCGCTTTTACTGGTTTCGTTTTCATTGCCAACAGCACAACAGAAGGCGGTCGTGTGCCTGGACATGAACACACTGGGCGTCATCACGCAGAGCGAAGCGCACGAACCGGCCATGGCCTTCCATGTGCGTTACATTGAAGAACCATTGAAATTTTGCATGTGCTCGGGCGAAGAGACAATTGATATTTACTACACCGGCAGATTAAATCCGCTGCTCATGAAATCTGGACGGCTGTATGCGGCGGTGCTGCCTGTATTGATAAGGGATGAATAGGCGTGTCCTGCATTGAGCTTAAATCGTCACCGTGCCCCCGGCCTCCCCAACATCCTCGCCCAGCTCCCGCCGCACCCAGGCGAAATCCTCGTTGATCCCCCGCACGAACAGCCCCATGTCGCTGTTCCACATGGTGATATTCATGCCCCGGCGGGCCCATTCGGCTTGCCGGGCTAAATCCCATGCGCTGTGGCAGCCCACGCCTACGCCCTTTGCGCGGCAGGTTGCGATGATCTTGTCAATATACGCAAGATATAGGGGATGGTCGTACTCCTCGGGGCGTCCCAGGTTGATGGACAGGTCGTGCGGGCCGACGAATACGGCGTCCACGCCGGGCAGCAGCAGGGCTTCGAGGTTTTCCGCGGCGAAGCGGCTCTCGATATTGAGAATCACCAGGTTGCCGTCGTTGTAGCGCCGGAAATATTCTTCTTCTTTGGGCGAAAGCGCAATCGAACCGTCCAGTACGCCGCGCAGGCGCTCTCCCTTCAATGGGCGATATTTCACAGCCGCGATGAGCGTGCGCACTTCCTCAACCGTCTCGATGTACGGCGCGAGCACCCCCTCGGCACCGTGCTCCACGGCCCGGAAGGCCTCTCCATAGCTGCACGAGCCGATGCGCACGATGGGCGCAATCCCCATCGCCCGGTAGCAGCGCAGCATCCAGCCGCGCGTCAGGGGGTCAGTGGGCATGTGCTCGTCGTCCAGCATGACGAAGTCCAGCTTCGCCTTGTGGATCTGCCCGGCCAGCTGGGGGGACGGCGAGCAAATCAGCGTGCCGTATACCCTGCGGCCTTCAGCCATGGCCTGTTTGAGTTCGTGGCGGTTCATAATGGGCCTCCTGCTTTGTTTTGTTCATTATATCACACCCATTCCCCCGGCGCAAGCGCAATTTCACACAGAATGTACTAAAGCCATTGACTTTCGGTTCTTATAATGTTAAAATTAGCCTCGGGGCCTGCAGGCTCCGGGCTTTAGTTTTTGGAGGCCATATGCATTACTTCCTCGGCATTGACGGCGGCGGCTCGGATACGCGCGCGGTGCTCACCGGCGCGCGGGGCGAAGCCGTGGCTTTCGCGGGCGCGGGGAGTTTGAACTATCGCTCTGTGGGGCTTGACAATGCCCGCAGGAGCTTGCAGAGCATTATGGAGCAATTCAATTTCCCGGTGCACGCCGCCTTTATCGGCAACGCCGCGCTTTCGGTGCCCGCGCCGGAGGAGGAACTGCGCGCGCTTTGCGGGGGTATCCTAGAGCCGGAGTATCTGGCGATGGACAGCGATTTGTTCATCGCGCTGGAAGCAATGGATGTGCAGGGGCCGTGCGCCGTGGCGATCGCGGGCACGGGCTCGATGGCGGCGGGCAGGGCCGGGGAGGCCGGGCACATTCTCACGATGGGCGGCTGGGGCTGGCTGCTGGGCGACGAGGGCAGCGGGTTCCATGTCGCGTGGGAGGGGATACGCGCGGGGCTGCGGGGGCTGGAAAGCAGCGGGCCGCAGACGGCGCTTTCCGAGGCGCTGTGCCGGCATTACGGCGTGCGGCTGACCTCCCCGGAGGAGCTGATTGACTTGTTCTACGGCCCGCCGAAGGAGCCGCGCGAGATCGCCGCGTTTGCGCGCGAGGTATTGCAATGCGAGGATCAAATCGCCCGGGGAATCGTCTCTCGCTGCGCCGCGAGCTTTGCCGAAACGGTGCGGGCGCTGCTGCGCAATCTGCCGGATAAAACGAAATTGGGGCTCTGGGGCGGAATGTTCCAGAACAGCGCGGCGTACCGGGAGGCGTTTTGCGCGGCGCTTGGAAGAGAAGCGGATCTGCTGCCTGTTGCGCCGGAGTGGGGGGCGGTGCGGGCCGCGATGAAATTGGACACCCCCCGGCGCTGCGCGCCACCCCCCTCTGAAGAGGGGGGCTGTATGGAAAACGAGCAAAGGCGGTAAAATATGAAATCTCTCGAATACCTGACGCATGTGCAGGGTATGATGGCCCAGGCCATCGAAAGCCAGCTGGGGAACGTGGACGCGCTGGCCAGGGGCATGGCGGATACGATCATGGCCGGAAAAACAGTTTTTTTGCTGGGGACGGGGCACTCGAGCCTGCTGGCGCAGGAGCTGTTCTACCGGGCGGGGGGGCTCGTGCGCATACAGCCCATGCTGGAGGGCCCGCTGATGCTGCACGAATCGGCCTCGCAAAGCACTTTATACGAACGCGAGCCGGAACGCGCCAGTGCACTGATAGAGAAATATGCTGTCGGCGCGGGGGATCTGCTGGTGATTATCTCGAACTCCGGGAGAAACCCCCTGTGCGTGGAGATGGCCCTGGAGGCAAAAAAAACCGGGTGCTTCGTCGCCGCGCTGACGAGCATCAGGCATAGCTGCGCCGGGGCTTCGCGGCATTCCGGCGGGCTGCGGCTGTTCGAGACGGCAGACCTGGTGCTGGACAACCTGGGCGAGCTGGGCGACGCCTGCGTCTCCTACGAGAATTTCCCGGGGAAGGCCGCGCCGACCTCCACTGTGATTGGGGCGGCGTTATTGCAGGCCGCCGCCGCGCAGACAGTTGAGTATATGCTGGAGGCCGGGGAGGCCCCCGAGGTCTACGCCAGCAGCAATATAGACGGCGGCGACGAGATCAACGAGGCTTACCTTGAAAAATACAGAGGGAGGATACTATTTTTATGAGAGAAAAAACTTTCGAGCGCAGGGGCTTTCTGGAGGGCTTTTACGGCAGACCCTGGACCGACGCCCAGCGGCGGGACATGATCGCCCTGCTGGCCGCAAAGGGCATGAACGTCTACGCCTACGCCGCAAAAGATGACCCTTACCACCGGGACGAGTGGGAGAAGCTCTACCCGCCGGAGGCCCTGGCCCAGCTGGGGAGCCTGGCGGCGTTCTGCAAGGGCAAAGGCGTGGACTTCATGTACTGCACCGCGCCGGGCCTGAGCTTCGAGTACGACAACCAGGAGCACTACAGGCTCCTGCGCGCCAAGGTGGAGCAGGTGATGGCATTGGGCGTCACCAGCTTCGGCCTGTTCTTCGACGACATCCCCAAGGACAGGCAAAGCCCCGAGGACCACGCGAAAGTCGCGAATGTGCTGTATAAAGCGTATCCCAATATCTCTTTGACCGTGTGCCCCATGGTGTATCATGGGAAGGGGGATGAGGACTACATCAAGCGTTTAGGGCGCGCGCTGCCCAAAAAAGTGGACATCTTCTGGACGGGGCGCAACATCTGCTCCCAGGAGTTCACGATTGAAGAGGCCAAGCGCTTTAGGAAAAACACGAAGCACAAGCCGCTCTACTGGGACAACTACCCGGTGAACGACGCGGAGATGTACCACGAGATGCACCTAGGGCCCATCGTGAACCGCGAGGCGGGGCTCTACAAGCACAGCCGGGGGATTTTGTTCAACGCCATGGAATACTTCGAGTGCAGCAAGCTGCCCCTGCTCACCTGCGCGGACTACCTGCGCGACCCGGAGAACTACGACCCCGAGTGGTCCTGGACGCAGGCGCTGAACGCTCTGTTCGGCCAGGACGCGCTGCGCATGATACCCCTCGCCGAGCAGTGCAGGACATCGTGCCTGCGCACGTCTGTCGGCCCGCAGATGATGGAGGCCCTGGAGAGCGCCGCCATGGCCTACCGCGCCGGCGAGCTGCTGAAAGCGCTGGGCCTGCTCTCGAACTACTTCGATAGGATGGAGGACTGCCGCGCGTTCCTGGCCGAGAGCGGCCACCCCATGATCCCCGAGCTCGCGAAATGGGTAAAAAAATATAATTTGTGCTGCGAGATTTTCGAGCTGGCGCTGATGCAGATGACGGGGAACCCCGTGCGCGAGGAGCTGAAGGCCAAAATGGAGACCTACAGCGACAGCGCCACAGTGTTGACGGAGTTCGGGTTCCGGGTATTTGTGGAGACGGCGCTGGGGGTGGGGGCGTGAAACACCTCCTCACGAACGCCAGCGACGTCCACGAAGACATGCCGCCTCCGGCGGCAGTGCCCACGGCCCTTATGGCCTTTGTGGCCGTAGCACAACCACCCCGGCCTGCGGGGCCTCCCTCCGGTCGTGTCGGCTACGCCGAACCCCTCCACGGAGGGGAATGGGGGATTAGGCGCAAACAACATTGAGATTCATAGCCCTACATAGCGAAAGGAAGGTTCATTTTCATGATCACAACAGCCGTCATCCTCGACGCGGGCAAGGACACCAAGCTTTGGCCCTACGCGCAGATACGCAGCAAGGGCGCGGCGCGGATTTTCGTCAGGCAGTGCTTCTGTTAAATTCTTCCGCCAGCAGCCCATAGTGGTGCTCATCCCAATACCGCCCCCGGTGGAATACCTGCTGGCGCTTGACGCCCTCCTTTTTGAAGCCCACTGCTTCATACACAGCCATGCTGTCCATATCGCCGTCCATGAAATAGTTGCTGCATTTGTTCAGGCGGCGCTCATTGAAGGCGTAGTCCAGCAGGAGCCGCAGCGCGGCGGTGGCATGGCGCTTATCTTCCGCCCAAGTGCCCAGGAAGATGCCGAAGGTGCCGTTTCGCTCGTCAATTCCGTGGATGCTGCAGCCGCCCATGTAACCGCCGTCAAGGGTCTCAATGGCCAGACAGATCCATGTGTCGTCGTTTTCTCTGGATTTGATGTAATTCTCCCAGCTCTCCCGCCAGCCCTCCTCGCTGGTGGGCAGCTCCTGCTCACAGTCGGTGAAGAAACGCTCTGCACTGTTGTAGCCCGCGTTGTGGTGCTTCCAGTCGTCGGGCCTGGCGCGGCGTATGCGCACCAGGTCGTTCTGCCAGTAGTATTTGCTGTAGTCGATCTCATTCGTGCTCATGGATGCTTCTCCTTTTGTGTAGATAATTTTGCGCACGGTCTCGTCCGAGAGGCAGTGCGTCTCGCAAAGCGCGGGGACGTCCGCCTGCCCGCCGCGGTACTGCCCGCGTATCTCCGCGTTGCGCCGGGCATAGAGCGCCTTCGCGCCGGTGCCCTCGCCCCAGGGCTGCCGCCGCACCGCCGGGACGTAGAGCAGCTCGCCGGGCGTGTGCCGCTGCAGCTCCCGCAGCAGCTGCGCGGGCAGGCACTCGGCGGCGTTGCGGTATTTCACGGGCGTTCCTCCTCGCGTTGCTGATACCATCATACCCCCTCGCGCCGCTGTGCGCAAGGGGAAGTTTTTTTATAACTTTCGCTACTGTCCGCTTTCGGCTCCAGCTTTTTGTGCAGCAGCGCCGCGATGGCCACCAACCCCGCCATGGAGACAAGCACGATGCCCTCCACCAGCCACACGTTCGTGAGCACGCCCGCCTGGAAGAGCGCGGCGGGACAGTCCGCAAGGGCGTGCAGGAGAATGGCCAGGGGATACAGCCAAACTTTTTTCTCCTCGTATACGGCGTAATAGACGATCACAGAGAGCGAAATGTGCAGCCCCAAGGCCATCATGCGCTCCAGGCCGGAGACGAAGAACATGCCCGGCTGTGATGCCGCGATGGCCTGCGCCTGCTCCAGCGCGGGCGCGCCCATGGACGCCAGGCCCTCCACGCCCACGCTGTTAATCATGACGGCCAGCACGACAGCGCTGACCATGGAGGCCCCGCCGATGAACACGGCCTCAATGCCGCCGTGGCCGATGCCGTGCTTCAGCGCCGTGCCCAAGCCGGTGTATTTCTTCTTCAGGATGTGAAAGCCGACAAAGCGCGCGGTCTCCTCAAACACGCCCGCCGCCAGCGCCCCGTAGAGCATATACAGAAATGGCCGCTGCATAAGCGCGACGGAGCCGTCCGCGCCGGGGCGCAGCACGACGAAGTGCAGTGCCTGCTCAAGCACCAGGGCGAACAGTACAAAGCCCACGGCGCCTATGAGCAAGGGCAGCATACCCTTGCCCATAACGCTTTCTGACAACGAAGAACAGCGCGATTGGTACGCCGATGGACAGCAGAGCCGACACGGCCATGCCGACGAACGACAGGGTTGGAACCATGGGATTAACCTCCACTACTATAGCCTGGCGATAAAAGCTGTACCCGCTATCTGGCTGCCCAGATGGACTGGCTGAATTTAAGGTCCTGTTTTTCTATGAAATCGAAATCCGCCAACAGCTTTTCGCTTAAAAACTTGTCGCTTTGATACGCTGTGTAGATTCTGGAGCCCTCTTTTACGTTGCCGCGCGAGACCAGCTCGCCGCGCAAGTACCTGGCCTGTTCGTATGGCAGCAACCGGTTGAAGGATTTCTCACCGTGAAATGTCCCGATGAAAAGCCCGCCCGGCTTCAGGACGCGCCGAATCTCCCTGATCCATTCGAAGTGCATTTCCTCCGAGAGATGGGTGAACACGGAGACGCAGTAGAGCACATCGAGGGAGTGGTCAGGCAAGTCAAAGGGGGGCGCCAGCTCGTTTTGGATGAATACGATTTCCGGCACGGCAGCTTTGCACCACCTGATCGTTTTGGCGTTGTAGTCTGTGCCGATAAGCTTAGCGATGCCCGCGTCCGCCGAGCGCAGATGCCGGACAATTCGAGCCGGGCCACAGCCGAATTCGCAGACAACCAGCTGATCCCCGGAGACATATTTTCGTATGATCCGCGTGATCATTTTCGCGTCCCGCAGGCCCGATTTGTCATATCTGTCAAAGCTGCAATGGGAATATGCGTCGTACATCAAGCTATAGGGTGGATAGGACTGCTTTGCCCGGCCCTTGAGGTATTCGCGGTTCTCCTTGTGAACCTTCAGTATTTTCTGCAAGAGTCTCAATTTTTCAAGCAGGGGCAGCAGATGCAGTTTTCTCGCAACGGCAACGACCGACTGTTTGTTTAGCTTCATTTCTATTTTCCCTACCTCCCCAGCCAGCCGCCGTCCACCGGCAGGGTGATACCCGTGACATAGTCCGAGGCCGCGCTTGCCAGGAACACGCAGGCCCCGGCGATGTCGGCGGGGACGCCCCAGCGGCCCGCTGGGATGCGCTCGAGGATCTGCCTGCTGCGCAGGGGGTCGGCGCGCAGCTGCTCTGTATTATTCGTGACCATGTAGCCCGGCGCGACGGCGTTGACCTGTATGCCGTGGGGGGCCAGCTCGTTGGCCATCTCCATGGTCAGGCCCCGCACGCCGGACTTGCTGGCGGCGTAGCTGGGCACGCGAATGCCGCCCTGGAAGCTGAGCAGGCTGGCGATGTTTATTATTTTACCTCCGGATTGCCGGGCGATCATCTGCCGGGCGGCGGCCTGGCTGAGCAGGAACAGCGATTTTAAGTTCACCTGCATCACGTCGTCCCAGTCCTGCTCCGTAAAATCCGCAATATCGTTGCGGCGTATGATGCCCGCGTTGTTGACGAGAATGTCAATCCTGCCGTAGCGCGCAAGGGTTTCAGCCACGATTGTTTCGTGAGCATTGGATTCGAGGAGGTCTGCCGGGATGGCGTGGAATTGGCCGGGTGCGATTAGGGAGGCCGTCTCTTCGCAGCCGCGGCGGGCGGCGCCCGCCACCATAGCCCCGGCTTCGGCGAGAGCGACGCAAATCCCTTGCCCCAGGCCCGTATTGGCCCCTGTGACCAGTGCAATTTTGCCTCTCAGGTTGAATTTCTCTAATATCATATCATAATTGCCCTTTCAAAAAATTGTCAACTGTCAACTATCAACTGTCAACTGTCAACTGGTCATACTGCGCCTGCCTGACCTTGCGCATCTCGGCGAGCTCCCGGTACATGCGCTCGCGCTTTTCGCCAGTGAGGTCGTAGAACAGCTTCGGGGCCAGCGAGAGGAAGCCGCTGGCGGCCGGGATGCCGAAGCCCATGGCGAACAGGGCGTACTTCGCGCGCTCGGACTGCTGGCCGTAGCCCGCGCTGATGGAGTAGCCCGTCTGATCCATGATGAAGGTGGTCATGGAGTTGATCACGTTGCGCACGATCTTGCCTATCATGGATTTTGTGGCGAGGATCGTGCCCTCGGAGCGGAAGCCCGTGTTCCATTCGGCGTACTCCACGGCGTCCAGGATGATCTCCCGGGGGATGATCTTTGTCAGGGAGAGCGTGCCCATGTAGCCGATGTTTTTCAACCCCAGGAGTATCGACATAGGTATCACCTGTTTGTACAACCCGCCGATGGAGCCCAGCGCGAACACAGCCAGCCCGAGCATATCCTTCAGGTGGGTGCCGACAATCCACAGGGATTTCACCGAAAAACGCGCGCGCCTTATTGATGTAGGCGTAGCTGATGTAGGAGAAGGGCGCGCCGGGGATGCGGATGATGTTGCGCAGCGTGGCGGAGCCCAACACGTCGATGTAGTAATTTTGCTCCCACACCTCCGCGGAAAAGCCGCCGAGGAAATCGTTGAGCAGGAGGATGAGCAGGGGCTTGTTGCGCAGTATCGCCCGCAGGCCCTCGCGGTAGCTGTAGCGCTCCGTGGCCTGCGTGACGCGCTCGCGGGCGTAGATGCTGAAGGCCAGGGCCAGCAGGCCGCAGGTGACCATGGTGAAGATGCCCATGGTGATGTAGATGGAATCCATGGAGAATTTTACGATCTGCTTGTTCACGCCGTCGATGAGCAGGCCCATGAGGACGCCGGGCAGGTCCTGCCAGATGGGCGCGATGACCTCCGCCATGGTGTACATGCGCACCTTGTCGTCGGGGTTGGGCGTCATGGTGGAGACAAGGCCGGTCTCCGAGATGTCCCGCACGGTGGTGAAGGCCTCGAGGGTCATGGCCAAAACGAGCCAGAAGGCGGCCTTTGCCAGGTTCTGGGGGTTCTTGTCGAACAGCAGCGGGGTGAGCCAATACAGCGTGGTGAACACCGTGCCCACGGTGGCGTATAGCAGCAGGTAGGGCCGGAACTTGCCCCAGCGGGTGTGGGTCTTGTCTATAGCCAGGCCCAGCAGCCCGTCGTTGATCACGTCCCAGATGCCGTTGATGAAGCTGATGACGGCGTTCCAACGCAGGTTGATCTTCAGCACATCAATGACGTAGCGGGTCTGGAACTCGTTGATGTGGAAGGTCTTCGAGGAGCTGAACAGCACGTAGGACATAGATTCCCACCCGCCGACATAGCGGCGCTTGTAGGATGCGTCAGATGGCATGGTGTACCCCCTATTGGTTTGTGTTGGGCCGGGGCGTCCGGAGGCCGCCCTCTACAGGTTTTGCAGGCTTATGGCGACGCTCTCCATCGGCGTTTTGGTCTTCTGTTCGATCATGCCGTATCGCACGCCCGCGTTTTCCGCCGCGCGCAGGACATCGCCAAAATCAATGTCCCCCCGGCCGATCTCGCAGTCGGCCTTTCCGGCGCAGTCGCGCAGGTGCATGAGGAGCACGCGGCCCCGCAATGCCTCCAGCAAAGCAAAAATATCCTCTCCGGCCCGCCGCGTCCAGTAGGTGTCCAGAGCGAAATTAATTGATGAATTTTCGGCCATGAACAGGAGTACACTCTGGCCGCCCACGCGCAGAAATTCATAGTTATGATTGTGGTGCGCAAAAGCGATGCCCGCCGGGGAAAACTGCTCTTTGAGCCGATCAAGCTTTTCGCAGTATCTCCGCAGGCCGGATCTGCCAAGGGCGAGGGCTTTCAAGTCGATCACGCTGTTGGTCAGGATTTGCGCGCCCAGCTCGTGCATGTAGGCAATCGTCAGGGGGACGTCTTTCGACGAAGTTGAATACTTGATCTGGCAGGAGCGTATGCGCAGGCCGTGCTGCTCCGCCGCCGCGCGAACCGCCCCGGCTGTTTCGAGGGTGAAGGGCATGGGGAGGTAGTCCACCGCCAGCTCGAGGTTCTTGATGCCCATACCGGCGATTCGGGAGAAGGTCTCATCCAGCGTATCGGGCGTGAGCAGCGCCCGTATCGTGAAGGTTTGCAGGCCGATTTGCATTATTTTTGTACCTCGCACCGCTCATACTCCAGCGCCGCGAAAAACGCCGTAGCCAGGCCAAAATGGCGGTCGTTGCCCAGGGGGGTGTGCTTGTAGTTGAAGTAGGGGATGCCCGGCATGGGCATGGTGCCGCCGCTGATGTAGGGCATACTCAGCAGGCCGTCTTTGATTTGCAGGTCGCTGGTCACGGCATGGAAGGCCTTGACCGCGGCATCGTAATATGTCTCATCCAGCAGGCCCGTGCGATAGCCGTAGAACCAACCCGCAGCGATGAGCATGGTGGCTGAGCTCTCTTTATATGTCTCGCCCGGCCTATTGATGACAGTTTCAAAGTAGCCGTCGGCTCTCTGGCAGGGCAGCAGCGCGGCTGCCAGGCGGACGAAAAACTCTATCACCTGGGGCTGGTGCTCCGCGGGCAGGTGCTCCAGCAGCAGGGGTACGGCGGCCATCACCCAGCCGTTGCCCCTGCCCCAGAAGATGGGCTGCCGGGGGTAGGTGGTCTTCCACCGTGTCCAGTAGCTGTGGTAGAAGAACCCGGTTTCAGGGTCCTGCAGATAGCGCGCGAAGTTGGCGGGCTGGCGCACGGCAAAGTTACGCAGGGCCTCGTCCTGCGCAGCGGCCTCGCAGCGCAGGGAAGCATATGCCTCGTCCTGCGAAACGCTCGCCAGCCAGTTGGTGAACACGCCGTACATCATGATGCTGTCGATCCAGATGCTCTTGGGATAGAAGCGGCCCTCCAGGGCCGTGCCGTGGTGGTTGGGCATGTCCTCCAGGATGCGCTTCGCCGTCCCGTAGTAGCGCTTGGCCTCTTTCACCACCTCGCAGTAGCGTTCCTCGCCGGTCTTCAGCGCGAGGTAGAGCGCGCCCAGAGCCGGGGCAGAGGTGTCCGAGCTGCACAGCCTGTAGCCCTTCCGGATGTGATGGTCGTAGTAGCGGCGCAGGTAGTCCGTATATTTTTCTGTGCCGTGCGCCTGGTCGATGCGCGCCAGGGCATAGAGCATCAGCGCCTGCCCCCAGCTCCAGTAGAGTTTTTCGGGTGCGAAGCGCTGGACGCTGGCGTCAGCCAGGTCGAAGATTTTTTGAATTTCAGGATTCATGACTATCTCCTTACTATTTCGTGTCTGCGCATATCTATCAATCTTTTCACACATTCCAGCGCTTCGGCATCGGGATTGCGAAACATCATAACGGCGTTGCAGACATTGGTGAATTCTTTGCCGAATATGATTTTTGTGTTGCCGGTGCTGCAGCCGTTGCCGCAATTGACGCAGCGGGACACATTTGCCCGGGCAATCTCCTTCATGCGCTCATCCATCGGAACATCGCCCTGTTCCCGGCTGTATTCGCCCTGCGTCCAAATCCTCCAGGTTTTCTTTTCGGCCAAGAGATAGCACGCGCATTGTCCTTTATAATGGACCTCGCAGTGTACTCCCGTATGGGCCATTTCGTTTGCCTTCAGATATGCCGCGAAACGCAGGGCGTTTTTCAATGCGTCCCCGCGCAGGACATGCTTCATGTGGCGCTCCAGATTGACGCGCATTTTTTTGTTGCTTCTTTTCTCAGACAACTTCCCTCTCCCCTTTTTCAAAGTGCAGCCGCAAGCTATGGCCATTGCATACGATCAAAAATTCCGGGGCGTCGCGCTCGGCAACGCAGTAGGGGTTGTCGAAGCGCCTGTGCTCCAAGGATATCTCCTGGCCGTCCACGCGAAATTCACCATTGTACTGCGTCTCATAACGGGTGCTTTTGCTCTCATAAACCAGGGAAACGCCGTCGTAGGCCACCCGGTTTGATTTGATGCGCTCGATGAACGCCTCGAAGGACTCGCGTGTACTGTCGGACAACTCGTAGATCCAGTACTGCTCACGGCCATGCTGGATGAGGTCAAAATGCGTGTCGGGGTGCTCCGTCATGCCGTTTTTGAAGGCCTTTGCTGACATTTCAGAAAATTCTTTATATTCCAGCGGGCCTGCGCCGGTAAGAGAAAGGTAGCCCTCCCCTGCCCTGGCGAAGGCATAGCGCCCATCAATGCGCACTTCATCGAAGTAAGCCTCGGGCAAATAGGTGTGCGTGAACTGCGGCACGGGGTAGAGCTCCAGGAAGCCGGAGCGTTTTGGCAGCCGGTAGAGCAGCAAGAGGACGTCTCCCTGCTGCGCGCTGTGGGGCGCGCGGCCGTAGCCCTCCCAATAGCCCGGCGGGCTGGATACGGTGTTTTCGGCCTCGTGCCTGGCCGGATGCGTCGTGAACACAACAGACTTCCCTCCGAAATTCGCGGCGTGAAGCATCTGCTGGGCCCCGAAGCTGCCGGGGTGGTAGCGCTGCAGGGAAGCCAGGGCGTAGTGCGGCGTCTGCCAACAGTAAAGATTGGAACGCTGTATGGCGATGCCGTTGGGCATGGGCTTGAGATTTTTCGAAATACTGCGCAGCGTGGGGTAATTCTTGATGAGCCCCAGGTTGATGATCTTGAAATAGTTCACGAATTTGTTGGAGAGCATCTTGTTATCGTGCAAATAGGTGATCGTATTATGGATGACCTCCGGGTTGGTGAAGGCCTCCATGCTCAGCTGGCGCATCATCTGGGCGTCGCCGTGGCCGACGAGATTTCGTGCAGGCAGCTCTGAAGTATCCAGGCTGTAGGAGGCGCGCAGCTCGCGTTCGGCGCTGTCGTGGCCGATTTCGTATAGCACTTTGGGAAGTTCATAATAGGGCTTGCCCTGATTATCTTTTGCATTGAGCATGACGAAGAAGCTCGTCCATTGGCTGTCCCTGCTGTCGGCTGCTTCTTTGTTCTCCTGCCAGAAATACGATATGGCGTTGCGCACGCCGCAGCCGGTGACGCCCACCATGTTGTCGGTATAGGCGCGGCCCGTGGGGGCCAGCAGGCTCCCCTTGTGGGCATAGCAGGCCAGATCGAAAAACAAAAGGTCCATGCACATTTTCATGCGTTGGACCATGACTGCGTCCTCCGGGGCGGCGAACTGGATGAAGTTCGACGCCGGGCCGATATTGAACCTGTAGTAATTGGCCGAGTTGTACTCGGAATAGCCGAACGCGAAGCGCTGCTCCATCCAGTAGCCGATGCGCGCGCGGCCCCGGGCCATGTGCGCCCGGCCTTTCGCGCCGTCGTTGGTGAAGGTTTCGTCCGGCCAGGCCTGCCCGGCGAGATATTCCGCCACGGCGAAGAGGATCTGGTGGTTCTCCGACCAGTAGCACATGGAGTCCTCCCCCGGCTCGGTCATCCAATACTTCGCGTTGAGAAATATTTCTTCAATCATCCGCGCGCCCGTCGGCGCTACGGCCCGGATGGCATCGATGTGGCTGTATTGCAGGCGCAGCAGGGACTGCATACGGAAGTCCATGCAGTCGAAGCGGCTGTCTATGATCACTTTCGCGGGCGTGATGGCGTTGACGATATAGGCGTCG
Organism: Oscillospiraceae bacterium; assembly: GCA_009779995.1. GTDB lineage: Bacteria > Bacillota > Clostridia > Oscillospirales > Acutalibacteraceae > WRMQ01. The sequence continues at coordinate 20,119 of WRDW01000016.1, read as the reverse complement.
TCGATCACAACGCCGTCGCGGCCGCGGGCGTCGGGGCGCTCGAGGTAGAACAGCAGGTCGTGGACCAGATTTGGGTTCGGGTCCTTCTTGGGCAAATCCGGGATCGCCCTGATGGACAGGTTCTTCGCGATGTCATACGCGGCAGCCGCACCAACGGCAAGTGCCGCCGCGCCTATGGCCCGGCGCGCCTTTTTGCTGCTCATAAAATGCCTCCCCGTATTGTTTGCGTAAATTGTACCAGATTTTTTCCCTCACGTCAAGGAAATTCAGCGGGAACGCCGGAGTAAAAGTGGAGGGACGGCCCGCCGTCGGCCCTCCTCGTTTTTGCTTGACTTTTTTCCAGCGTTATGCGATAATGATTTGTACATTTCTCGCGGGATGGAGGGGATGGATTGGAGACTTCGCTCACGGCCATACCCATGAAAGAAGAGCACATCGCCTTCGTGATCGGCCTGCTGCGCGAGGAGAGCGTCAAATCCGCGCTGCACCTGGAGGAAACGCCGCGCAGCGACTGGGAAAAAACATTTCGCAAAAACCTGCGCGACAGGGACGAGGCGAATTTTATCTTGTGCAGGGGAGCAAGCCAAGTTGGCTGGCTGAAGCTCAACGGGCTGAAGGGGGACAGGGCGTGGATCAGTATGCTGGTTATCCACCCCGCGCACCAACGGCAGGGCATAGGGCGATTTGCCGTGGGCTACGCCGAACAGCTTGCCCGGGAAAAGGGCTATGACCGGCTGAAAATACACACGACGCCGGACAACGCGCCCGCGAAATCATGCTATGAAAAGCTGGGGTACACGCTGATTGAGGAGAATGCCCGAATGAATTATTCGACCTATAGCAAAGAACTTGGGAGGAACGCATGAACGAGCTCGCATTGAAATACGGCTGCAACCCGAACCAGAGCCCCGCCAGGATTTTTATGGAGGACGGCGGCAATACTGCCCACGGCAACGAGTTGCCTTTGGAAGTGCTGTGCGGCAGGCCGGGGTATATCAATTTTCTCGACGCGCTGAACAGCTGGCAGCTGGTGCGGGAGCTCAAAGCGGCCACGGGACTGCCCGCGGCGGCCTCGTTCAAGCACGTGAGCCCGGCGGGGGCCGCGATAGGGCTGCCATTGAGCGAACCGCTGCGCCGCATGTACGGGGTGGGCAATCGGGCCTTGAGCCCCCTTGCCTGCGCCTACGCCAGGGCGCGGGGGGCCGACCGCATGAGCGCCTACGGCGACTGGATCGCCCTGAGCGAGCCCTGCGACAGGGCCACCGCCCGGCTGATCCAGCACGAGGTGAGCGACGGCGTCATCGCGCCGGGCTATGAAGATGAGGCCTTCGAAATACTCAAGTCCAAGCGCAAGGGGAATTATAATATTGTACAGATCGACCCGGGGTACTCCCCTGCCCCCATCGAGCATAAGCAGGTATTCGGCATCTCCTTCGAGCAGGGCCGCAACGAGATCGCGTTGGGCGCAGAGCTGCTCAAGAATATAGTGACACAGAACAAAGACCTGCCGGACAGCGCCGCGCGCGATTTGCTGATCTCGCTGATTACGCTGAAATACACGCAATCAAATTCTGTTTGTTATGTAAAGGACGGCCAGGCCATAGGCGTGGGCGCGGGGCAGCAGAGCCGCATCCACTGCACGCGCCTGGCCGGGGACAAGGCGGATATCTGGCATCTGAAGCAGCACCCCAAGGCCCTGGGCCTCCCACTGCGCGACGACATAGGCAAAATGCTCTTCGATACGGCAATTGATCTCTACGTCTCCGGCAACGAGGCCGAAGTGCTGGACGAGGGCAAGTGGCAAGAGTATTTTACAAGCAGGCCGGAGGCGCTGACGCTTGACGAAAAACAGGCCTGGCTTTCACAATTCAGCGACGTGGCCCTGGGCAGCGACGCATTCTTCCCCCTGCACGACAACATCGAGCGCGCCGCCCGCTCGGGCGTGAAATACGTGGCGCAGCCGGGCGGATCCATCCGCGACGACCTGGTGATCGAGGCCGCCGACCGGCTGGGCATGGTGATGTGCTTCACGGGGGTAAGGCTGTTCCATCACTGATTTTTTTTGCGGAAAGGGTATCGATATGGACAAAAAAGAGCTTATCGCCCCCTGCGGGCTGGACTGCTTCAACTGCAACCTGCTTGAAGACAACCTGACGGACGAGGTCCGGGACAGGGTGGCGGCGTACCGCGGCATCGCGCCGGAGGAGGTCGCCTGCAAGGGTTGCCGGGCGGAGCGGGGCAAATGCCGCTACGCCCAGTTCGACTGCGCGACATGGAACTGCGCGCAGGAAAAACAGGTGTCTACTGCTTCGAATGCGGCGTATTCCCCTGCGGGCTGCTGGCCCCCACGGCGAAGGGGGCGAATTTCCCCCACAACATGAAGGTGTACAACCTGTGCAGGATGAAGCTGCTGGGGCCGGACGCCTGGACCGGGGAGGCCTCGCGCACCCGCCGCAGGTATTACGAGGGCGAGTTCGTGGTGGGCCAGGGACCCATTCTGAAAGAGGCGGAAGGAGAAGCGGCATGAATCTGTTAGTTATAGGCTCCGGCGGGCGGGAGCACGCCATTTGCACGGCGCTGGCGGAGAGCCCCCGGGTGAGCAAAATTTACGCCATCCCCGGCAATGGCGGCATGGCGGAGATCGCCGAATGCGTGCCGGGCATCAAGGCTACTGAGATAGGGAAAATCTGCGATTGGGCCGCAGGTAAAAAAATCGATTTTGCCGTGCCCGCCGCCGACGACCCTCTGTGCCTTGGCGCGGTGGACGCCCTGGAGGCCAAGGGCATCCCCTGCTTCGGGCCGGACAGGGCCGCCGCGCAGATCGAGGGCAGCAAAGTTTTTTCGAAGAGCTTGATGCGAAAGCACGGCATCCCTACAGCTGCATTTGAAGTGTTTGATGACGCAGGCGGCGCACTGCGCTATCTTGACGCATATGAGACCTGCCCTGTGGTCGTCAAAGCCGACGGCCTCGCGCTGGGCAAGGGGGTTATCATCGCGCAGAGCCGGGAAGGGGCGCGGCGCGCCGTGCGTGAGATTATGGAGGATAAAAAATTCGGCGCGAGCGGCAGCCGGCTTGTGATTGAGGAGTTTCTCACAGGCCCGGAGGTCTCCGTGCTGAGCTTTACCGACGGGAAAACAGTCGTGCCCATGGTCAGCTCCATGGATCACAAGCGCGCCCGCGACGGCGACGAGGGCCCCAACACCGGCGGCATGGGGGCCGTCGCCCCGAACCCCTTCTATACCTCGGAGATTGCCGCACAGTGCATGGAGGAGATTTATAGGCCTACGATTGAGGCAATGCGAAAAGAGGGTGCACCCTTCAAAGGCTGCCTGTATTTCGGGCTGATGCTCACGCCATCAGGCCCGAAGGTCATTGAGTACAACTGCCGCTTCGGCGACCCGGAATGCCAGGCGATTCTTCCCCTGCTTCAGAGAGATTTGCTGGATATTTTTATGGCCTGCCGGGAGGAACGGCTGCACGAAATCAAGATTGATTGGCGTGACGCCCACGCCTGCTGCGTGGTGCTGGCCTCGGGCGGGTATCCGGAGAAATATGCCACGGGCTATCCCATCTCTTTCGGCGATACCGGGGATGCCCGGATATACCACGCGGGCACCAAGCGCCTGGAGGACGGCACTATTGTCACATCAGGCGGGCGCGTACTTAATGCCGTCGCTACGGGGGATGCGTTGGGCGGTGCGATTGACAAAGCCTATGCCGCCGTTGAAGAGATTGCATTTGAAGGCAAATATTGCCGGATGGATATTGGGAAAAGGGCGATGGAAGTACAATGAATATAGAGAGGATGTGTGAAAATGCGGGGAACAGACATCGACGAACTCGTTGATTATCTTGCCTATGACGATCCTGGCACGGCGGGCGAACTCCTGGCTTACATGGAGATGACCGGGCTGCCTGTGCCACGGCGGATCCTGCGCAACATCTTTGTGCCGCACTGGGAAGGGAAGACCACGGAGATCGACCTGCTGCTCATCCACACAACGGGGTTCTACGTGGTTGAATCGAAGAACCTCAGCGGGGAAGTCTACGGCGACGAAAGCGGCAAGCGCTGGGAAGCGCGTTACCCGGCACGCGGCGGCTGCGACATATATAAGTTTGACAATCCTATCGCGCAAAACGAGACCCATGCGCGTGCGCTGCGGCAATATCTCTCGTTTTACTGCAAAGCGCCGGTGCGCTCCGTAGTGGCCTACGGCGATCGGTGCACGCTCAAATGCGTGCGCCGCACAGCCGATGAAACGCTGCAATGTCACTACAGGGCGCTTCACGTACAGCTGCACGGTATCATCAACCGGAGTGTCCGCTGTCTGAGCGCGGAGGAAGTGGATATGTTCTATCTGTTTCTTCTGCCGCTTGTGGATAAAGACAGGGATGCCCATGTGCAGCGATTGCAGGCAAAGCAAACGAAGATTGCAGAAGCAAAAAAAGCGGGGGAATGATTTTGAACGACACCCTGGCCACCCGCCTGGCCGACGGCCTGGCGACAGACCCCGGCCTGGCCGCGGAGTTCCTGGTCTATATGGCGCTTATGCGCCTACCCGGGCCGCATAGGGTCTTCTTTAACTACAAAATCATGGGGCCGGGCGCGCCGCTGGCGGAGATCGACCTGCTGCTGCTCACCGTCGGCGGGCTGTTCGTCATTGAGGTGAAAAGCCAGCTGAAGGAAGTGGCCAACCAGGCCAGGCACAACGAGGAGCGCATCCGCCTGCTGTGCGAGCGCCTGAACAATTCCGGGGGCAAACTCGATTTCCCCGTGCATTCGGTCATTGTGTACTACAACGAGCGGGTGGACAAGGCGGTCTGGGCGCAGGGGGCCACGCACGTGGCGCACCGCCGCTTCCTGCTGCCGCTGATCGCCTGGCTCGGCTCGCAAAAGACGGACAGCCTGGACGCCGAGGCGATGGAACGGGTGGCCGCGCGGCTGCGGGTGATGGCGAAAACCAGGTACAAGGCCATCAAAAAAGCACAGCCGCCGCCCGCAAAACAGGCGGAGCCCAAACCGGACAAGCAGAAGCCGCCGGATAGTCCCGCAGCCGCAAAAAAGGCGCCGCCAAAACAGCCGGCGCCAAAGACGGAGGACGCATCCATGGTACAGCGCACCTACACAGGGCGCCGGGAGGGCTTTGACCTGGAAGCACAGGCGCTTTTACAGGAATGGCGCGCGCAGCTGCACATAGAGGGACTGACGAGCCTCGCCGTCTACAACCGCTACGACGTGGAGGGTGTCAGTGAGGAGTTGCTGCAAAAGTGCCTTCCTACGGTGTTTTCAGAGCCCCAGACGGATGTCGTGTACGAAAAGCTGCCCCCGGCGGACGTCGTGTTCGCGGTGGAGTACCTGCCCGGGCAATATGACCAGCGGGCGGACAGCTGCGCCCAGTGCATACAGATCGTCTTGGGCGGCGCGCGGCCCCTGGTGCGCACGGCGAAGGTCTATGCCCTTACTGGCAAGGTGAAACTGGACGAGATGGCGGCGATACGCAAAAGCGTGATCAACCCGGTGGAGTGCCGCTTCGCCAGGCCGGAAAAACCCGCCTCTTTGCAACTTAAAATACAGCCGCCCGCGCCGACGAAGAGCCTCGATAAGTTTTCATATCTCAATGAAGACGGCCTCGCGATGTTCCTGACAGAATATGGCCTCGCGATGGACCTGGACGACCTGAAGTTCTGCCAGGCGTACTTCAAGAGCGAGAAGCGCGACCCGACAATCACAGAAATCAGGATGATCGATACATACTGGTCGGACCACTGCCGGCATACGACGTTCCTGACGCACCTGAATGAAGTGCAAATCGACGACCCGAAGGCCCAAAAAACCTGGGAGCGCTTCCTCGAAATCAAGAAGGAGCTGGGCCGGGAGGACAAGCCCGTCACCCTGATGGAGCTGGCCACCCAGGCCATGCGATACCTCAAGCACAGCGGGCAGCTGCAGTGCCTGGACGAGAGCGAGGAGATCAACGCCTGCACCGTGACGATGGACGTACAAATGAATGAGAAGACAGAGCCCTGGCTCTTCCTGTTCAAGAACGAGACGCACAACCACCCAACGGAAATCGAGCCCTTCGGCGGAGCGGCCACCTGCATCGGCGGCGCGATACGCGACCCGCTCTCGGGGCGCGGCTATGTCTACCAGGCCATGCGCGTCACCGGCTGCGCCGACCCCACCGCGCCCATAGGCCAGACGCTCCCCGGCAAGCTGCCCCAGCGCAAGCTCACCGTCACGGCGGCGCAGGGTTATTCCTCCTACGGCAACCAGATTGGTCTCGCCACGGGCTTGGTGGATGAGATATACCATCCCGGCTACCTGGCCAAACGCATGGAGCTCGGCGCTGTAGTAGCGGCTGTGCCGCAGCGCCAAGTGCGCAGGGAGGTTCCCCTGCCCGGCGACAAAGTGATCCTCCTGGGCGGGCGCACGGGCCGCGACGGCTGCGGCGGGGCCACCGGCTCGTCGAAGTCCCACACGGCGAGCTCACTCGAGACCTGCGGCGCGGAGGTGCAGAAGGGCAACGCCCCCGAGGAGCGCAAGCTCCAGCGCCTGTTCAGGAACCCCGGGGCCTCGCGCATGATCAAGCGCTGCAACGATTTCGGGGCCGGGGGCGTATCGGTAGCGATTGGCGAGCTCTGCGACGGGCTGATCATCGACCTGGACGCAATTCCCAAAAAATACGAGGGCCTGGACGGCACGGAGCTGGCGATTTCGGAATCCCAGGAGCGCATGGCGATTGTCGTGGAAGAAAAAGATGTGGAGCGCTTCATCGCCCTGGCCGACGGCGAAAACCTGGAGGCCACGGTCGTCGCGGATGTGTTGGCAATCCCGCAGCTCGTGATGAAGTGGAACGGCCAGGTTATTGTTGATTTGTCGAGGGAATTCCTCAATTCAAATGGCGCTGAAAAAACTGCAAAGGCGCATGTCGCCTGCGTTGCGGGCGGCAAGAATGCCGCCCCTACAGGCTCGTTTTCAGAGCGAATGCGCTCGTTGGCCGGGAGCCTGGCTGTGTGTTCACGCAGAGGCCTGAGCGAAAGATTCGACAGCACCATAGGCGCGGGGACGGTGCTCATGCCCTTCGGGGGGAAGTACCAGCGCACGCCCGCGCAGGTGATGGCCGCGAAAATCCCCGTGCTGGAAGGGGAGACAGACTGCTGCTCGGTGATGGCCTATGGCTATGAGCCCTATTTGACTGAAAGCGACCCCTATCGGGGGGCCTACTGCGCTGTGATTGAGAGCGTCGCCAAGCTGGCCGCGGCAGGCTGCCCCCTGGACCAGTGCTACCTGAGCTTCCAGGAGTATTTCGAGCGCATGGGAGACGACCCGACACGCTGGGGCAAGCCCCTGGCTGCCCTGCTGGGGGCCCTGCAGGCCCAGCTGGACTTGGGGATTGCCGCCATCGGCGGGAAGGACTCCATGTCCGGCAGCTTTGAGCAGCTGGATGTGCCGCCCACCCTGGTCAGCTTCGCCGTGGCGCTGACGCAGGCGAAGCGCGTGATCTCGAACGAGTTCAAACAGGCCGGGAGCAAGGTCTGCTACATCGCCCCGACGCAGGACGAAAACGGCCTGCCCATGCCGGAAATGACCATGGAAATCTTCCGGCTCGTCGCCGAGATGGCCGCAGAGGGGAAAATCCTCGCCGCGCAGGCGGTCACGGCCGGGGGTGTGGCCGAAGCCCTGCTCAAAATGGCGCTGGGCAACCGAATCGGCTTCGCCTTTGCGGAGGGCTTCCCCCCGGAATACGCCTTCCCCGCCGAGCCGGGCGCGATTTTATTGGAAATGGCCGAAGGCAACGACTATGGCTATCCCATTGGCCATACAATTGAAGCGTATGAAATCCGGGCCGGGGAAGAAGTAATTTCTCTTGAAGAGCTGGAAGAGCTGTATGAGAGCAAGCTTGAGGCCGTCTTCTCCACAAAAGCTGAAGCTAAAGACAACTGTCACCTGTCGCTGCCAATCGAAAATTGGCAGTTGTCAACTTGTCAACTGCGAAGCAACGCCTCTCCCATCATAAGAACACCGAAGCCAAGAGTGCTCATCCCCGTGTTCCCCGGGACGAATTGCGAATACGACACCGCGCGGGCCTTCGAGAGAGCCGGCGCGCAGCCTGAGATTCTCGTAATCAACAACAGGACATCCCAAGGCCTGGCCAACAGCGTGGAGCGCGCGGCGAAGGCGCTCGGGCAGGCCCAGGTACTCTTCCTGCCGGGGGGCTTCTCGGGCGGGGACGAACCCGACGGCTCGGGGAAGTTCATCGCGGCGTTTTTACGCAACCCAAGGCTCAGCGAGGCCGTGGCCGACCTGCTCGAACGGCGGATTGGATTGATCGGCGGGATCTGCAACGGGTTCCAGGCGCTGGTGAAGCTGGGCCTCGTGCCCTTCGGCGAGATACGCGAAATGACGCCCGACTGCCCCACCCTGACCTTCAACACCATAGGGCGGCATCAATCGAAGCTGGTGCGCACCCGGGTGGCGAGCGTGCTCTCGCCCTGGCTGGCGCTGTGCGAGCCCGGCGACGTGCACCTTGTGCCCATCTCCCATGGGGAGGGCCGCTTCGTGTGCCCGGAGCCCCTTTTGCAGCAACTCATCGAAAACGGCCAGGTGGCCACGCAATACGTCGATCTGGACGGCGTACCCAGCATGGACATCCAATATAACCCCAACGGCTCCGTGTGCGCCATCGAGGGCATTACCTCCCCCGACGGCCGCGTCTTCGGCAAAATGGGCCACAGCGAGCGCGTGGGGCCGGGGCTCTACAAAAATGTGCCGGGGGAGACGGACAACGGGATGTTCCGGGCGGCGGTGGCGTATTATGGGTAATAACAAATAAACATAAGCAAGGAGAGAACACCCATGGCAAAAAACCTCAAGGACATCGACCAAATGGCGGAGGAGAAGGGCTCCTTCCTGGTGACGGCCTGGCAGTTCGTGAAGTTCATCTTTGTCAGCCTGCTGGCGATGATCGTGCAGTTCGCGACGCTGAACCTGCTCCAAGTCATCCCGGCGATACAGGCGCTGAAAAGCCAGCCCTTCCAGTGGTTCGTGTTCAACTACGACGTGGAGGCCGGCGGGCTGAAGTTCTTCATCGCCTTCAACGCGGCGAACATCCTGGCGCAGATCGTCGCCTTCTTCGTCAACCGCAAGGCCACCTTCGGCGGCACCAACAGCATCCCCATCACCCTGACGATCTACCTGGTGTTCACCATCGGGCTGATCTGCTTCTCGGCCTGGCTCTCCCCTGCGCTCAACGTGCTCCTGATCAATCGCAATGTCAATGAGCAGCTGGCAGGCAACATCGCCACCATGGCCTGCAGCGCGATCCAGTTCTTTGTATACTTCCCCGTGAACAAGCTGCTCATGCGCAACAAGGAGAAGGACTCGAAGTAACGGAAACTTTTGTTTGACAAGCCCCAACATTTGGAGTATAATGATGATGACAAATATTGTAAAGGGGTTTATCGAATGAGCAAAAAAAGAACAATCGTCCTGGTGGCGGCAATTTTGCTGCTGGTTGCGGGGCTGACCTTCAATGCGTTCGCCGGAACGGCAGCCAAGCAGGCCGACATCGGCCTGAATTTTTGCCTGTGGCCGCGCACGGCCACGGCGGCGTCTTCGACGACCAGGACACCCACAACAACCCGAGCGCCCGCGACGACCAGAATACCCACAACGACCGCAGCTACGACGGCCAGGACGACCACTGCCACAACGACGACCGCAGCGCCCACGACGACAACCCCCGGGTTGAAGGGCATCGACAAATTTGTTGTGCTCCGCTACGTGAACGCCGAAACGGTGCGCGCCGGCGCCAACCCCGGCGCCGCGAGCCTCGGCAGCCTGGCGAACGGCAAGCAGCTGGAGCTCATGCAGGCGGAGACCATCAAATACAACGATTACACTTGGTACTTCAAGGTGGTTTTTGAGGGCAAAACCGGCTATATACGCACCAGGTACATGGACGAGGTGCGGCCCGACGGCTACTTCGCGGCGCAGCCCGATTACAGCCAATACGCGAACTACGTCAGGGTCAAGGTTTCGGGGAACCTGAACGTGAGGACCAGCGCGGACCTCGGCTCCTCGACGAACATCCTCGCGAGGCGCGCCGAGCACGGCGACGTGCTGGCGCTCAAATCCACCACGCAGACCAACGGCTGCTGGCAGGTGGAGTTCGACGGGCGCACAGCCTACGTCTCGGCGGGCACGTCCTACACGGAGCGCATCGGCCCCACGGCCATTCCCAGCGGGAACACGGCGGCGCAGAACGCGGCGTGGGCCGCCGTCGTCAACCAGAAGGACCAAACTGTATCAATTTACAGGAACAAGACACTGGTGCGCTTCATGACCTGCACGACGGGCGGCATCACGGAGGACAGGCTGACCCCCGTGGGCACATACACGCACAGGCTGGATATGAACGGCCTGCCGGGCAAGAAGAGCCTGTTTCTCTCCTGGCACACCAACGACCCTGAAAAAGAAATTTTCGGGGAGGAGGACCTGACCGTGTTTGACTGTGTGCGAATCACCGGCGGGGTCTATTTCCACCGCATACCGCGGCAGGCCAACAACAGCTACGATTACTACAAGGCCCGCCTCAACGCCGCAGGCTCGCATGGCTGCATCAGAATCCCCGAGGTGCACTCCAGATGGATGTACGACAATTTCGCGTACGGCGGCGTTGTAGTGGTCCTGCCGTTCTAGCAAAGAAATAAAGAAAAAGATAGAAAAAGAAATAACTACAGAAATAAAAGTTTTTCTTGCACTTTTCGCTGCGCTTTGGTATAATAGAGCTATCAATTCATGAACGAGGGAAGCGTGTTATGTCTATTACAACAGCCCAACTGCAGCAGCTCAAGCGCACCAACATCAGCATTGACGCGGAAAAAACAAAGCAGCGCGTCACCGAACTCTGGCAGAGCCTGCGGATCAAGCAGAAGCAGGCGATTCGGAAATTGGCGGACATCACGGCACAGCCTATTTACAGGACGATGGAAGTCGGGAACATGTCGGCCAAGATTGTGGTCGCTTTCGCGCAGGCGCTGAACATCAACCCGCTGTACCTCACCGGCGAAGCGGACGAGCCCGGCGAATGCACCGATGCGCTCATCCGCGATCTGCTGCTGAGGCACGGCTATCGGAAGCTCGCCGCGGAGCTTGAGCTGTCCGAGGAAGGCCCCGCCAAGCGCAAATACACGCGCCGCGAAAAGCCCGAGCCGGAGGAGGCGCCGGAGGAGGTCTCCGGGGAAGACGAGCTCTCGGATGAAGATTCTCAGCCTGAGCTCGGCCCGCAGCTGCCGCCCGCCAGCGGCACGCTGACCGCCGAGGACTTGCAGCAGCTGGTCTTCGCCCTATATGTGCAGGCCAAGGCGGGTATTGCCAACTCAAAAGAGAAGCTGGATCAGATCAAGCTGATTTTGCTGGCGTAAGCCGGCGCATATCCGGCGCAGGAGACCCCCGCATGAAAAACGCAGAGAGAGCCCTTGTGCGAATACTAAAGGAAATATGTTCCGACGAGGCAATTGACCTTGCCTCGTTTTCGCATGACTGGATTCTTCGCCTGCAAAAGGGCGATAGGCTTGCCTTTCTGTTCGGCTATAATTTCGGCGTCAACAACGCCGCCTGCGCAAGGATATGCGACGACAAGAGCGCCGCGAGCGAAATCCTTGCCTATACCGGCATACCGGCGGTAGAGCATCACTTTTTTATGACTCCCCTGCACATGCAATATGTGGGAGAGAACGGAAACTGGGCGCGTATTGTACAACTGCTGGAAGAGCATGGCGCGCTGGTGTGCAAGGCCAATGAGGGCACCGGGGGCAACGCGGTCTGCCTCGTGAAGGACCGGGCACAGCTGGAGAAGGCCGTACACAGGATATTCAGCCAGCATCAAAATTTGGCCGTCAGCCCGTATTGCGAAATCCTGAAAGAGTACAGGGTCGTCGTTCTCAAGGGCGCGGCGAAGCTTGCCTACGCGAAGCATGTTCCCTATGTGGTAGGCGATGGCGAATCAAGTATCCGGGAACTGCTGCTGAATTTCATGAGAGACGCCCAAACGCTCATCAGCGTTGAGCTCGACGACGCGGCGCTCGATAAGGTGCTTGAAAGCGGCGCGATACGAAATCTCAATTGGAAATCCAATCTCGGCCAGGGCGCCAGCCCCGAAATCGTAGAAAGCGGCGCGCTGCTGTCGGCGCTGTCCGATTTGGCGGCAAGGGCGGCGGGGGCCCTGTCAATCGATTTCGCCTCGGTAGACATCGTGGACACGCCGGAGGGGATGAAGGTGCTGGAGGTCAACTGCGGCATCATGATGGAAAACTTCATTCGCAGCGCGCCTGAAAATTATGCAACCGCAAAAAGCATCTACCGGGAGGCCGTGCTGGAAATGCTGGGAGGCACTTAGGTTGGACTATGCGCAAGCCCTGGAATACATGGCGTCGCTGCGCCCGAGGGGCGTCAGCCTGGGGTTGGCGCGCATCCGGGCGCTCTGCGGCCTGGTTGGCAACCCCCAGAAGAAGCTGAAGTTCATCCACATCGCGGGCACAAACGGCAAGGGCTCCACCGCCGCGATGATCGCCAATGTCTTACGGGAAGCCGGATACAAGACAGGGCTGTTCACCTCTCCGGCGGTGTTGGACGGCCGTGAACCGTTACAGGTGAACGGCGAAATGATCGGCCGCGCGGCCTTCGCTCGCCTGGCGACGGAGATCGAGCCAAGCATAGACCTGCTGGCGGGGCGGAATATGTATGTGACAGAGTTTGAAGCTCTCACTGCCATGGCGCTCCTGCATTTCGCGCGCAGCGGCTGCGACCTCGTTGTTCTGGAGGTCGGGCTCGGCGGCAGGGAGGATGCCACCAACGTAATAGACGACTCGCTTGTGAGCGTGATTCTGTCCATCGCACTGGATCACATGGCGTTTTTGGGCAATACAGTGCAAAAAATCGCGCATGAAAAATGCGGCATCATCAGGCCGGGCGGCGTGACCGTCACGTACCCCGAACAGGGCGATGCCATGCCGGTGATTGAGGAGGCCGTCCGGCTGAACCGGAGCATGTTCATCGTCCCAAGCCTGGATAGGCTCGAAATAACGCGCAGCGGCATCGAGGGGAGCGCTTTTCGTTACGGAGATGTGAATTTCACTTTGCGGCTAATCGGAGAGCACATGGTGAAAAACGCGGCTGTCGCCATTGAAGTGCTCAAGGCCCTGCGGGCAATGGGATATGCCATCGACGACAGCGCGCTGACAAGAGGCATATATAATACAACACTGCCCGCCAGGATGGAGCTGTGCTCGGAAAGTCCATTGCTTTTGATAGACGGCGGCCACAATGAGGGCTGCGCGCTCGCGCTGCGGGCTGTGCTTCAAACATGCCTGCCGGGAAAAAAAGTCGTCGCTGTGTGCGCGATGATGTCTGACAAAGATTACATAGCCTACCTGCGCATACTCGCGCCGCGGATTTCGTTTCTCATCGCGACCGGCTTGCCCATGGAAAGGGCACTCCCCGCAAGGGCGTTATGCGACGCCGCGACGGAATACCGCATTGGCGCGCAGTGCGTGGAGGACTGCGAAGAGGCTGTAACGCGGGCCAGAGCGATGGCCGCCCCGGAAGGTGTGACTCTCGTTTGCGGCTCATTTTTTCTAGCCAAAGCAATCAGAAAATATACGACTATCCGCCGCCCTTTGAGCCGCTGCACGGCGTTCTTGAGGGCATGTTTTCCCGCCGCATCAACAACAAGCACCGCCTGGTATACGAAATAGACGAAGAACGCAGGGCTGTCTTTATCGTCAGCATGTGGTCACACTATGAATTTTAGCCTGCCCGCCGCCCCCCGAAAATAACACTTGCATCTGCCCAGATTTTATGCTACAATAGCCTTGCCAAAAAATTATTATGGAGGAGAAGCCCGTGAAGAAAACACTCAGTTCCGTTCTGGCAGTTATGCTTGCCCTGGCCATGCTCGGCATGTTCGCCGCCTGCGGCGGTGGCGGCGGCACCACCACAGAGGCCCCCACCACGGAGGACCTGTTCACCACCGAGCCCGAAATCGAGACGACCACCGAGCCGGAGGTCACAAGCGACACTGAAATCACCGACGAACCCGGGACCACCACGGAAACCCCCACCGGCCCCAGTGCGCCAACCGACCCCAACGCCACCGATGCCCCCGCCGACAAATTCGCGCCCCCGGCGAACCTGAACACGCTGGGCAAGGCAGAGCAGCTGGCCTACTTCAACCTGGTCGCCAACCGTGTGCGCGAGGAGAGGCCCGGCTTCACGAAACAGTTTTCGAAGATCATCAGTGATATGAAGTTCACCGGCGTCGTCAGCCTCGTTCAGGGCATCATCGACAATGTCGTAGCCGGCCTGACTGGCGCGGAGGACCCGAAAACCTACGCCAAGGGCACAGACAACAAGGGCGATTTCCTGTCCGAAATCACGCCGTTCAAGCTGGAGCTCGGCGACGTGGCCTCCATCAGCTCCAGTAAAAGCGGCGACAACTGGGTGATGGTCGTGAAAATCATCTCAGAAAAAAACCCCGCGAAGCCCACGGGCAGCGCCAATGCCCGCGCGTATTCCATCGCCTCCCGCCAGGAGGTGCTCGACGAGATTACCGGCTTCGCAAGCGTCATCACGGCCGATGTGAACGACTCGACGCTCAACTACAACAGCGGCACTATCAACCTCACTATCAACAGCAAGGGGCAGGTCATTTCCGGCGATTACAAGTTCCTGGTTGACGCCATCGCCAACAACGTAAGCATCTCCATCCTCAAGACCAACGTGACCGCACGGATGACCACCACCTGCAAATATTACGACTTCAAATGGTAGTAACAGCGCATGAATTTCAGCCCGGCGGATTCGTTCTGCCGGGCCATCTTTGCGAAAGGAAGAATTGCACATGAAGAAAGCACTTGCCGTTTTGCTCGCCCTGCTGCTGCTGGGCGCGCTTGCCGCCTGCGGCGGCGGGGACAGCCCCACGCAGGCCCCGACCACCGAAGAGACCACCGCCGAGCCGGAGAGCGTCGACGCGCTCACGCCCACGCAGCCGGAGGGGGAGACCTCTGAAGAGGCGACTACCCTGGAGGAGGCCTCCGCCAATCCGGGCGAGACCACTGCTGAAAACGCAGGCGAAGCTGCCCTTACGCCCGACAAAATGAACAAGGAGCAACTGGTGGCGTATTACAACGACGCCATCAACCTGGTGCGCACGGCCAAACCGGCCTACACCAGGACAGAGGTGCTGAAGGTTGACAGATTTGTTCCCAGCATAGGCGGCGACACTTTGGAAAAACTCTTGAGCGGATTGATCAAGGCGCTGATGCCCGGCACCCCGAAAATCACCTCCAAGAACAAGGGGCAGTCCAATGCCGACGACTTCTACATCACGCAGCAGAACTCCGAAGTGCGCCTGAGCGATCTAAAGGACATCACCGCGAAGAAGGACGGCGCCAACTATGTGATCACCCTCACCATGAGCCCGGAGGTCAATCCGGCCAAGCTCGGCACGGGTAAATACTCGCGCGTGTTTTTCGTCTCCGACGTCCATGACATGCTCGACGAGCTGGCGGGCAAAGGCATGACCGGCGACCCCAAGAACATTACAATCACATACAAGGACGGCAAGTCTGTGATTACCGTCAACGAGCAGGGGCAGATTGTGAAAGCCCACGGCGAGCTGCTTGTGGACGTGGACGCCAAGCGCATGAAGATTTCGCTCTTCACCCTGGACCTGCTCATCTACCAGGCCTCCACCTGGGACTATGCCGACTTCGCGTATTGAGTACGCCCGCTTAAATCACGGGGTATAAAACGCCCGCATATAGGCCTCCACATCCCCCCGGCCCCCCAGGAAGGGGCCGGGGTTCTCCATCTTCAGGGAGACCAGCGCCGCCGCCGTGCGCAGGGATTCCGGGATGCCGCGCGTCAGGCGCTCGGTGATGTAGCCCGCGAAGCAGGTGTCGCCCCGCCCGCTGCGGCCCGTCAAATTGCGCGGGCGCAGTGGCTCTGCGTAGTAATCACTGCCGTCGTAGACCAGGACTTCCGTGTTGTGGGTGATCATAATCTCACGCGCGCCCCAGTCATGCAGCATGGCGGCGGCCTGCCTGCGGTCGCTGGTGCCGGTGAGGATTTCGGCCTCGGCGGCGTCTGTCTTCAAAAAGCGAATGAGCGGCAGCAGCGCGCGCTTGCGGGGCCAGTCCTCGAACTCCATCGCGCCAACGTTGTTGGCGCTGCCGCTTGCGGGGCGCGCGCAGCGCAGGAAGCCCTGGACGTCCACGGCCACATCGCCCAGCCGCGCCGCCGCCTCGATGACGCTCTCCTCGATGTCCCCGCGCATGAGCCCCGCGATGTGGTAGATGGCGGCCTTTTCGCCGGGCAAATCGGCGGGGGTGTAGGGCGGGATGCGGCTGATCACCCGGCAGGTGCGGCGCTCCTTGTCCGCCGTGTGATAGGTGTTTGAAATGGACGTGCTGCTCTGCGATTGGCAGAGCACCGGCGTGACGTTCTCCGCCCGGGCGAACAGGGCGGGCAAGTCAATTTCATTTGGATTGCACTTGCCCAGGGCCAGCACGCTGTGCCCCAGCGCCGAAGCCGCGTAGCCGGAATACGTCACCGCGCCGCCGATCTCGTGTATAGTGCTGCCGAGATAGTCGGTGTTGATGTCCAGGGAGGGCTGGCCGACGATGAGGAGGTCGTAATTTTTCATGCCCGCATCGCCGCCAAATCCCGGTAATTGATCTTCTTGATGCCGATGGCGGTGAGGTGCTGCTGGAACTGCGGGTCTTTGTAGACGCTGTACTCCCAGAAGCGGTGGATGCCCGCGCCGGAGGCCGTAATCGCCTCGCCGTTTTCCGTGCCGGGGTGGATGAAGGTCTCCGTGACGCCCGCCGGGAAGCTCTTGACGAACTCGAACATGTACTCCCTGAAGGTCTCGTAGCTCTGCTTGTTGTCGTCGTCGTACTGGTGGCCGACGAGGTAGTCCGGGCAGACGATGCCCCTCTCCTTGATAAAATCCCGGACATTGCCGAACAGCATCTCGATCACCGCGCGGGGGACGCCGGTCTCCAGGGCCTTCTCCTGCTCCGGCCCGGCAATGCCGTTGAGCGGGAACCGGAAGGGCAGCCCCACCTCGGCCGAGAGCTCGAGGATCATCTGGAGCATCTCCACGCGCCCTGTGGAAATGCCGTAGAGCGTGCCCATGTGGTTGTCCCAGTGGGAGGGATTCAGGCCCAGCTTGCGCGCCAGGGCCAGCTGCGCCAGGCACTCGCGGCGGGCCTCGTCGATGTCCGCGTTCTCCTCGAACTCCTCGGTTTTGGTCCAGAGATACCCCTCCTCGTCGCGCAGGCTTTCCGTGCCCTCGTGGGCCACGGGCCCCCACTTGCATTTGCCCCACTCGGCGGTGTTGGTCAGGTGCACGCCGATGGCGTATTCCGGGTGCTCCTTGGCCCAGTGGCAGGCCTGCCGGGCCCACATGCAGGGCATCATGACGGTGCTGGAGGTGATGCAGCCGCTTTCGAGCAAATCAAAAGTGGCCACGTTCGCGCCGAGAAAGGAACCGAGGTCGTCCGCGTTGATGATGAGGTACTTGTCCATGGGATCACTCCTTTTATGTTAAGATTTATTTGATGCAGGTACGGCAAAAGTCAAGACCAAGGCGAGTTATACTCACCTTATACTGCGGTGATTTTACACAAGATATTGCTATTTTCTTGTCATATTCCCTAAGCCTATTGCCGACATACTCCTCTATTGCCTTTTCTATTCGCAAAAGATTCAACCGTTCGAAGTTGTCCAAGCTTCTTTCAATTTTTTTGAGCTCATCGAGGTCACGTTCTAAATCCATACCTCTAACCATGCGGACAGCGCCAATCCCCAAGATGTGATTATCGATGACGAATACTTCTTTTTCCTCTAACGCAACTGCTCTATATATTTTTCTTAGTATCAACGCATCATATGGGCCTAATTCCTCGATTATCTTTGCAAATGCCCTGTGTGAGATAGATTTCGCTTCGGAATCCGCATACGATGTCAGCAGATTGACGAACATATCTTGTAGTTCTGTGTCTTCATATTTTATATTTTTGTAAGCTTCCAAAATCGGTAGAACATCTTCTAACTGTACATTTACTCGACGCTCCGGCGGGATTTCATCCATCTTTTTCTCGACTTTTTCACGCAAGTGATCGAATTTGGCGGCTACCCATTCCCCTAAATACTTACCAATTTCTTGTGCGGCAGGCTGGAAGACGTCTAAATAGATATTAGACACCACTTCCCCCACTACTTTGATGCCTTCAGTTGCGGCAGCAGTTGCTATTTCATTTCCGTCCATGTGGATACCTCCATTCAAGTAATTATATTTGAAACCGGTTGCCCCAGCACACCACGTCGAAGCGCGGCCCCATGTCCTCCGGCACGGCGAGGGGGATATCCTCCCGCACGGCGGTCATCGCGATGGGCAGGGCCAGGGCATCGCGCAGCTGGCGCATGAGGGGGAAGCTGGCGGCGACGATCTCCGGGGTGGTCTCGGCGCCCAGGTTGGTGCTGTTCACCAGGCCGGTGAAGGGCAGGCGGGCGGCGGTTTCGATCTCATTTTTAATGGCCAAAAGGCTGTCCGCATCGCGGGTGAGCGGCCTGCAGGCGTTGACCACCATAAGCAGGGCGGCGTCCCCCCTACCCTGGATGCGCTCGGCGAAGCGCCCCAGCGCCAGCGCGCCGCAGTCGTCGCCGCCGAGGTCTATTATGCTGGTGAGGGTTGGGTCGTCGAAGACGCGGGCGGCCTCCACGGGGGGCAGGTAGAACTCCACGTTGGTGTTGGCATAGCGCGAGTGGATGAGCTCCACCCCGGCATCGGCGAGAACCCCGGCGCTGTCGGCGGTGCGGAAGTAGGGGTTGACGATGTCCATGTCGCACAGGGCCACGCGGGGCCGGGTGCGCGCCAGGGCCATGGCGTAGCTGACGGCCACGGTGGTTTTGCCGCTGCCGTAGTGCCCGGCGAAGATGGTGAGGCGCGCGGGGTTGTGCAGGTTGTTTTCCATGGGAAAATTGTAGCACAGATGGAGGGGGAATGCAAGAATAATTTCCTTTTGCCATGAGCGGGCGATTGCTGGAGCTTAGGTCAAAGGCAGGCACAGCAGGTTAGGGATGAAAAGCAAAAGGGGCGGCTGAAAACAGCCGCCTCAGAGTAACAAAGTCTTTGTTCAGTCGTGAACATGTTGAATGCCGCTAGTCGCCCTAATACGGGACAATTCTACATACCCTTCTGTGTCACTAGGAGGTATGAACAGTGCAATTTGCCGAATTCCCCTCTCTTCGACTGAAAAGTTATTATATGTTTCCCAAGTTATGTTTAATTGATACTTTCCAACTGAAGTATCGATATCAGAAACTGATATTGACTGATTTATTGTTTTTCCGCCGACACTTACGTAAAACACTTCTGAGTTTTTAGAAGAAACACTGGTCACAGAACCCTCAATGGCATCAATCATCTTGCCAATCTCCTCGCGCAAGTCTGGCACATTGTCCTTAATATTTTTGCACATGAAGGCTTCGATGGCATCAATATCACGGGTTTTGATGGCGGCGATGACCGTTTCGACGGCTGCATTTACATCTAGCTTGGGCTCGTAGTTCCCAAGCCAAGGGAAGATCGACACCAGGAAGGCCAAAATGCAGGCCCAAATACGGCTGAACATAAGATTATTCTCCCTTTCAAAAATTGTGTTTTCCATATTATAGCATAGAGCGCAGGAGAATGCAAGGGTAAATTCTTTGAGTTTCCCCATTTCATCCCCACCCAAAAAAGCAGAGCTGAGTTGATCGGGGAGAGCTAAGGAAAAAACTAGAAATACCTGTATAGAGCTTGCCGAAAATTTCAGCCAAGCCACCGGCAATGGCGTAAAAGGTGAACCTGGACAGACCATACGAATCTTTGCGCCGGTCGGTAAAGCCCTCCGAAAATCTTTTTGGAATAATTGAAAATACCCCTTTTCAAATTGTGCCCAAGTGTGCTATAATTGTTCATGCGAAGCAGCTCCTTTACTTGTGTGTCATGGCTTTTTAGCAATTCCATTATACCACAAAGCGGGCTGCTTTGCACTTCTTTTTTT
>WRDW01000015.1 GCA_009779995.1 Oscillospiraceae bacterium | reverse complement strand
TTGATCTCGATCTCCACGCCCGCCGGCAGCTCCAGGCCCGAGAGGGCCTCCACGGTTTTGCTGGTGGGGCGCAGGATGTCGATCAGGCGCTTGTGGGTGCGCTGCTCGAACTGCTCGCGGCTGTCCTTATACTTGTGCACCGCGCGCAGGATCGTGATGATCTCCTTCTCCGTGGGCAGGGGCACCGGCCCGGAGACCTGCGCGCCGGAGGCCTTCGCGGTCTCCACGATGCGCTCGGCGGCCTTGTCCACCAATGAGTGGTCGTAGCCCTTCAGACGGATGCGAATGTTGCCTTTTGCCATGGTGTTTCCCTCACGCCTTTCTGTGACGGGTCGTGATTTTTCTCTCAACGCATCCGGGCGTTCCTAGTTCGCCCCGGAAAAAAATCAACTCGCCCGGTTTATGAATCGGACATACTCAGCGGAAATTCCCCAGTACAAAAGCCGTAGGCTTTTGTATGGCCACCTCCCGCGTCAACGCATACATGGGAACGGACGTGGGCCCGAACACACGCAACGGGTATTATAACACAGGCATTTTAAAATTGCAAGGGGTTTTTTGCAATTTTCCGAGAAAAATTTGAATTTATAAGTTTTGCACAAAAAACGCGGAGCAGCAGCCCTGCGTCCGCGCCAATTCGTCTGTGCGTTTGCGCAGCGTGCTGCTTATTGGCGCTGTTTTATGTCGAGCGAAGCTCTGCCGTGGACGACAAGCATGTTTCTGCCGCGGAGCAGTATGACGCCCCTCCGGCGCGTGGACACCCCTCGCTGCGCGCCTTCCCCCCTCGCAGGCGAGGGGGGCTATTTCTGCTCTCTTTTCGCAAGCTGCGGATGAACCACAAAGAAGCCCCCCCCCCGCTTGCGAGGGGGGGAAGCGCCGAAGGCGCGGGGGTGTCTACGCGAGAGAGTCCGCAGAGGCCCGGGGATCTCATCTTACCAGTCCCACGGGAAGCCGCCGTATGGGTCCTCGTTGCTC
Source organism: Oscillospiraceae bacterium (assembly GCA_009779995.1). GTDB lineage: Bacteria > Bacillota > Clostridia > Oscillospirales > Acutalibacteraceae > WRMQ01. The sequence goes on along the minus strand of WRDW01000015.1, from coordinate 41,815 downwards.
CACCAAGGCTGGGTCTCCTCCTCCGCCGGGGCGGTGCTGCTGCCCTTGTCCTCCACCAGCTTCACCTTCACGGTGAAGCTCTCCACGCTGTAGTCGGCGGCGTTCACGCGGGCGATGGTGAGCTCCAGCACGTCGCCCACCTTGCCCTTCTCGATGACGGTGAGCAGCACGTCGGCTTTGTTGAGCGGCTCGCCGCCCACGTGGGTGATGATGTCGTTGACGCGCACCTGCGTGCCGGCGATGTCGCTGTCCTCGTCGATCTCCGCGATGATCAGCGAGCCGGAGGGCAGGCTGTTGATGCGCGCCACGAGCATCCCGCGCTGGCTGCGGCTGACGGGGAGGTACTTGATGCCCAGCTTCGGGCGGCCGGGCACATAGCCGTTGTTGGCGATCAGGCTGTTGACGATCTCCTGCACCACCTTGGAGGGGATGGCGAAGCCCATGCCCTCGTACTGGGTGTCCACGATCTTCTGGGAGTTCATGCCGATCACCTGGCCGAAGGCGTTCACCAGCGCGCCGCCGGAGTTGCCCGGGTTGATGGGCGCGGTGTGCTGTATGGTCTGCATCTTGTAGCTGCTGGTGATGGGGCGCTCGATGGCCGAGACCATGCCGCCCGTGAACGAGCCCTTGAACTCCACGCCGCCGGGATTGCCTATGGCGTAGACCGCCTCGCCCACTTGCAGCTTGTCGGAATCCCCGAACTCGGCCCCGTGCAGGCCCGTGGCCCGGATGGAGAGCAGGCCCACGTCCGTGCGGTTATCGAAGCCTATGATGGTGGCGTCGAAGGCCCTGCCGTCGGCCAGCTCCACGCTCACCCGATCGTTCTTGTTGATCACGTGGGCGCAGGTGAGGATATAGGTGAAGGTATCCTTGCTGTCCTCGTGCAGGATGACGCCGCTGCCCTCGCCCGTCATCCTGTCCACGCCGCGCCCGCTGTAGAGCTGCACGGATACGTTGGAGTCCTTCAGCTTGTCGTGCACCTGCACGGGGGTGAGCGCCCCGTCCGGGGCCGGGGCCGCGGGCTGCGTGGGCGTATCCGCCAGGGTCAGGCGGCTGTCGTCGTTCGCGGGCGCGCCGGGCTCCCTCCCGCGCATGAAGCGCCAGGCCCCTATCCCCACGAAGACGCCCACCACCACCGCCAGCGCCATAAAAATAGAAAATATCACCAGGCCCGCGCGCCGCTTGGGCTTTTCCGGCACGGGCGCTTGGGTTGCGGGCTGCGGCGGCGGGGGGTAGTAGGCGTACTGCCCGTAGCCGTAGGGCGGCGGCGCTGCGGCGGTGGGAGGGGCGATGGGGGCGGGGGGCATCAGCGCCTCCGGCTCCGGCGCGGGGGGGATGCTCTCGTATCCGTAGGGATTCGTGTTCTCGTCCATGGGTCGTCCTCCTGTGGGTTGATACGATTAGTATACCACGCGATTATGAAGCGCGCATGAAGGTCGGGTGAAAAATTGGGAGGATTTGCGGGGGAGCCCCCGGCCTCGCCCCCTTCGCGCGGACACCCCCGGCGCCGTCTCCTGTGGGACGTTGAACCGGGGGTCCTCACGGAGGGGCGGCGCGCAGGCCCCCCAATCCCTCCCAAAAATTCTGTACAACCTGTTCACAAGAAACGGACGGGAATTGCCGTCTTTTTGTGTACAACGCCAAACTTTCCCGAAAATTCACAAAAGGTCTACCATTTTCGGAAAAAATATGTTATAATCACCTTCGGTAAATGGTTGGGCATAAAAATTGCCTTTCTTTTGCGGAGGAGAAGACCATATGGCAGGCGCGTATGAACGCGGCGAGGGGACCTTCCCCTCCTGCTCCGGCTTGTCCGATATCTATTATCGGGTGTGGAAGCCGGTCAACCGGTCCCCCAGGGCCGCCGTGCAGCTGGTGCACGGCATGGCGGAGCACGGCGGGCGCTACGAGGCCTTCGCCGGGGCGCTGTGCGCCGCGGGCTTCGATGTCTGGATGATGGACATGCTCGGCCACGGCAAGAGCGCCGCGGAGGAGCAGCTGGGCTGGTTCGGCGAGGAGCACGGCTGGAAGAACCTCATAGGCGATATGCGCCTGATGACCCGGCAGATGCGCGAGACCTACCCAGACGAGCTCCCGATATTTCTATTCGGCCACAGCATGGGCTCCTTCCTGGCGCGCGCCTACTGCGAGCGCCACAGCGAGGACCTCGCGGGGGCCGTGTTCTGCGGCACCAGCGGCCCCAACCCGGCGGCGGCGGCGGGCATCCTCGTGGCGAAGCTCATCGCGGCCCTGCGCGGCGGCACCTACCGCAGCCAGCTGCTGGATACCATCGCCTTCGGGGCCTACAACAACAAATACCCCGGCAAGCCCCGCACCAAATTCGATTGGCTCAACACGGACGCGGCGCAGGTCGACGAATACATCGCCGACCCTCGCTGCGGCTTTTTGTTTACCGTCAGGGCGTTTATCGACCTGTTCTCCCTGCTGAAATCCGTCTCGGGCAGGCAATGGTTCTCGTCGCTGCCCTACCAGTTCCCCATGCTGCTCGCAGGAGGCGGGCAGGACCCCGTAACGGGCTACGGCAAGGGCATGGAGCTGGTGGCGAAACGGCTGCGGGAGGTCGGCTGCAACCGCGTGGCCTGCACCGTGTTCCCCGAGATGCGCCACGAAATCCTTATGGCCCCTGAAAAGCAGGAGGCCTTTGACACAGTCATATCCTGGCTGATCGGCACGCTCGCGCCCCCCGAGGCGTAGGCTGCCCTTAAATACGTGTGCAAGGCGGGCCTTCACCCCGCCGAAGCAACGCAACGAGGAGAGACATAAACCCCATGAAAACGCTGCTCATCTTTCACAGCAACCGCGGCGCGGTGCGCGGCATGTGCGAATCCTCCGCCACGCAGGACGTGGACGTGCTGGAGCTGCGCCCGCGCTATCGGAAGCGCCCCCTGCTCGACGGCGTGGTAGACAGCTACCGCGCCCTGGTCGGCCGGGGCGTGCGCCTGGCCCCGCTGGACATCGACTTCGCGAAGTACGACAGCATCGTCCTGGTGGATTCCCTGCGCCTGATGGCGCCCAGCGCCGAGTGCAACGAGTTCCTCTACCGCTGCGACCTGGGAGGCCGCGACATCACCTGCGTGGTGAGCAACCGCGTGCGCCGCTTCGGCCGCGCCGGCCGCCTGCTGCGCAAGCGCATCCGCCTGGCGGGCGGCGCCTGCCGCGGGATCACCTTCCTCTCGGAGGCGGATCTGCGCGCCGAGGAGGGCCTCGCCGCCCTGATGCCGCAAAAGAACTAAAAATCGCAAACCCCATGCCCCCGCCCTTCAGCAAGGCGGGGGTTTTTTTGTGCTAACCCTTGCATTCCCCCCCGCCACCTGCTATACTTATGTGCGAGAGTACACGAGAGGAGGCAGGCAACATGCAAGTCGTGCTCACCCAGGACGTGAAGTCCCTGGGGAAGAAGGGGGAGCTTGTCAGCGTGGCCGAGGGCTACGCGCGCAATTTCCTGTTCCCGCGGGGGCTCGCCGCCCCGGCTAACGCCCAGGCCCTCGGGGAGCTCAAGGCCCGGGAGAACGCCGCCAAGCATAAGATCGAAACCGAGACGGCGGCAGCCAAACAATCCGCCGCCCTGCTGGAGGGCCAGACGGTCAAGCTGCTGGCCAAGGCGGGCAGCCAGGGCAGGCTCTTCGGCTCGGTGACGGCCAGGGAGGTGGCCGAGCAGCTGCACAAACATCTCGGCGTGGAGGTGGATAAGCGCAGGATCACCATGGAGGACGTCAAGGCCTACGGCACGTACCCTGCGGAGATTAAGCTTTACGAGGGCATACGCGCGAAGTTTTACGTCCTGGTGACGGGCGAATGATCACCTACACCGACAACATCACAATAGAGGACTATGCCATGCTGCGCGCCTCGGCAGGCTGGTATGCCCTCAGCGCCGCCCAAGCCGGGAAGGCCCTGCGCGGCAGCGCCTTCCTGGTGGCCGCCAGGGACGGCGCCCGCACCGTGGGCTTGGCGCGTTTGATGTCCGACGGCGGCTATTTCGCCGTGGTGCTGGACGTCGTCGTCCTGCCGGAATACCGGGGCCGGGGCATAGGCCGCGAGATGATGTCCCGCGCCGTGGCGCACCTCAAGGGCAGCCTGCGTCCCGGCGAGCACAGCTACACTATCCTCACCAGCGCCCCCGGCAAGGAGGGCTTCTACGAGAAATTCGGCTTTCATCGTGTCCCCAACGAGGGCGAGGGCGCGGGGCTTGTGATGCGGCTGGAGGGAGAGGATTAATGAAACGCCTGCTCACCGCCGCGCTGTCATCCCTGTGCCTGCTCGCGCTGTGCGCCTGCGGGCAGGCCGCGCCGCCGGAGGCAACGACCCCCGCGTTGCCCGCCACCGAAGCAACAACCACCAAGCAAACAACCACAACACAGCCCCCTACCATGCCGCCAATCGAATACCCGGCTTCCTACAAAGACGCCCCGGCGGCGTATAAGCCGGTGCTGGATAATCTGTATGCACTCAAACAATGGCTTTGGAATGACGAAACTGATTGGCCCGATTACTATTGGGATACAATCCTTGATTTCCAATATGCTGAAGCCATTATGGGCGCATGGAATTATCCTGTAAGCGGCTATGTCGTGGCAGATATTAACAATGATGGAGTGCCAGAGCTACTACTGTTTGGAGGACCTGATCTTCGCTCTCTGTTTACGCTTAGTGATGGTCAGCCGATCTCCCTTGGCTCATTTGGCCCTCGTAGCTGGGGCTACATTGCAGCTGATGGAACGGTTCATCACGGAGGCTCGGGCAGCGCAGCATCCGGAGGCAGCGAAATCTATCGGCTGGAACCGTACGCCACAACACTGACACTAGTAGTCGGACACAATTACGACCATTGGCCTCCCGAAGAGGAAGATACTTATTACAAGATAATTGACGGCGAAAGAGTCATCATCGATGAAAAGGCATATAACGCCATTGTGAAGCAACACAAAGACCCGGAAAAACACCCACTGAAATTCACCTTCATCCCCATAGAGCAGTGACTGTAGGGGTGGCCAGCAGGCCACCCGCGCGGATAAACACCGCAGTTTTCATCGGCGTCCACCAGGAGTGTCGCCTCCGGCGACAGTGCCCTGCACCACCCCCTCGGTGCTCCGCACCGGTCCCCCAAGGGGGCCATCCTGACGGTTCAGGAAGTGCTGCTCTCGTCTATTGGTAGTTTGACTGCCTCGTCAGAATGCCCCCCTTGGGGGGCCGCGAAGCGAGGGGGAAGTGCGGAGCACCGCCCCGCCGCAGCGGCGTCCCTCGTGCGACTTTCCCTTACTGTAGAGGTGGCCAGCAGGCCACCCGCGCTGAAAAAGCGACATAAAAAAACGCTGAAAAAGCGAAAAACCCCTTGACATACCTCCCATTATTGGCTATAATGTAAGTACGCAAGGGGCGGCACTGCCGGAGACGGTTAGCTCCCCTGGATATTTGCCAAGAAACTAACCGCTCACAATTTGCAGGTCGGAGCGGTTAGTTCCTTTTATTTGCTTCATGTAGAGCAATCGCGTAGCATAGATAGACAAAGCCCATCGCCAGCAAAATTTCTAACATGCCCTCACCTCCTTTCATGACCCTATGTCATTTCCGGGAGGGAAACTAAACCGATCCCCGTTACCGCAGTGCCAGTGCAATTATAGCACATACATTCACATAAAGCAACAATAATATCCCAAAAATTTCAAATAATTCGCGCAGCAAAGCGAGGACTAAAAATGCCCGACTACCCCTCCCCCGACCCCCTCTCCCTCCCCTTCAGCATGGAGGCCGAGCAGGCTGTGCTCGGCTCGGTGCTCATCGACCCGGCCTGTATGCACCTGGTGCAGGTCATCCTGCGGCCGGAGCACTTCTACCTGCCGCAGCACCAGGCCATCTTCGGCGTGATGGTGGAGATCGAGGCCGTGGGCGGGAAGATTGATCCCCTGCTGGTGCTCGATAAGCTCAAGCGCGACGAGGTCTACGACGAGAGCGGCGGGCGCAATTACCTGTTCCAGATGGCCCAGGCCGTGCCCAGCACCGCCAACGTGGAGAGCTACGCCCGCATCGTGCGCGAGAAATCCTACCTGCGCATGTTAATCACGGTCTCGCAGGAGATCATGCGCGACGCCGGCGCGGAGGCCGAGGACGCCGACACCATCCTGGACAGCGCCGAGCAGAAAATATATGACATCCGCCAGGGGCGTATGCGCTCGGAGGCCGCGCGGCTCAGCGAGGTCATCGTCAACGACGTCTACGACAGCCTGGCGAAGATGACCTCCCCGGAGGCCGAGCAATACAAGGGCTACACCACGGGCTTCGGCGCGCTGGACGACTGCCTGACGGGCCTGAACCGCTCCAACCTGATCCTCATCGGGGCGCGGCCCGCCATGGGCAAAACCAGCGTGGCGCTGCGCCTTGCGCGCAACATCGCCGTATGCGCCCGCAAGCGCGTGCTCTTCTTCGCCCTGGAGATGACCCGCGCCGAGGTGGCCCAGCGGGTGCTCTCCATGGAGGCCCTGGTGCCCGGCCACAAGATGCGCACCGGCGCCTACGACGAAGCGGAGTGGAAGAAGATCGCCGTGGCGACCGGCGAGCTGAGCGACTGCGACCTGTGGTTCGACGACACCGCCAGCCTCACCGTGCCGGAGATCAAGGCCCGCACCCGCCGCCTCAAGGGGGTGGACTGCGTGGTGATCGACCACCTGGGCCTGCTGCTGGGCGCGCGCCGCAGCGAAAACCGCGTGCAGGAGGTCAGCGAGATCACCCGCTCGCTCAAGATGATGGCCAAGGACCTCAACATCCCTGTGATTGCCTGCGTGCAGCTCTCCAGGGCCACGGAGGGCCGCGGGAAATCCCACAGGCCCCAGCTGAGCGACCTGCGGGACTCCGGCTCCATCGAGCAGGACGCCGACGTGGTGATGCTGCTCTACCGCGAGAGCTACTACAAGCACGAGCAGGAGAGCGGCGAGGTGGAGGCCCCCGAGGAGGACACCATGGAGATCATCGTGGCCAAAAACCGCCACGGCTTCACCAGGACGGTGGAGTTCACCTGGGACGCCGAGCACACGCTCATCCTGCCCAAGGCGGACGGCAGGTACCTGGGGCCCGGTTCGTCATTTTGACGAAAAAATCTCAATTATCGAGAAACGATAAAATTGCGAGTGTACAAGATATGCGTCCCCCCCTGTTTTCGAGCAAAAACAGGGGATTGTTTACAGTATCCCTGCGTTTTTTCAAGGAGTTTTTCCCAGCAAAAAGCGGATGTCCTCGTAGTCCTTTTCGCCGTAGCGCGCGGACATGAGCTTCATGGCGAGGAGGTATTCCGGCGAAACCGTGGTCACTTTGATAGGGTTATGGAGTATAGTTGCAGTCAAAAAAGCCAAATCGCCAACCAAACATGCCAAAGCTATTGACAATCCCGGCATTTTCGGGTATAATGCAGGTGTACCCGGAACCCTGTACAGTCACCCCACTGCGGCGAAAGGAGGTGCCGGACATGGCCACAAGCAGCATCTACACGAACTTCGAGACCAAAGACGCGCAAGCTGCCGAGCGGCTTGTGCTTGCGTTGGAGGAATCCGAAAGGAAGGTAAAACAGCTGCCTCCGATCACACCTCACTATCAAACGCAGGAACAGACCGATGAGGTAATTCGCCGTCTGAAGGAGCATTGCCTAAATGGAATACAGAATCACGCCGTTGCATGAACTCATTCGTGATATGGGAGAGGATGGAGCCAAAGCCGTCCTCTCCACATTTTCATGCCCGCGCAACCCGGACATAGAGGCATTTTTGCGCGCACGGAGACGCACTGCCGTGCGTCTCTTGCCTGCGAAAATTTGTGATGTAGAGACGCATGGCAATGCGTCTCGGCACAACAGGAGAACATCATGCATTTCGTCCTAATCATAGGCCCCCAGGCGGTGGGCAAGATGACCGTGGGCCAGGCGCTGGCCCGCCTGACGGATTTTGTGCTCTTCCACAACCACGTGACCATCGAGCTGGTGCGGGGGCTGCTCTCGCTGGATAAGGCCGAGGGCTGGGCGCTGGCGAAGGAGCTGCGCATGAGCGTGTTCCGTCACTTCGCGCGCAGCGGGCAGGCGGGCATGATCTACACGGGGGTTTGGGCCTTCGACGAGCCCGGCGACCGGCTGTATTACGGGGATATCCTCGCGCTCTGGCGGGAGGAATGCCCGGAGGTTGAAATCTATATAGTGGAACTGGAGGCCGATCTCGCCACCCGCCTGGCGCGCAACCGCACGGAGAACCGCCTGCTGCACAAGCCGAGCAAAAGAGACTTCGAGTGGTCGGACAGCGACGTGCGCGAAAGCGACGAAAAGCACCGCCTCAACTCCCTCCCGGGGGAGATAACCGAGCCGAACTATTTGCGATTGAACAACACGAACATGAGCGCCGGGGAAGCGGCGCAGGCGATCGTTCAAAAATTTAAATTGGCACAGTCGGCAGCGGACGAATGATCCGCGTATAAAATGCATCACAAATTTTCATTAATGCGAGGCCTTCCAATGAAACGAACCATCTCACTCCTGCTCGCCCTGGCCCTGTGCGTGGGGCTGCTGCTCCTGCCCGGCTGCGGCTGGTTCAATCAAAAAAAGCCCGCCACGCCCACCACCTACCCCTTCGTGTTCGTCCACGGGCTCAACGGCTTCGGGGACGAGGCGGGAAGCCCGGTGTCCTATTGGGGGGCAACAGGGGGCGCGCTGCTGCCAAAATTGCAGGAGCAGGGCACGATGTGCTTCGCCCCCTCGGTGAGCCCCATGGGCTCCGCCTGGGACAGAGCCTGCGAGCTCTACGCCGCGCTGGCCGGGGGCGTAGTGGACTACGGCGCTACCCACAGCGCGCGGCATGGCCACGACCGCTACGGAAAAGATTACGGCACGCCGCTGTTCGCCGACTGGGGGACCGTGGACAACAACGGCAATCTGCGCAAGGTCAACCTCGTCGCCCACAGCTTCGGCGGGGCCACGGCGCGGCTGCTGTGCGCGCTGCTGCAAAACGGCGCGCCGGAGGAGCGGACCTTCACCGGCCAGGAGCCCTGCTCGCCGCTGTTCACAGGGGGCAAGGGGGATTGGGTGTTCAGCCTGACCTGTATCGCCGCGCCCCACAACGGCACGAGCCTGCTCACCGCCGTGGACGTCAACCCGCTGCTCTCCGGGCTGGCCTCGCTGCTGGGCGGGCCGGTGCTGGAAAACCTGCTGGGCAGGCTGGGCTTCACCATGGGCGGCATGAGCCTCGGCGACGTCCTGCGCGCGGCGAAGACCCTGGACACCGCCTACTATGACCTGACGCTCGGCGGGGCGAAGGACCTGGGCCGGCTGACCCGCGGTCTCTGCCCGGATACATACCTGTTCTCCTACCCCGTGGCGGGCACCGACGAGAGCGGCAGGCCCACAGGCGATATGACCGCCCTCTACAGGCCCCTGGGGATGTTCATCGGGGCGTTCACCAGCGCCGAAAACGGCGTGGACGACGCCTGGCGGCAAAATGACTGCCTGGTGAACACCGTCTCCGCCACCTACCCCTTCGGCGAGCCGCATCAGGAAGTCACTGACCCCTCCACGCTGACGCCCGCCTCCCTCGCGCCCGCCACCTGGCACGTCATGCCCACGGTGATGGGCGACCACGGTACGGTGATCGGCCTGGGGCGTCCCCTGGAGGAGACACTGGCGTTCTATACGGAGATCATCGCGCGCGTGGATGCGCTCAGCCGGTGGGTGACGGGGTGAAAGGGTAGAAGTGCAGAGACGCACGGCCGTGCGTCTCTGCATCACCACAAGCTCTCGAACACCTCTTTGCCCGGCCTGGGGATCACCACGTGGGCCAGGGCCATGCCTTGGCTCTGTTCGGCATTTACGCCGCAGCTGACGGCCTCCTGCACGGCGGCCACCTCCCCGGTGAGGACGGCGTAGGATTTGCCCCCTATGCCCACGGCCAGGCGCAGGTCGGAAAGCCGCACGTCGGCGGCCTTCACGGCGGCGTCGGCAGCGAAAATGGCTGCCGCGACCGAATAGAATTCCATCACGCCCAGCGACCCGCTCTCCGGGGGCCGGGCGGTATTTGCTATGGCGCGGATCACCTGCGGGTGGGGCCGGGGGATGACGCAGGAATCCACCACGAAGCCGCCCCCCAGGGCCGCCCCGGCCTCCAGAGAGGCCTGCACGGCGGCAAGCTCGCCGCCGAAGAGCAGGTAATACTTCCCCGGGCAGCCCGCGCGGGCATAGATGACGCGCACGCGCGCGGCCTTGCCGACGGCGTCGGCGGCCTCGATGCCCCGGGCGATGGAGTTCAGTTCCAGGAAACCTATGCTTTCCATATCGATCCCTCCTCCGCCCGAATCGTGATGTATTCCCCCGCCTGCGTCACAACCCCCGCAATCGAAGCGTGAACCCTCGCCCCCAGCTTGCCCTCCGGCGGCTCGGCAATCAGCTGGCCAAATTTCACATGCTCGCCCAGCTTGACCACAGGCACGGCAGGCGCGCCAATATGGCTGTTCAACGCGATGCGCACTTCACGGGGATTTGCTTCGATATAACGTGTAATCTCAGTATTATACCAGGGCCCGGCCCCGGCGCGAAAAGCCGCTTTGACCGTGGGCACGGCGCGTTCATCGCGAAATTCTCTTGGCATATACTCGCCAGTGCCTTTGACAGGCCGCAAGCCCTGTTCGGCCAGTGCCTGCTTGACTATGGAAATGATCTCGCGGGGGCGCAGTTCCATGGGGCAGGCGATGAGCTCGCACACGCCGCATTCGCAGCAGTATTGCGTGGCGCGCAATACTGGATTGTCCAGGTGCTCATGCCAATCGGGCCCGGCCATGCGCCGCATAATACGATGGGGCTCGATGGGGTGGCCCAGCAGCCAGCGGGGGCACAGCTGCGTGCAAAAGCTGCACTGCACGCAGGCCGTGCGCGCGTGCTGGAGGGTGAATCTGGGTTCAGTCACATGCTTTTGCCAAAGCCTTGCGCGCTCCGGCAGGACGATATAGCCCGAGGTCGTCTTCGTCACATGGGAGGCGAGGGCCTCCTCCATGGTCATGGGCTTGCCCATCATGGGGCCGCCGCTGACGACGACGCAGCCGTCAGCGACACAGTCGTTATTTTCAGCGCCTCCGGCGAGAGCGAGGCAATCAGAAAAGCTCGTTCCAATGGGCGCTTTGACCACGCATGGCGCCGCCACGGCCCCGGTGACGGCGAGGTATTTCTGCGTGAAGGGCCTGCCATGCATGGCGTGAAATATCGCATAGATTGTGGCAATATTTGAAACGACGCAGTGCACGTCCAGTGGGAGCCCCCCCGGCGACACCACGCGCCCTGTGACCTCGAATACCTGCACCTGCTCGTCCCCGGCGGGGTAGAAGTCCTTCAGCGTGAAAATTTCGATTGGCAGCGAAGCGCTCCCAATCGCCATGCGCAGCGCCGCAATCTCGTTTATGTAGCTTTCTTTCAAAGCGATCACGGCCCGGGCCGCGCCCAGGCGCTCTTTTACGGCGCAAATCGCGCTGACGATCTCATTTGCCCTATGGCGCATGAGCCAGCGGTCGGTGCGAAGCAGGGGCTCGCATTCGGCCCCGTTGACGATGAGGGTGTCCACGCCTTGGGCGGCGAGTTTCACGTGCGCGGGAAAGCCCGCGCCGCCGCAGCCGACCACGCCCGCCGCTTCGATCTGTTCTAGCAAAGTCATGCCTGCTTCGCCTCACGATCGACCTCAAGGCTGTCGATGATCCCCACGATGGCGCAGTCGGCGCATGTGTTGTCGCGGCCCATGGCGCGGCGCGCCGTGGAGCCGGACACCACCAGCACCCGTTCGCCTATGCCCGCGCCCACCGCGTCGGCGGCCACGAGGGTGCGCCCGCGCTCGTCCATTTCCCGCACCACCATGAGCTTAAGCCCCGCGAGGCTCTCCTCCTTTTTTGTGGCCCACACGTGGCCTATCACCTGGCAGATGGTCATGTTGACCTCCAATGCTTAATTCTTAATGCTGAATGCTAAATTATCTGAACTCAAGTTTTGTCTTCGCCTGCGTGAAAATATCTCTTGCCGATGGGGTAATGATCGTCCCCTTGCGCACAATCACTATGCCCTGGTGCGCCATGCTTTTTGCTTTCTCCTCTGTGATAAGCTTGTCTTCGCTTACACATTCATTCAACATTAAGCATTCAGCATTCAGCACTAAAGTCCCCCCGTCGCCGGGGGCGAGCCCGCAGGCGTTGGCCTCGTCGAAATCGATGTGCATGGCCAGGGCGTAGCTTTCGCTCACCCTGGCGATGACGCCCTCGAATGTAACCGGCCTCACAGAACACACGCGAACGCTCAGGCTGCCGCCGTCGCTCACGCCGAAGCTGCGCGCGTCGGCTGTCGTCATGTGTACATGGGCCCGGGCTATGATCGCGCTGCCGGGGGCCTCGTATGCCCCCGCCGGGCCGATGAGCGTCACGTCCGCAGCGCCCTTCAAATCACCGGAAAGGCGTATGGGGGCCTCAATGCCCAGCGCTATTGCGTCCGTCAGGGAGATTTCGACCTGCACATGCTTGCGTGCCGGGCCCAGTACGGCCACGTTCTCCAACTGCCCGCCGGGCGTGACCAGCTTCACCCGCTGCCCGCTCAAAAACTCCCCCGGCTGGGAGAGCGCGCGCTGCCGCGTGAGCGCCGCCCCCGCGCCGAAGAGCTTCTCCACGGCCTGCCGTGTCAGGTGCACGTGCCGCGCGCTGGATTCGATGGGGATGGTCATGGCCTTATCTCCCTCATAAACACCAGATACACCGCGCTGCTCATTCGATTCAGGGCCTCCAGCAGGTCGGGGCGCTCCACGGTGCCATCCGGCAGGCAGAAGGCCTGTGCCGCGGCGAGTTCCGTTTCACGCACCTGGGTGCGCAGGAAATTCAGCGCGAGGCACAGCCGCTCCATGCCAACGTGCGGCGCGGGGTGGGCATCCAGGCCGGCGCAGCCCATGGGGTCATGCGATGCCGCCCGCAGGGCAGCGCTGTCCAGGCCGAGGAGCGTGAAGGGACCGAGGGGCTCCCCCTTCACCTCGGCGGCGAGGACGCGCTGCGCCAAATCATGCACCTCGCCCAGGGCCCCGGCGGTCTCTCCCCTGCCCCGCTCCAGCGCGAGGGCCTGCATCTGGAGCAGCAGGGCCTCGAGGCTGTCCAGCTTGCCCCGCAGGTGGATGCGCGGATGCGTCTTGGGCACGAGCGCGGAGGCGTTCAGGTGCGTCATGTGCTCCGGCTTTTCCATGCCTTCGGCGTTCGCGGATGGGCATTCAGTGATTGCCAGGCCGTGCGCGGCGATATATTCCCGCGCCAAGGGGGTGAGCGCCGTGCCGGGCGGCACGGGGACGCAGGCCCCCCGGGGCAGGCACAGCGCGCGCAGCATCGCCTCCGTGAGAATTTTTCGATTGTTCTTTTCGCTCATCAGTTCTTATCGCTCGTCTCTAAGGTGGGCAGGATCATCTCCACCTCGTTGTGCGGGCGCGGGATCACGTGCACGCTCACCAGCTCGCCCACGCGGGATGCCGCCGCCGCGCCCGCGTCCGTGGCGGCCTTCACGGCGCCCACGTCGCCGCGCACCATCACGGTCACGAGGCCGCCGCCCACGTGCACTTTTCCGAGCAGGCTCACGTTGGCCGCCTTCACCATCGCGTCGGCCGCCTCGATCGAGCCCACCAGGCCCTTTGTCTCCACCATGCCCAGTGCTTGCAGAATTGCCATTTTTGTTTCCTCCAGTGAGATAATATTTTGTAGGGGACGGCGTCCTCGACGTCCCGGGATAAACGCTTGTTTTGTTGGCCAGGGACGTCCGGGAGGCCGTCCCCTACAGCCGCAGCCTCTCCATCACCTTGCGGGTGATTGCGGCGATGTCTCGCGTGTGTGCGGGTTCGGGCGGCAAGAATGCCGCCCCTACAGGTTGTGCATCGGCCCCAAAGGCCAAACCGTCTCCCGCAGGAGACGATGAGGCCGTGCGCAGCGCGTCCAGCTCCCTCACGCCCCAGGCCACGCGGCGAATATCCCGCAGATGCAATGGCCCGACGTTGTCCGACGTCGCGCTGCCGCCCGCCGAGCCGCAGCCCAGGGTGAGCGCCGGGGCCAGGCCCGTGGTGGCCCCCACGCCGCCCAGGGCCGCCGGGGTGTTCACCAGCAGGCGCGAAACCGGCTTTTGCAGCGCGAATTCCCGGATGACCGCCTCATCTTTAGAGTGAATCACCATGGTGTGGCCCGCGCCCTCAATCGCCAGCAGCGCCAGACACCGCTGGCAGGCGGCCTCCCAGTCCGGCTCCACGTAGTACGCCAGCGCGGGGCAGAGCTTTTCATGGCACCAGGCGTTTTGCGGGCTCACGCCCTCCTGCCGCGAAATCAATACGCGCGTGCCCTCTGGAACAGAAATATTCGCCAGCGCGGCGATCTCCGGGGCCGTTCTGCCGACGATCCCGGGGTTCATCGTGCCGTCCGGGCGCAAGAATAGCTTGGCCAGGGCGGCGCTCTCGCTCTCGCTGAGAAAATAGCAACTCTGTCGCGTTAATTCTTTTTCGACCTGCGAAGCAATGCAATGCTCCGTGACTATGCTCTGCTCGCTGGCGCAGATGACGCCATTGTCGAACGTCTTGGACTCGATTATGTGCCCCACGGCTTTGGGAATGTCCGCGCTGCGCTCGATGAAGGCGGGGCCGTTGCCGGGGCCCACGCCTATGGCCGGGTTGCCCGAGCGATACGCCGCGCGCACCATCGCGCCGCCGCCGGTGGCGAGGATCAGGCCGACGCAGGGGTCGCGCAGGAGGGTCTCTGTGGCCTCTTTGCTCAGCAGGCTGAGGCTCTGCACGGCATGTTCCGGCGCGCCCGCTCTTTGGGCCGCGTTTTGGATGACCTGGACTGTCTCCAGGATGCAGCGCTTGGCGTTGGGATGTGGGCTGAAAATAATTGCATTCCCTGCTTTGAGAGCAATAATTGCTTTATAGAGCGTAGTGCTGGTGGGGTTCGTGGAGGGCACCAGCGCCGCTATGACGCCCACGGGCACGCCGACCTCCATGAGGCCAATTTGTTTATCCTCGCGCAGAATGCCCACGGCGGGGATGTCCTTCCAGGCCTCCCATGTCATACGCGAGCCCAGCAGGTTCTTGAGCACTTTATCCTCCATGCGGCCAAAGCCTGTCTCTTCCACAGCCAGTTCGGCCAAACGGCGGGCATGGGCCTCGCCCTCTCTGGCGATTTCGGCGCAGATGCTGTCCAATTTTGCCTGGGAGAACCCGGCCAAAGCATTTGCAGCAACCCGCGCGTTCCGGATGATCTCCCGCGCGGATTGGATGGATTGCAGGTCGTGGTCAAGGTGCATGGTGCTCTCTCGCTTTCGCCATGATTTCCATCACGCAGCCGGTCTCCGCGTCCGTGTATTCCAAGGGGGACCAGCGATATTTCTCCGCCGCGTCCAGTTTTACGCTTTCGTATTGCAGGAAGGCCTCCCGATTTTCGCACAAGAAGTCACGGAACAGCAATTCGTCAGCCGTATGCGCGTTGCCCGGCCCGTGGATGTGGACGTGCGCGGCATGGTTCTCGCCGTCCTCGCGATAGCGCACGAAATATCTCCGGCCGGGCATGCCGTTTTCGCCCCGGGGGGTGTAACCGGCCCGTATCATCGCCTCGTTGTAGGCGTCCACACCCTCGATACGCGCCGCGACGGCCATGACGTCGATGATCGGCTTGGCGCTCATGCCGGGAATTGCCGTGGAGCCAAAATGCTGGATGTCGACGAGCAGGGGGCCGAAGACGCCTTCGAGGGCGGCCTTCTCCCGCTCAAATAGCGCGGGCCAAGCGGGGTCATAGGGGACGACGCGCATCTCACGGGGCATGGGGGACCCCCTCCCTTTTGATCAATATGCTCTTCATGAACTGCGAATTGTGCGCTTCGCTGATGATTTCCATCTCTTCCTGCGTGCAGCCCAGCAGAATTTTGATCTCGGAATCGCGCTTCATCATGTCGACAGTGACTTTGATTGCGTTTATGCCCGCGCCGGGATCACTGCCCCGCCAGACGTCGATCCCGCCGCCGTCACTGGAGGATGTGCCTTTCAGGTAGCCGTAGTCCAGGGGGTACACGAAGCTTGGGTAGCGCGGGTGGGCGCTGCCCGCCGGGCGGTCGATGACCAGTTCATGTTCTTCGACCAGGAGGTCGAGGGCCTGCCAGAAGTCCATGTTATCGCCTCATTTCGGCGGGCCAAAGGCTCGCCCTACAGAGATTGGGCCAAAGGCCCTTAATGCATACGCAAGTTTGGTGATATTTCCCCGGCCTCGGGCCGAATCCCTGTAGGGCGCGGCTTTGCCACGCCGGGCACAGCCCCTGATTCTATCCCAACGGCTCCTTCGCCACGCGGCAGACTTCGTCCGCAAACGCCTCGCAGGCGACTTTGCACGCCGCCTGCTCGCCGGTGAGCAGCGCCCCCGCGAAGTTGGTCTCGCTGGGCGGGCCGTACCAGACCCGCAGCGCCACCTCGGCGGCCTTCAGCGTGGCGTCCAGGGCCACGGTGGCCTCCAGCGGCGGCGCGATGAGGTAGGCCATGGCCGTGCCCTCCGGTACCCCGGCCTGCTGCGAGAGATACGATCCCGTGCGCGATATGCAATGCGCGAAATACACAATTGAGTTGTCATCGTCGGCGCTGTAAAAGGCGGCGTCGTTGGCGATGCAGCTTTCAACAGCCTCCAGGCCCGCCCGCACCTGCTCCGGGTCCGGCCCAGCGAGAATGCCAATGAACTCCCCGGCGAGTCTTGTGCTGGCGTTAGAAGAACCGGCGTACATACTTCTCGCATATACGACGCGCACCCCGGCCTTCTTGGTGGCCTCGTCCAGGGCGGCATAACCCACGTCGTCGCAGTCGGTGGTGAACAGCCCCAAACTGCGCTCGCCCTCCCGCGCGCCGATGGCTTCAAGAAGCGCCGGGTCGGCGTTGGGGAGGATGCGCATGGACAGGATTTTTGTTGGAATGCGGTCACCCAGCAACGGCCTCACCCCCATTCAACGCAGTTTGTAGGGGACGGCGTCCTCGACGTCCCTGGCGCAATAAACAAATTCTGTCTATCATGAACGGCATGGTTTTAGCGACCAGGGGCGTCGGGGACGCCGCCCCCTACGAGGTCAGCGCCACCCCGCTCTTCCTCTCCCGCAAAAGCCTCCCCAGCAGCTCCGCCAGATAGGCCCCGGCCTCCACGGCGTTCAGCCCCCCGGCGTAGATGTTCGACACAACCGTGCGCCGCGCCTCGGGCATCCCCTGGGTGGGCTCCCAGGCCATGTAGGCGCTCATGCTCTCGGCGCTGCCGAGGCCGGGCCGCTCGCCCAGGAGCACGCACACCACCTTCGCCTCCAGCGCCGGGGCAATGGCGTCCATGCTGCCCACACGGCCATATCGCAGAAAAAACGGCCTGCCTGTCTTGATATTTTGCTGCGCCAGCCCGTCCTGCAAAATCGGCAAAATATTCTCCAGGTTCGCTGTGACAGCCCGCGAGCTCAGGCCGTCGGCGGCATAGATGAGCGCATCGCAGGGCATTGGGTTGTGCTGTTTCATCGCTCTGAGCGTGTCATCATCCAGCTGGCGGCCCAAATCGGGCCGGGTGAGGAATTCGTCCTTGTCCCTGCACTTTGTCTGGAATACAGGCAATTGCAGCCTGTCCAGCAATTCCTGGGGCACGTCCTGCAATACAGCGTCTCTTGCCACGGCATGGTCGGCTCTGAATTGCAGGTATGTCTGCGTCTTCAAACGCGGGCCCGCGTGGCCGATGGCGATGCGGGCCGGGGTTGTGCTGGTGTCTATTGGGGTGGACAGCAGGCCACCCGCCGATTCTTCAGCGCCCTGAATGGCGTTCACCACTGCGGTGACGATGCGTTCGATTGTCGCTTCCGTCATGCGAGACACCCTCTCAATCGCCGGTTATTTTGCTCTGCTCAATACAATCGTTTTGGCTTGTTGGTAAAGATTGTCTGGGTCTTCATTCATCGTCAGAATCAATTTGTCGCCATTGATCTGGAACGTATACTCTTCTTCTTTATGCTGCGGATCATCAGGGATTAGCTTAAGCTTATCCCCATTAAGCTGATATGATCCTTCATACACCAAAATTTTTTCCCCTTCATCGTTTGCCGCGGACGCTATAATCTTATTATCACGTGTAAACTCAAAGCTTGCCTCGGTTCCGTCAATTTCTGTTATCCATGTCCCGACGATTGCGCTCTGCCCGCACCCGGCAAGGCATAGAGCGATTGCCGATAGTATCATTAGCAGTCTTGTAAAAAGTTTTATTGCGCTTGCCTCCTATTTGAAATTAACTCCGGCCTCCCGGCCAGCGCCGTCAACTTCCCGTCCTGCATAATCCCCATCCGCTCCAGCCAGGCCTCGAATTCCGGCAGGGGCCGCAGGCCCAGGATTTCGCGGATGGCGGCGGCGTCGTGGTAGGCGTTGGTCTGGTAGTTGAGCATCACGTCGTCGCCCGCCGGCACGCCTATGATGTAATTCACGCCGGCGGCGCCCAGCAGCAGGGCCAGATTCTCGATGTCGTTCTGGTCGGCCTGCATGTGGTTGGTGTAGCAGCAGTCGCAGCCCATGGGGATGCCCGTCAGCTTGCCCATGAAATGATCTTCAAGCCCCGCGCGTATCACCTGGCGGCTGTCGTAGAGATACTCCGGGCCGATGAAGCCTACAACTGTGTTCACCATAAAAGGCGAAAAAGCCTTCGCGTAGCCGTAGCAGCGGGCCTCCATCGTGACTTGATCTGTGCCAAAATGGGCCTCGCTGGAGAGCTCGCTGCCCTGGCCGGTCTCGAAGTAGAGGACGTTCGGCCCCGTGGCTGTGCCGTTTTGCCTGAGCAGCGCCTGGGCCTCCCGGATCGTCTCCGTGGTGAACCCGAAGGCCTCGTTGCCCCTCTGGCTGCCCGCGATGGACTGGAAGATCACATCCATGGGCGCGCCCTGCTTCAGCGCGGCGATTTGGGTCGTGATGTGCCCCAGCACGCAGATCTGCGTGGGAATCTCGAATTTTCGCACGATCTCGTCGAAGCGTTCCAGCAGGGCCGTCATGCCGCTTGCGTTGTCGTTCACGGGGTTCAGGCCGATGAGGGCGTCGCCGCAGCCGTAACTGAGGCCCTCCAGCAGCGAGGCCGTGACGCCCTCCACGCTGTCCGTGGGGTGGTTCGGCTGCAGGCGTGTCGCCAGTGTTCCCCGCAGGCCGATTGTCGTGTTGCAATGCGCCGTCACGTTGATTTTGCTCGCCGCCAGCACCAAATCCAGGTTCCCCATGAGCTTGCAAACGCCCGCGATCACTTCCGCCGTCAATCCAGCCGACACGCGCTTGATCATGCTCTCGCTTGTGTTGGCGTCAAGCAGCCACTCGCGCAGCTCGGCCAGGCTCCAATTGCGTACCTCGCTATAGATTCTTTCATTCACGCCGTCTTGAATCATGCGCGTCACGTCGTCCTGTTCGTAGGGCACGGCGGGGTGCTCCCGCAGGTCGCTCACCAGCAGCGCCGAGAGCACCTGCTTGGCGGCCACGCGCTCCAAATCGCTCGCCGCCGCCAACCCGGCCAATTTGTCGCCGGATTTCTCTTCATTCGCTTTGGCCAACAGCTCTTTCACGCTTTTGAAAGAAAAGCTCTGGCCCAGCAGGGTGGTGGTGAGGGTCATGGATTTTTCTTTCTCTTCCTGGCAATCACAATAATGACGACAATAGCAAGCACCAGCGCCAGCGCAACGCCTATCCAGAGCAGCAGCGCCAGCAAAATCGCCATCGCGCCGCTGCTCTCCTGCGGCGGGTCTTCCTCGTCATAGGGCACGGGGGCGATGCCTACAGTGGTCGGCTCAGTATATCCCTCCCCCGCAATCCCGATGTAGGCCACGTTGGAGTAGGCGCTGCGCAGACCCGTGCCTGTGTAGCCGCCCAGCAGTATGCCGCCCTGTACATATTCGCAGTATATACGAAAATAGATGGGTTCCTCGTCAGCGAATACCTGATCAAACCTCCAGGTGAATTCTCCGTCGCCTATCTGGTTATTCTCCAGGAAGGTTGCGGAACTGCGGCTTTGGTAGAGCTGCCAATCTCTCTCGCCGCGCTTAATCTCTAAGCATAAGTAAATGTCGTCGCTTTCATCCATGCCCGGCAGCCCGACCCCTAGGCCAACCACCTGAAAGAACAGCCTTACCGCGCCCTCTTCCTCGGGGAAGGCCTTAGCGCGCAGGCCGTAGGGGGTCATGCCGTCCAGCTCGTTTTGCGTCGGCGCGGCCAATACCGGCAGGCAAAACAGCAGGGCCAACAGAGCTGCAAGCAGGATTGCGATTGATTTTTTCGTCATGGGGCCTCCTTGTGTAGGGTTGGCGGCTGTAGGGGTGGCATTCTTGCCACCCGGCACAAAACGCATGGTTTTATCTTCGGGTGGCAAGAATGCCACCCCTACAGGCTCTACTTCTTTTTCAGCGCGTCCACCAGCGCCTGCGTGGGGCTGGCGTAGAGGCTCTTGTGCCTGTGGTAGATCACCTTGCCGGGGGGCGCGCCGGGGGGCTTTTTCAGCGCGGCGGCGGGGGTGTAGTCCACCTCGCCGGGACCCCCAAGCCGGCTGTGCCAGGCCGCGAGCATGGCCGCCTCCTCTATGCCCGCCTGGCCGGGTTCTTTGCCCTCTGTGCACAAAATCACATGGGAGCCCGGTACGCCCTGTGCGTGGAACCACAGGTCGCCCGGCGCGGCGGTCTTGAGGCTCAGCTGGTCGTTTTGCAGGTTGCCGCGCCCCACCAGGATGCGCAGGCCCTCGCCGCTTGTGTATTCCAGGGGCGGCAGCGGGCGCTGCTTTTTCGGCTTGCCGGACTTCGGCTTGCAGTACCCCTGGATTTCCAGCTCGTGGCGCAGGGCCTCGAGCTCCGCCGGGCTTTCACAGCGCAGAAGGTGATAGGACACGCTTTCGAGGTATTGCAGCGCCTGCTCGCCCTGCGCGATGAAATCGCCCAGCAGGCCCGCCGCCGTCTTCGCCTTGCGGTACTCCTTGAAATAGCGCTGGGCGTTGGCGGCGGGCCCCAGCGCCGGGTTTGCCGGGATGGCGAGCGGGGCGTTGTCTTCGTAGTAGTTTTCCAGGCGATAGGTCGCGCGGCCCTTGGCCCCGCGCTCCAGCCCGGCCTGGTTGGCCAATATGAGCTCGGCATAGACGCGCAGGTGCTCTCTATCCTGCGCGCGGGCGAGCTCCTGCCGCTGGGCCTCCAGCTTGCGCCGGACGCGGGCCATGCGGTTTTCAACCAGCTTCACCAGCGCGCCCGCCTGCCGGCGCTTGCGCTCGGCGCGGTCCTTTTCGGCGTAGTGGGCCTCCAGCAGGGCAGAGACGGACTGCGCTTGATTTGGCTGTGCCGGGGCTTCAGGCGG
This sequence comes from Oscillospiraceae bacterium, assembly GCA_009779995.1. Taxonomy (GTDB): domain Bacteria; phylum Bacillota; class Clostridia; order Oscillospirales; family Acutalibacteraceae; genus WRMQ01. The sequence goes on along the minus strand of WRDW01000015.1, from coordinate 20,447 downwards.
GGTATAGCCGTTGGCCGGGGGCGGCTCGTAGCGCGCGCCGGGCAGCAGCGGCCGCCCGCCTTGGGTGACGTCGCCGCGCTTGAGGCAGTCAATAATATACCACCCCAACGAGCCTGCGGCGCTCGCATCGAACCTTCGGTTCGTTGGGGCCCCGGCGTCCTCGCGAAGCAATAGCAAATTCGTGCGGCGGCCGGTGAGCTCGGCGCACAGGCTGAGCTTCACGGGCTCGCCTATTTCAGTATGGCCGGAAAAGTCAAAAAATAAGATTCTCTCCCCCTCCGGCTGGCGCACGCCCGTGAGGCACGCGCCCTGCAGGTGCTTGCGCAGCAGCATACAGAACATGCCCGGCTGCGGGGGGTTCTCCGGAACCCCGGCAACGAGCCCCGCCCGCGCCCGGCCCGGGCCGAGGCACAGCAGCAGCCTGTGCGCGCCCTCCCGGCCCCTCAAATGCAGAATAAATTCTTCTTTGGCGGGGTTGTGAATTTTTTCTATACGACAACCGGCCAGCGCGCTATTCAGCTCCATGCATAAAAGATGGATGAGATTGGCGTCAAGCTTCATGGATCTTGATCTCCAGCAGCAGGCCCGGGCGGCGCGTTGTGATGTTGTCCGCGCCAAAGCGCAGCATTTTACGCATGTCCTTCGGCCTGTTCACCGTCCAGACGGAGACCAGCAGGCCCGCCTCGTGGGCCTTGCGCACGAGCCGCTTGGTGCATTTTTTGTAGCTGATATTGAGCCCCAGCGCGCCCGCCTCTGTTGCGTCGTCGATCTTCGCCGAATTGATGTAGCTGGGAATGCCGCAATCGCGATAGGCCACGCAGTGCTTTTTGTGCATCCCCGTCATGAAGGCGCGGCCCTGCAAGCCGTACTGTATAACGAGTTCGGCCATGCGGGGGATGCCGCTCTTCTCCTTCATGTCTAAATTGATCTGCATATCGCCTTCTCCCAGGAGGGCGAAGGCCTCCTCGAGCCTCGCGCCGCCGGGGCCAACGCTGTTGTGGCCGAGGGCGGGTTCGCCGTCTGGGAGGAAGCGCACGTCCACCTCGAGGATGTCCGCGCCGCAGGCCAGGCAGGCCCGGACGGACTCGATGCTGTTGGGTACGGTGTCCAGCGCGCCCGCGTGGGCCGTCACGGTGGTCCTATGCATAATTTATCACTCCGTATTCATTCGCGGTGCGCCATTCCAGGTTGGGCGTATTGTCTGTGTCATTCAGTATGGCCTGGTGATCACGGCGCTGCCGCAGGTGTCCGGCAACAAAAAGTATGTGTCGCCGCTGCTTTCGCAAAAGTCCCGGACGGCGGCCTTCACGCCGACGTAGACGGGGTTTTGGTAGTCGTGCACGAAGATATACCCGCCGGGCGACAGCCTTTCCCTGAAAAACCTGAGGCCCGCGAGGGTGGGCTGATAGAGGTCGCAGTCTATGCTGACGAAGGCGAATTGCTCGTCCAAACCGGCGGCGGAATCCGGAAAGTACCCCTGTTTCACCACGCAATTTTGCGGATATTTCATCTTGCGCAGCACCAGGTCCATGGAGGTATCGGAAAAATCGTCCACTTCGCGGACATAGCCCCGCTGCCGCTCCCACGCATATTCGTCCGGGTCAAAGCCGCTGAATGTATCGAACAGGTAGAGCTTCCGGTCCGGGAAGGCCTGGTTGATCAGCTTGGCATAGTCCCCGCGGAACACGCCCAGCTCCGCGGCCGCCCCGGCCACGCCGCGCTCGCAGATCTCGCGGGCCGCCAGCTCCAGCGAGGCGTTGCGCACGTAATCGCCGTCGCTATAGACGTAGCCGGCCCTGCCCCAATAGGAGGAGAGCAGGTCGCCCGTCAGCTTGCCTCTGCGCACGCCCCGGTTGACGATGCCCGGCAGCACCTTCACAGAACGCCGCATGTGGTAATGAAGCCTGGACATCGCCTTGTTTGTGCCTTTTCGATACATGAACTCTCTTTTGTCCAATTTGCTTACCCCTGTTAAGTCATAGGTTTTCGCCCTGGCTTTCCTCTTGCGCTTTCTCGTTCTCTTTCACTTTGCCCAGGCTCGCAAATATGAGCGGCAGCGTTATCACGGTGATGAAATGCATAATGCGGTATTCCTCCGGGGTGCCCAGCATGGTCATGGTGGCCAGGCAATACGCCAGGCTCGGGCCCGCCAGGAGCAGCGCGGCCCAGCCGCGCCGCCGGTGCAGCGAAAACCACGCGCACAGCATCAATGCCAGTATGTTGATCCCGAGGCATTGCAGCGCGCGGCTGGGGGTAAGCAGCCGGATGGCCCGGTCCAGGATCCCGTTCGGCACCTTGAACGCCAGGAAAAAAGGCAGCCCGGCGGTACTCCTGACCTCTCCCAGCAGCTGCGGGGAGTTGGTGATCCCAAGCTGGTCCAATACCTCGGCGCTGATGCCGACGCTGAACAGGGCGTTAAAACCGCCGTCGTCGGGAACCGTGTAATTGATGGCTGTGGGATCCCAAGCGACCTGGTTGCATTTGACGACTTGCTTCAGCGCGATTTCCGGCTCGTTTTTGACAGCGTGCAAGAACATCCGCGCCAGCTTGCCCGGCGGGGCCAACAGGTAACGCTCGGTATAAACTTCGCTGAAGGCGCCGTACAGCGCCCCCATGTCGCCGTGGTAGGATGCGTCAACCATCAATTCGCGCGGCTTCAGAAATTTTAAGGTCAAATAGCTGTCGAATTTTGGTTGAGCCTGCCATTGCGCGGGCGTGGCAAGGGCTTCCATCAGCGCGGTGGCGTCCTCGTCCAGCGCCTGCGGATTTGCGATGTAGATGCTGGTCAACATCGCCATCGGCAGATTGATGACCTCCGTATACACCCGGTGCTCGACGAGATCTGTCACGCCGACGGCCCGGTACAGCGGCCCGATAATACCCATGGCGACGGCCAGCGCCACCGCGCCGGTAAAAACGCAGGCAAGCGTCCGCTTTTTGGCATACAGCGCGAACAGGAGCACGGCGATCGGAAGCGAAAAAAGAACCCCGTTGTGGCGGATGATTGAGATCAGCCCCAGGGCAACGCCCAGGGCGACGCGGTTTGCCCGCCGGTCAAGCCATGCGCCGTCCGAAAGCACGGCGTTGATTAAGCAAACCGCCGCCCAAAGCGTAAATATCGTGAAGTAGCTGTCCTTTATCGCGTAGAGCATGATGGTCCGGGTGGAACGCGCGGAAATGACCGCGAGCAGGAATAAAGCGACCCAACGCTTCCGCAGGCCCCAGGCATACAGCGTTGCCGCCGTATAGCCGCACAGCAGGCTGAAACAGAAAATCTGCACGGCGATAACAAAAGCGTAGCGGTTGACGACCCTGGTGAGCAGCCAGATAATCATCATGTAAATGGCCGAATGCCAGTTGTCGAACGTCCCGGTTTGCACATGGCTCCACAGCATGGTGACGTCAAAAGGCCACAAGCAAATGCCGGGATAATTCGCCAGCCAGTTGAGCGCAAAAACAACGAAAACGGCGGAGAAGCCATATAAAAACGCGGGCAGGGAAAGCTTTTCACGCGCTTGGCTGATGTCAAGGCTGAAGAATTGCCTGCGCTTGCTTGGCGCGCCCGGCTCCTTTCGCCGTATGCCGACAAGGCTGCGCAGGGCCGCGTATACCGCCAATGCCAGGGGGGGGAACAGCATGTACACAACCCAGGCGCCGGTCATTTCTATCAGAAGCATAAAAAGCTTGCTCGTGATCACGTAAGCGACGTAGCAGGCAATCAGCAGCCCGATCAGGGACATGCACCACTGCTCGAGGCCGCGCGGCACGGTATTCATTGCGCCCGCGCGGGCCTTGGCCGTCTTCTTATGCATAATTAATCACTCCGTATTCATTTGGGATGAGCCATTCCACGGCGGGGAAGGCGGCACGCAGCTTTTCCGCCAGGGCGGGGACGATGTGGATTTCTGTCTCGAAATGGCCCGCGGCCAGGAGGGTCAGGCCGTGCCGCGCGGCGTCGAGGAAGTCGTGGTGGCCGGCGTCGCCGGTAAGAAAGGCATCAGGGACACCTTCCTCACCGGCGCGGCCTATGACCTCGCCTATGAGTTTGCAGCCCAGGCCGCCGCAGACCGCCACGGCCGCAATGGGCCGGCCCGCGTCGCAGTAGCGCACCTGGGCATTGAGCCTGCGCGCGGCGTGCGCCGCCAGTGTGGCGGCATCCATGGGCTGGGACAGCGTGCAGACCCGAATGAGCTCGTTCAGCCGCGTGACCCTGCCGGGGAACAGGCGCTGCGCCAGCAGGTCGTTCACGCTCCAGATGTCCAGCGGGGTGTGGGAGGCGATGCAGGCCATGCCGCGGCGGGCGAGCAGCCAGGCCGGGTCGTCGCTCAAAAGCTGCCTGCGCGCGTGGAACAGCACCGGGTGGTGGGTGATCAGCAGCCCGCATTTTGCCCGCGCGGCCTGCTCGATCACGGCCGGCGTAGCGTCCAGGCACACCATGGCGCGCTCCACGGGCATGGCGAAATCCCCGGTTTGCAGCCCCGAGTTATCGAAATCCATTTGCGAAGCAAAGGGGGCGAAGCTGTCAATGAAGCTGTAAATATCGCGCACGGAAGTCATCCAGGGCCTCCTTTGTGGGGGTGTTCTGTTGGCGGGCTTCAAGCAGGCGCAGCTCGCGGGCGAGGAGCTCACGGGCGATGGGGCCGGGATTGTGAATGAGTTCGCCGTAGTGGGCGTAGCCGGGGAGGTATTGGCGGTCTATGCCATCGTGGACTGCGCGAAGGGCATGGTAGGGCCGTCCGGCGTCCATGCAGACTGCCTCAATTTCGATCACAAACCCATGGGCGATCAGCCAGGCGCGCAGGTCGTCGGCGTGGCGCATGGGCTGGGCCACCAGCACTGTCCCTGGTGCTTGCAGCCAGGGCGCGGCCTCCAGCAGGCGCGCCATGAGCGTGCCGCCCATGCCCGCCATGATCCAGCAGCCCGCGTCTTCAGGCGCGAATTCCTGAAAGCCGTTTGAGAGGCGCAGCTCGATCTTGTCCTGCAAACCGGCGCGTTCCACTGTTTTGCGCGCGCTTTCGAGGGGCCCCTCTGCGATGTCCGAGGCGATGGCCCGTGGGCAGCGGCCCTCGTGCAACAGGTGCACCGGCAGCCGCGCGTGGTCGGTGCCGATGTCCGCCACAGCACAGCCCGGCGGCGCCAGGGCCGCCGTCATGCAAAGGCGCGGGCGCAGTTTCAATTGCCGAAGTGCCCGTTGAGCTGCGCCACGAGGGCGCCGGCGTCCACGCCGTGCACGGCGCAGGCCTCGCCCACGGATTCGCCCCGGCTGGCCGGGCAGCCCAGGCAGTGCATCCCCATGTCTAGAAAATAGGGCGCGGTGCCGCGGTCGGCGTCAAGGATGTCGCCGATGATGGTGTCTTTGGTGATGGTCATGGTGGGCCTCCTTTTATGCATAGGCGGGTGGCAAGAATGCCACCCCTACAGTTTGGCTGTGAATGATTTTGCGATTTCCAGCAGGATTTTCGCGCCCGCGATTTCGATTTCTTTTGAGATGTCGAAGGGCGCGGCGGCCTCGAATTTTTGTTGGAGCTGTTCGCGCTTTTCGGCAAAATCGGCAAAGTCGAAGTCCAGGTCATCGGCCAGGATTTCGGACTTGATGTGCTCGCGCACGTGGTTCAGCGCCTGCTCCAGGAATGTATTATGCGTGGCCAGGTGCAGCTTGATGCGCTGCTCCACGGCGTAGCCCGCCTCTTTTCGCAGCGTCTGAATTTGCCGGATGACGTCGCGCACGGCGCCCTCGCGGCGGAGTTCTTCGGTCAGTTCGATGTCCAGGGCAACTGTGATCTCGTCATTTTTACATGTTGTGCTCACGATGCCGGGCTTTGTCTTGGTTTGCAGCGTGAACAGGCTGGCGTCCAGCGCGCCCTCCCAGCCGGGCACGGCGACCGGGCCAGCGGCCTCCGCCTGCGCCGCGACAGTCTGCATGTCCTCCCCGGATAGCCCCGCCAGGTGATTTTTGAAGGCGTTCACCTGCGCCTTCAGTACAGCCCCGGCCAGCTTAAAATTGACCATAGGCAGCTTGATTTGCAACGCAGCGGCGCTTTCGAGAATTTGCAGCGCCTTCACGTTGAGCTCGCTGAGTACCTGCTGCGCGAAGAGGGCGAGGGCTGCTTTTGTCTCTTCATCGCCCACGATGAACAGCGTCTGCAACGGCTGCCGGACTTTTAGATTGTTTTCATTGCGCAGGCGCAGCGCCGTGGCGATGACCTCGCGCACGAGCTCTGTCTGCTCCAGCAGGCCGTCGTTTTCGATGTTCGGCAGGGGGGCGGGCCATTCGCTGAGATGGATGGAAATGGGCGCGTCAGGCTCGATTTCTCTAACGAGTTTCTGCCAAATTACTTCAGTTTGAAAAGGTATAATCGAGGCCATCACCTGGGCCGCTGATTTCAGGGCGAAATACAGGCTGAAATAGGCCGCGCGCTTGTCCTCGGCGTCGCCGCTCTTCCAGAAGCGCCGCCTGTTCAAGCGAATATACCAGTTGGAGACGTCTTCCACATATTCTTCGAAATCTTTGACGAGGGTGAATGCCCTGTAATTGTCCATCAGGCTTGTCGCGTTTTCGATGAACCGGTTTGTGCGCAGGAGGAGCCACTTGTCCAGGGCGCAAAGCTCAGCGGGCTGGTAATTGGACAAATCCGGCCTGTCAATCTGATAGTATGTGTCGAAAAAAGTAAAAATATTCCTGAAGCCAAGCAATTTTCTTCTGGCTTCGTCGCCCAATGTAAAGCCGAAGCGCACGTCGCTGGGGACGGGGTTGCCCGCGTAGAGGTAGCGTATGGTGTCCGAGCCTATCTCCTCGGCGGCCCGGTCGAACTCGATCATGAAGCCGGTTTTGCTGAATTTGCCGCCTTCCTCGTCCAGGACGGTGCCGTGGCACATGGCGCGCTCGTAGGGCGGGCGGTCCTCCAGCACCACGCTCATGAAGAGCATGGCGTAGAACCACAGGCGCACCTGTTCATGATTTTCGACAATCCACTCTGCGGGGAAGTTCTTCTCCCACTGCGCCCTGTCCTCAAAATAGCCCAGGGTGGAGTAGGGCACGATGCCCGCGTCCAGCCAGACGTCGCCGGTATCGGGGATGCGCTGTACTTTTTGATTGCACCGGGGGCAGGTGATCTCAATCTCGTCAATCCAGGGCCTGTGCAGCTCTTTGAGATTGTCTACAGCCTCGGAATGAACGGCATGGGCGCGCAGCCCGGCTTTGGAGCCGATCACAGTGAGTTCGCCGCAAGCGCAGGGATAAAATGGCAGCGGCAGGCCGTAGTAGCGCTTGCGGGAGATGTTCCAATCGCCCATGTTGGTGAGCCAGTCCTCCATGCGGCGGCCGCCGGATTCGGGCTCCCACTTCACTTTTTTCGCCGCGGCGATGAGCCTGGGCTTTAATTCTTCTGTCGCGATATACCAGGCGGGCACCAATCTAAAGATGGCCGGGGTTTTGCAGCGCCAGCACACGGGGTAGCTGTGCTCGTGGGGCTCCACCTTGTACATTTTGCCCCTGCTGCGCAGCTGCTCGAAGACTTCATTTGCGATGGCGTCGCTGGCCTTGCCTGTCAAAAACCCGAAGCCCTCCAGGAACACGCCCAAGTCGTCCACGGGCATAACCTGCGGCAGATTCTCGCGCAGGCCCAGCAAAAAATCCTCCGCGCCGCAGCCGGGGGCGATATGCACCACGCCGGTGCCCTCCCCGGCGTCCACGTCCTCCCAGGCGACAATCCTGTGCGCAAACTCCTGCGCGGAAAAATCCGGGAAGCAGGTGTCGTAAGTCAGGCCGACCAGGGCCTCGCCCTTGAAGACGTCAAGCACCTCCAGCTTGTCGTCGCCCAGCTGCTTAATGGCGTTCTTCGCAAGCACGATGGGCGTATCCTGGCTCTTTAGTCTGACAAGTGCATACTCGATCTCAGGGTTGACAGCCAGCGCAACATTCGAAGAGAGCGTCCAGGGCGTGGTCGTCCACACGAGAATATTGACGAGTTGACAGTTGACAGTTGACAGTTGACAGTTGCTGAGAGGCAGCTGGAAAAACACCGAGTCATGCGTCATCTGCCGGTAGGAGCCGGTCATCTCGTGCTCGCTGAGGCTTGTCCCGCAGCGGGGGCACCAGGGCATGGGCTTGTGCTCCTGCCGCAGCCAGCCGCTGTCGTGGCACTTCTTGAGAAAATGCCAGATGCCCGCGATGTTCTCGTCGGTGTTGGTGAGGTAGTCATGGCCCCAGTCCATCCACATGCCTAAGCGCTTGCTCTGCTGCGTGATAATCCCGGCGAAGTGGTTGACGCGCTGCTTGCACTTCTCGGTGAACTTGTCCAGGCCGTAGGCCTCGATGTCCCGCTTGGAGGCGAAGCCCAGCTCCTTTTCCGCGCCCACCTCCACCCACAGGCCCTGGGTGTCGAAGCCGTTCTGGCAGCGGCAGTCGTAGCCCCGCAAAAACTTATATCTGATATAGATGTCTTTCAGGCTGCGCCCCCAGGCGTGGTGGATGCCCATGGGGTTGTTGGCCGTGATGGGGCCGTCCAAAAACCGGAACAGAGGCCTGCCTTTGGCCTGCTCCCTGCGCTTTTCAAAGCACCGCTCCCTCTCCCAGAGGGCGAGGATTTCGTGTTCTTCCTGGATTAGGTCTTGTTTTTCCATTGAATGCTCCTATTCTGTCCCGGCCCCGGAAATGCTGACGGCGCCTTCCCGGTTGTCCTTGACGATGGTAACCATACCCGTGTAGCCGGAGATATGAATGCTTCTCATGGCGGCAAACAAAATCGTAAGGCCGCAGAAAACCAGGCACAGCGCGGGCCAGATGACGTCGCTGTTTTCGTTGAGGAAAGTGCGCAGCTTTTGCATTGACATGATCGAAATCTCCTTTTATCGTATTATTTGTGCGCGGGCGGCATGAATGCCGCCCCTATAGATCATCTGTATTGCGAGGAAATGCGCTCCTCCGGCCGCGCGGTGCAGAGGTAGAGCACGAACAGGAATGCCCATTCGAGGGGCTTCATCAGGAGATACACGGCGTCCGCAGCGGCCCTGGAGTGGATATGCTTTGAGAGGTGAAATCCCGTGTTGTCATAGGCATAGCGGACGCACCTGTGCAGCCGGGGTGTGCGCTGCTGGATCAGCTGCTCAAAGGCGTTGGCCACGCACAATTGCCGGTTGACCAGGATGGGCGCGCCATGCCGCCGCCCCACGCGCAGGGGCCGAACCAGCCGCCTGTGGCCCTTGGCGGCCACGGTGCACAGGTAGTGGCCGGTGTATTCCACGCGCGGCGGCGGGGTTTTCGTGGAGAGGTTCCACTCCGCCGTTTCGGTGAAGACGGTGATGAAGCTGTCGGGCTTCTGCCCCGCAAGGAAGAGAATGCCAACCACGACGCCCATGAAGGGCAGCAGTGCCAGCAGCGCCCAGAGGGGCAATTTCGCGCATTTCTCCCGGGCGATGTCCTTGATTGCCTTCGCGCCGATGAGAAGGCAGTTGATGGGGGGCAGGAGGCCGATTGAGAAGAAGTTCTCGTCTGCCGGAAATATCTGAACGATATACAGAATGCACTCTACCGCACCGGCGTAAATCGCCGCGATACACAACACAGCCAATAATGGGGGCATCTTTGCTACAGGGATAAACCGCAGCGGGAAGTAGGCGGCGATAGCCAGGAAAATGAAAGTCCAGAAGGTCGACTGGGCCCAGGAGGCGAGTGGGCTGTACGCGCTCTGGGTATCGATCACTTCATACCAGTCCGGTTCCGAAGTGATCCCCAGCCCGCCCGCATAGATAAACAGGGAGACACCCAGCACCATCGTGACCAGTTCAACGATAATACCCGCACGTTTTACCTTGGGCTGTTTGCATGGCAGGCACAGGAATACCAGGTTTGCCAACGTCAGCAGGCAGGGAATCCCAATCAATGGTATAATAACATGCATTACCCGATCACCTTCGTCCACCCGTAGGGATCGGCTATCTTCCCCCACTGGATGCCGGTGAGCTCGTCGTACAGCCGCTGGGAGATGGGGCCGATCTCGCCGTTGTTGATGGAGAGGGTCTCGCCGCCGCAGGCGAGCTCGCCTATGGGGGAGACCACAGCAGCCGTGCCGGAGCCGAAAGCCTCCCGCAGCGTGCCGGCCTTGGCCGCCGCGACGACCTCCTCCAGGGCCAGGGGCCTCTCTGTGACTTTCAAACCCCGGGAGCGCAAAATCTCGATGCAGCTCTTGCGGGTGATGCCGCTGAGTATGCTCCCCTGCAAGGCGGGTGTTATGATTTCATCGCCAATGACGAAAAACACGTTCATCGTGCCGACTTCCTCTATATACTTGCGCTCCACGCCGTCCAGCCACAGCACCTGGGAGTAGCCCAGCTTGTGGGCCTCCTCCTGGGCCCTGAGGGAGGCGGCATAGTTGGCCGCGGCCTTGGTGAAGCCCATGCCGCCCTTCACCGCGCGCACGTACTTCTCCTCCACGAAGATTTTCACGGGGGCCAGGCCCGAGGCGTAGTACGCGCCCACCGGGCTGAGAATCACCGCGAAGATGTACTGCTTGGAGGGCCGCACGCCCACGTGGGGGTCGGTGGCGAAGATGTAGGGCCGGATGTACAGCGATGCGCCGTCCCGCGTGGGAATCCAGTCCCTGTCCGCCTTCACGAGCTCCTCGATGGCGTGCACGGCGAAGGCCTCGTCGATCTGCGGGATGCACAGGCGCTCGTTGGATAAATTCAGCCGGGCCATGTTCTCCGCCGGGCGGAACAGCCGCACCCTGCCGTCCGCGCCGAGGTAGGCCTTCATGCCCTCGAAGACCTCCTGGCCGTAGTGCAGGCACATGGCGGCGGGGTCCAGGGCGATGGGGCCGTAGGGCACGATGCGCGGGTCATGCCAGCCCTGGCCGTCGTCGTAAGTCATGAGAAACATGTGGTCGGTGAAATACACGCCAAAGCCCAGAGCGCTCTGGTCGGCGGGCTTTTGTTTGGGGGCGGGGTTGCGCGAAAATGTGATTCCATTCATATCAAGTATCTCCTTTTTTTGTGGTTCAAGTATGGGCCGCGATAATAGCGGCCAACTGAAATATAGAATAGTAAAGCCTACGGATGTTATGATGGGCAGGATACTCCTCCAGCCAAACGTGCCGCTGCTGATTGCGCTGATCTGCGAAAGCGATGTGAATGCCAGCATGATCGTCGATACTACGCCAGCCGCTTTTTCCGTGCTCTTTTTGCGCACGATGCCGCGCAGCAGGTGGAAGTACGGACTTATTAGCGTAACAAGCGCAAAGGCAATGGGTATCGCGATAAACATCACTATCAGCATGTTACGCTTCGCAGAGGCGTCCATGGCCTGCTGCTCCCAAAAGCCGCCCATGGACGGGACCATGGCAATGAGCATGAGCGGAGCAAAAATAAGCGATGCGCCCAGCAGCCAGCCCAGCCATTTTTTGTGCGGCTCCCAGTTTGGCAGCAGAAATTTCAGCAGCAACAGCGCGTTGAGCACCGCCGCGAGAAGCATAAACACGACATAGAGAGGTGAGCGGGTCAGTTCCCTCGCTGCGTCTGATGCGGGACTAAGCAGGCTGAATGCCGTGTTAGTCAGCGTCAGTATAATCAGCGAGCAAACCACGCCCGCGAGAAATTTTTGTTTTTTCGTAAGGGTGGAATTGCCCATGCTCGGCCTCCTTTGCAAATAGTATTTCAATATATTATAGCAAGTCAAGCGGGAAATTGCAAGAGGGGGGAGGGGGTAAATCAAAAATTTTCGCCGCGCCCGCAACTCGCGCTTGACAGGGCGCGAAAAATGAGGTATAATTTAGGTTAGATGTGTTTACCCTTGTGCCGAAAAGGGTTTACTTTGCATCAGCACTCTCCTATTGCCATGATATGGCGATTTTAATTGCGATTGAACAATTCAGAGGAAAGGGAGGTAATGTCAGCAGAATATGGATGTATTGCACTGGATATTCTTGGCGGCGATTTTGGTTCTCGTGCCCGCGGCGGGCGCCGGCGCGTATTTCTACGGGCACAAAAAGGGGCAGGAGCACCGCAGGATTGTGGCGGAACAGAAGATCGGCTCGGCGGAGGCCGAGGCCGCGCGCGTCATGAACGACGCGCAGTCCGTGGCGGAGAGCAAGAAGAAGGAGGCCATCCTGGAGGCCAAGGACGAGATCCACAGGCACCGGCAGGAGGCCGAGCGCGAGCTGCGCGACCGCCGCGCCGAGGTGCAGCGCGCCGAGCGACGCATCAACCAGCGGGAGGAGACCCTGGATAAGCGCTCCGACAACCTGGAGAAGAAGGAGGACGCCCTGCAGGCGAAGATCAAATCGGCGGACGCCCGCCTGGACGAGATCGAGACCATCAAAAAGAGCCAGTTCGATATGCTCGAGCGCATCTCCGGCTTCACCGAGGAGCAGGCCAAGCAGCATATCCTGGAGCTCCTGGACGGCGACCTGGAGCACGAGAAGGCCCTGCGCGTGATAGACAGCGAGCAGAGGACACGCGAGGAATCGGACAACCTCGCGAAAGAAATCATAGCCACGGCCATTCAGCGCTGCGCGGCGGATCATTCGGCAGAGACCACCGTGAGCGTCGTCACACTCCCCAGCGACGAGATGAAGGGCCGCATCATCGGCCGCGAGGGCCGCAACATCCGCACCCTGGAGACGATAACAGGGGTAGACCTGATCATCGACGACACCCCCGAGGCCATCACGGTTTCCTGCTTCGACCCGGTGCGGAGGGAGATCGCCCGGAGAACCCTGGAAAAGCTTATTCTCGATGGGCGCATCCACCCGGCGCGGGTGGAGGAGCTCTTCGACAAATGCCGCCGCGAGGTGGAGGCCCAGGTGAAGCAGACCGGCGAGCACGCCCTCATCGAAGCCGGGGTGAACAACGTCCACGGCGAGATCGTCAAGCTGCTCGGGCGTTTGCGCTATCGGACAAGCTACGGGCAAAACGTGCTCAACCACTCGCTGGAGGTCAGCTATATCGCGGGCCTGATGGCGGCGGAGATCGGCGCGGACGTGAAGCTGGCCAAGCGCGCGGGGCTCCTGCACGACATCGGCAAGGCCCTGGACCACGAGCAGGAGGGCTCCCACGTGGAGCTGGGCGTGGAGTTCGCGCGCAAGTATAAGGAGAACGAGGCCGTCCTCCACGCCATACAGGCGCATCACGGCGACGTGGAGGCCCGCACCATCCCGGCCTGCCTGGTGCAGGCGGCGGACGCCATCTCGGCGGCAAGGCCCGGCGCGCGCAGGGAGAACCTGCAAAACTATATCAAGCGCCTGGAGAAGCTCGAGGAGCTCACCACGTCGTTCGCGGGCGTGGATACCTCCTTCGCCATGCAGGCGGGCCGCGAGATACGCATCATGGTCAAGCCCGAGCTGGTCAGCGACGACGCCATGGTACTGCTCGCGCGGGAAATCGCCCAGAAAATCGAGAAGGACCTGGAATACCCCGGGCAGATCAAGGTGCACCTGATAAGGGAGAGCAGGGCCAGCGAGATAGCGAAGTAGGTTTTGCGGGGGTATGCAAGGGAAGCAAAATGCAAGAGAGAGGCAAAATGCCTGTTCTCTTGCATTTTTTTGGCACAAGGAATTTTCCCGTTAGGAGCGACAGATATATGCAATCAAAAAATTTTTTTCAAAAAATTTCGGAAAGCCGGGAACCAAACCCCCGCCTCGCCTGTCTAATAGGTGTTGAGGGGGTGATCCCGGGTGCTGGACGATTTGATTCGGGCGGCACTGGGCGAGGCGGCGGCGGGATGCACCGTGCCGGAAGAGGTAGACCGGTGCATCCTGGACCGCATCGCGCAGGCGGCCGGGGCAGGGGGGACATCCGATGACTGAAAACATTCGTGACCTCGCGCTGCAGGCGATGCAGGGCAGCGCCCCCGCGTTCCAGGAGCTCTACCGCCTCACCCGCCAGGGGGCCTGGTTCGTGGCCCTGTCCATCACCAAAAACGAGCACGACGCCCAGGACATCCTCCAGGAGAGCTACCTCAAGGCCTACCAGAGCATGGCGCAGCTGGCCCAGCCGGAGAGCTTCGCGGCATGGCTGAACCAGATCGTTGCGAATAAAGCAAAAAATTATGTCTCCCGCATAAAGCCGGATAGCTTCGCGCAATACGAGGACGAGAGCGCCGGGGACTGGCAGGAGGAGACAAATCCCGCGTTCATCCCGGACGAGCACCTGGACCAGGCCGAGGCAAAGGCGCTCATCGCCTCCCTCGTAAATGAACTGCCCGAGGACCAGCGCCTGGTGGTGCTCCTGCGCTACTACGACGACATGGATGTCGCCGCGATAGCGAAATCACTGGAAATCCCCGAGGGGACGGTAAAAAGCAGATTGGGGCGCGCGCGGCAGAAGCTGGCCGCTATGCTCGAGCTGGCGCAAGGCAAGGGGCTCAGGCTCTATGCCGCCGCCCCCATTCCGCTGCTGGCCTATTTTATCAAGCTGCTGGGCTTTGACGCCCAGGGCAGCGACCGCCTCCCGCCCCTGCTGATCGGCTCGGCGGGCACAGCGGCGGCGGGCGGCGCTGCCGCCGCCGGGAAAGCCGCGGCAAAGGCCGCGCGCAAAGCGGCCTCCGCCGGCAAAATCGCGGCCCTCGCCGCCACAGTTATCGTTGCCGTGGGCGGAATCACCGCCGCGGGCGTCTATGCCTACCGCAGAACCGCCCCCGCCGGGGGCACGACCGCCGCGCCAACCACCGTGATTGCGACGGCCGCGCCCACATCACAGGCCGCCACGGAAGTCCGCAGCGAAGCCGTCGTGACGACGCAGGCGCCGCCTGATACGCGCATGACGTCGGCACGGCCGCTACCGCAGGCCCCGCCCGCCGCGACCACCTCGCCGGAGGTCACCCGGACGCAGACGAGCACGGCCGCGGCCACGGCCGGCCCGACGACCGCGAGGAGCACGACCACGACCAGGCGCGCCTCATGGAGCTATACGCCCCTCCCCACGCGCCCAACCGTGACGCAGACGACGACACAGGCGACGACGACGGCCACCGCCTCCGGGACGACGACGACGAGGTTCATAGATACCCCGCGGCCGCCCACCACCGCCAACCCGACCACCGTCACCACCGCCGAGCCCACCACCACGGCCACCGAGCCCGCCCTGCCGGACTTCGAATACGCGCGGGACCCCGCGGGGGGCTATGTCGTCACCAAATACAACGGCAGCGAGACGGACCTGACGGTCCCAGCGTCGATTGACGGCGTCGCGGTCATCCACCTGGGGGCGGGGGCCTTTGAGGGCACGAACGTGGTGCGCGTGGTGATTGAGCCCGGCTTCGACTGCCTGCGCGACAGAACTTTCGCCGATTGCCCCGGCCTCATAGAGGTCGTCGTACCGAACACCGTGGTGAACGTGCTGGGCAGCCCCTTCACCGGCAGCCCCAACGTGGTTGTCGTTTGCGGGGAGAACTCCAGGGCGCACACCTACTGCCGGACCAACGGCATCGCCTTCCGGCTGGCCTGACCACCGACATTTCCAAAGGCTCTTTCATGGGGAGTCCTTTCTATACGCCAACGTGAAGGGTTTGCGTATATAGCCGAGCGCCCGTAGGAATACGGGCGCTGGGTGTTTAAACGCCCTATGGCCTTTGGGCGTTTTCGCTTGACTTTCACCGCCAAAGCGTGTATGATGTCATTTATGACAAAAAAACGGTTCTCTTTCCACCCCAACGAGCCTGCGGGCTCGCCGGGGACCCCGGCCGGGGCGCTGATCGCCCTGTGCTGGTTCGTGTACTTCGCCAGCTACCTGACGCGCCAGAATTACAACGCCGCCCTGGCCCTCATGCTGGGGGACCTCGGCGCGGCGAAATCCGCGCTGAGCCTGGCCGGGACGGGGGCATTCGCCGCCTACGGCATAGGACAGCCGGTGAGCGCGCTGCTGCTGCGCCGCGCGCGGCCGCGCCGCATGATCGCCATCGGCCTGCTGGCCAGCGGGTGCTGCAACCTGCTGCTGGCGGGGAGTACACTCGCTTTTTCCGGGCCGGGATTGCCTGTGATCATGACCGTCATCTGGTGCGCAAACGGCTTCGCCCAGGCGATGCTCTGGCCCGCACTGGTGCAGTTCATGGCGCGGGAGCTCAGCGCCGCGGACTACAACCGCGCGGTAATGCACGTGAACATCGCGGGCAGCGCGGGCACGGCTGCGGTGTACCTGCTGGCTGGCGCGGCACGCGGCTCGTGGCGGTGGGTATTCGTGATCTCGGCCTCCTTTGCAGTGATCGCGGCGCTGGCGTGGCGCAAGCTTGCGCCGGACACCCCCCTGCGCCAGCGCTTCTGCGAAGCGCCGACGCTGTCCCCCCTGCTCCACCCCAACGAACCTGCGGATTCGTTGGGGGCCCCGGCAGGCGAAGGGGGCTTTGAAGTGGGCAATGCACAATTGATTGACGAGCCGGGCGAACCCGTTCCCATGCGCAGGCTGCTCACGGGCTTCGGGCTGGGGCCGATTCTGTTGGGCGCGGCACTGCTGGGGATCCTGCGCGAGAGCGTGCCCGCCTGGATGCCCGTGCTGCTCACCGAGAGCGCCCCGGCTTTTTCCAGCGCGCGCAGCGTCCTCACGGCGGCGGTTTTGCCGCTGTTCGCCATCGTGAGCCTGCGGGTAACGGGGACGATCGCGAAGAAAATCGGCCACGAGCTGCGCAGCACGGCCTGGTTTTTCGGCGCGGGGACGCTCGCCGCGCTGGGCCTGGCTCTCTGCCTGCATGGAATGCGCGCCGGCGCGCTGCCCATGGGTAACCTCTGGCTGCCCATGGGCGTGGCCTGTATGGCGCTGCTGACCGGCTGTATGCATGGGGTGAACCTCGCGGCGGTGTGCCAATTGCCCGCGCGCTTCGGCAAATACGGGGCCACGGGCGCGGCGGCGGGTGTGATCAACGCCTTCGTCTACGCGGGCAGCGCGCTCTCCATGCTGGGCACGGCGTTGCTGGCCGAGCGCCGCGGCTGGCAGGCCACGGCCTGGGCCTGGCTGGCGGTCGCCGCGGCGGGGACGGCTGTGTTTGTGTTCTTCACGAAAAAAGCGAAGGAGAAGCTGTATGAATAATTACGACGCCGTGATCTTCGACAACGACGGCACCGTGCTCGACGCCGCGCCGGGGATGCTCCTATGCGCCAACGCGGCGTTTGCGGAGATGGGCTTTCCCACGCTCACCATGCAGGAATACATGCCCTACCTCGGGCCGCCGCTGACGGGCAGCTTCATGAGGTACGCCGGGATGACCCGCGAACAGGCCGACCGCGCCATCGCGATCTACCGCAGGGCGTACGCCGCGGGGAACTGCTTTATCCTGGACATCTACCCCGGCATGGAGGCGCTTCTCCGCAAGCTGCGCCTGGCCGGGGTGAAAACGGCCATCGCCAGCTCAAAACCCACTATTTTTCTGGAGAAGGTGCTCGGCGGCATCGGCCTGCGGGGGCTGTTCGACGCCGTGTGCGGCGCGCATCCCGATTTTCTGGACGAGAGCAAGGCGGACATCATCGCCGAGGCCGCGCGGCTGTGCGGCGTGCCGCCGGAACGCTGCCTCATGGTGGGCGACAGGCGCTTCGACGCGGAGGGCGCGAGGGCCCTGGGGATGCCCTGCGCGGGCGCGCTGTGGGGCTACGGCTCCCGGGAGGAGCTTGTAGCCGCCGGGGCGGAATTTTTGGTGCAGGGGTGTTGGGATTTGCTTGGGATAAAGCGAATAAAAAAATTCTAAATTTTTGAAAATAATTGTTGACAAAATCCAATCTGCGCGATAAAATTAAACTATACTAAATTTTGGAAGGAGAAAAAATCATGAAAAAGACCATGCGTACCATACCCTTATTGCTGGTGATGACTTTGCTATTAGCATCGGGTACAATGGCACAGGATCGCATCAACAGCAATGACCAAGCCGAGAGCATATCGGAAATTGTGAAACAAAAATTGGGCGGCCATGAGCTGCCTATGGAAGCAACGGTTGTTATCCCGGATGATTTTATTCCTGACGACACACCTTATGAGCATTATTATCCCGAACACATGACAGATGAAGAAATTGAAGTGGTAATATGCAGAATTGCTAATGGTGAACATGTTATGCTCGGCGACGGGGTCATTGATAGAGAAGAGAATCCTACACGCTGGAAACAAGGCTCAAATGGGCATCAGTGGATTACAGCAAGGGCTTTTGATATACTACAAAAAGATAAGCCGAGTGTTTACAACTGGTTTTTAACAAGTGAAAAAGCGGCTGCTATTTCGTATTCTGACTGGCCTGACAATCATGAAGGTTTTTTAATGAACATTTCCAGCTGGCATTTTTATCATAGTCCCTCAGGGACGAACTATTTTAGGAACCATTACGATTTAGATAACGCAAGAAGCCGTTTCGATCATTGGTATAAATTGGCTGTACAAGAGGGGCGAAACAGCAATTGGGTAGTTGCCGCCCAAAATCTAGGAAAAGCCATCCACTATTTGAGCGATCTTGGTACTCCTCCGCATACTGGAGACAGATCTACAACAAATTTTTTGCCTGATATACCGCTGGGGGATAAACACACAAAATATGAAACAGACGCTCAAGCAAAGCGTGGTTTCTTTGTGATGTCATCTTCACCGTATTATACTTACTATTCTACCTACTCTGCATTCGCAATAGCGGGAGGAAATGCCGCTATTTCATACAGCTACTATGCGAATTGTTACAAAACAGACCAACCATCACTAAGGGATCCAACAATAGAATGGCCGATGAGATATGTGCAACAGGATATAGCTGGTTTGCTGTATAAATATTATTTAAATGTAATGGGTGTTGGACCAATTTAGCTTATGCTGCTATTCCTCTGTCGGTCTCGTTTTATGCACAGCGACTAAGGAGGACGATTTGGAAAAAAGCTACTGTAAAGGTGTACCATTATGAACCGCAAGTTGGGAACAATCTTCCTGAAATCGCTGGTCTTTTTGCTTCCCAGTGCATTGCCTGTTTTGCTTATAGTGCCTTCAAAATGGAACCCCGTAACCTATGAATGGAACACTACGATAGCGGGGATAGATGCTAACACTATAATATATAGCATTATAGTTATGTACCCGGTTGTAAGTGCCATCGTTTTTTTTAAAAATAAAATTTCAGTATGGTCAGCACCTATGGTAAACCTTGTATTGACAGCATTCAGTGCGCTGTTTATGTCTGGGTCACCAAACGCCTTTGGCATGATTTTTGTTGTAGAGCTAGCAGCCATTGGCTGGAGTCTTTTCTGTTCGCTGATTGCATGGACTGTGCGATTGCTGAAGCGAAGATAGCTTTAAGCCGCCCTCCCACAAAGGGAGGGCGTTTATTGGTTTCGCCCATTCGCATAAAAACACATTGACATTCCCGGAAAATGTGGTAGAATACTATAGGACAATACTATAAGGAGGGATATTCTTTGCTGGACCAAAAAACCCTGGCGTATATCAACATGTACGCCATCATGGGCACCCTGGAGAACCTGTGCGAGCTGGACCCGGAGGCCCGGGCGCTGCTCACGAACAAGAAGCCCGTCTCCCTGGCCTTTGACGTGAAGGGCGGCCCCAAGGCTACGCTGACCTTCAGCAACGGCCGCGTGCGCCTGACCCCCCGCGTGCTCGCCAACGCGAGCATCAAAATCCCCCTCAGCTCCTGCGAGAAATTCAACGCCGTGGTGGACGGCAAGGCTACGCCCATCCCCGTGAAGGGCTTCCGGTACATCAACTTTTTGCTCAAGGACTTCGACGCGCTCACCAAGCGCCTGGAGGGCTACCTGCGCGCCACGGAGGAGGACATGCAGGACCCCGTGTTCGCCGAGCGCAGCACCGTGCTGATGATGTACGTCATCGCCGTGGCCCTGAGCCAAATCGGCGACTACGACGAGATCGGCCGCTTCAGCGCCTCGTTGATCCCGGACGGCGACGTGCAGTTCTCCGTGAAGGACGGCCCGGCCGCCACCATCCGCGTGCGGGACCATTTCCTGAGCACCATCAAGCGCCGCCCCGAGAATCCCCGCGCCATCATGGAATTCGGCAGCCTCGCGCTGGCCCGCGCCCTGTTCGACGGCAAGGTGAACGCCCTGGCCTGCATAGGCGACGGCTCCATCGCCATGCACGGGATGATCAACATGATAGACAACCTGAACCGGATCCTGGACCGGGTCGCGGTTTATCTGGCGTAAGGACGGGGAACTGTATGGAAATTGACGAGCGCAACGAGGCATACCAAGAACTGCTCGAATTGCGCGAAAAACTGCTGGAAGCCGAGCTGCAGGTGCAGCGAGGCGAGGTCTATACGTTTGACGAAGTCAAAGCGATGCTTTTTCCTGCGGGTGGCAAGAATGCCACCCCTACAGAAACGAGTTGATCGCGAGTTAGCGAATCATGAGACCTGCTAATAAAAAACAAGCCCCAAAATAATGGGAAAAGCAGGCGAACAATCGAGAGGAAGGTGAAAGGCAAGGCGAAGCACGGGGGCTCTGCCCCCGAACCCCCGGAGTTTA
>WRDW01000014.1 GCA_009779995.1 Oscillospiraceae bacterium | reverse complement strand
GCTTCACCCACACCCATGCGCGGGTCATGGCGTTGGCCCTGCTCCAGCCCTGGGATACCAGGCGGTTCGCGATGGTCATGACCTTGCTCTTGACTGCGTTCTTCATGTCCGTGTCCTCCCTCTCAGTTTTTCGCCACGGCGGCGAAGATCATGCGGTTGGTGCCGGTGTGCTTCCCGTACACGTCGAATGCGGGATCATCGCAGTAGTGCGTGGGCTCCCTGAATCCTTGCTCCCAGGCTTCGGCCCGGCCCAGAACGGTGCTGATCTCCACGGTGAGAAAGCGCGGGGTGCGGATGGTGTCTCCCTTTTGCATGGTGCGCGTCTCCCTTCGGTTTGTGTTGTGGTGGTCAGGCGGCCAGCAGCTGCTCCAGCTCCTTCATCTCTTGGCGCTCCCAGTAGGAGGGGCGGTCGGCCATTTGCAGGCAGAACAGCTTGTGCTCCAGGGCCTTCCTCTGCATCGCGGGGCTGGCGGCTTCGGCTTCCCGGTTGACAGTGTAGAGCGCGTCCCTCACGGTGAACAACTCTTCGCGGATCGGCATCCAGATGGCCGGGCGCTCGTTCTTCGCTTCGGCCCAGGCCAGCTCCACGCTCTCCAGCTTCGCCTCTGCCCAGGCTTTCCTCCAGGCGATGGACTTGCTCATGTCACGGGCAAGGGCGTTGGCGCGGCGGGCGATGTTGGAGAGGTTGTATTTCATGGTGTCGGCCTCCTGTCGGTTTGTTGGCGGGGTTCCTTCCCCTGACCACATCTATATTATGGCATATCGCTAGCGATATATCAAGACGGAATATTGCACGAACTTTTACGTTATATCGCTAGCGATATTTGTGCAACATGCTAATTGCTATCGATAGAATTTTGTGGTATAATAAGAGCATGGGAGAGCAACCCGAATGCGGGAGCCGTTCCCGGATATTCAGGAAAGGGGCGATGTAATGCCAGCTTCAAAGGCACAGCAAAAGGCTGTGACAAAGTACATGCAAAAGAACTATGACCAAATCCAGGTGCGGACACCGAAGGGCAAGAAAGAGCAGGTGCAGGCCCACGCCGAAAACAAAGGCGAAAGCGTGAACGCTTTCATCAACCGCGCCATTGACCATGAGATGGACCGCGACACGCGGGAGGTCAGCGCATGAACGACAAAACGCAATACTGGTTAGACCTGGCCGACTACGACATCGAAACCGCGCGGGCAATGCTTCAGACAAAGCGCCTGCTCTACGTGGGCTTCATGTGCCACCAAACAGCGGAAAAGGCGCTAAAGGCCATAATCGCGAACAACGACGACGCGCCGCCCAAGATTCACGGGCTTATGAAGCTGGCGCAGCTCGGTGGTGTTTACGACACGATGAGCGAAGAGCAAAAGGACTTGCTGGACACGCTCGACCCGCTGAACATCGCCGCGCGCTATCCAGAGCAAAAGGCGAAGCTTGCGGCCATGCTGACGCTGGAAACCTGCAAGAACATCCTGACGGAAACGGAGGCCCTGCTATGTTGGACAAAGCAACTGTTATGAGCATGTCGCGGCGGTATGCGTCCGAGGTTGAGCGGTACTTGCAGCCGCAGGCCGTTGTCCTGTTCGGCTCCCATGCCAAAGGCACCGCCCACGCCGACAGCGACATCGACATCGCCGTCATACTGAACGGCTTCACCGGGGACTACCTCGAAGCCTCCAAACAGCTGTACAGGTTGCGCCGCAATATCAGCGCGGACATTGAGCCGGTGCTTTTGGATTCATCCCACGATGAGAGCGGGTTTGTCGCTGAGGTATTCAGAACCGGGCAGGTTTTGAGCGCGCGGCCTGCGTAACGGCAACGACAATCCGAGCGGGCGAGGACAACTCACCCGCTCTTGACTTTTACGGGCGCATGGCGTATAATAACACCGCAAGGCTGAGGTTGGTTGAGGTATGGTGTCTGTCAGCCTGTAACACGGGGATTAGTACCTAAACCTTCCCTGTGACCTCAGCTTTGCAGGGTTGATGTTGGTTGGGGAAGGTGGTCTGCCAACCGTAATTTCGGGTTAGTGCCAAAACCTCCCGATCCATCAGCCATGCGAAAACAAGGCCAACATGCAACTGCGGATGAATCGGATACCACCGCCGAGATGGTACGGCTGTCAAGCCTATCCCAGTATGCGATGAGGGGAGTAATCCGTCCCTCCATGTTGGCTTTGTTTTTTTGTCGCCCGCTCGGGCGTAAAGCAAAGCCCTTTACAGTCAAACTGCCACTGGAAACGCGCCCAGGGGCGCTTATTTCACCCGAACCCCGCAGGGGTATCCTATCATTGCCGGGGTGCTTCCCGCGCTGTATCGTGCGCCTGCACGGGCCTGGAGGGCCAGAACGCGACGCTGTGCGCCCGGGGCGAAACGCGCCACAGGGGCACACAGGGGCGAGTTTGGGTCTTTCTGGTTTTAGCAATGCGCCCTGATTGCCCTAAGGTTCGGCGTGGGATCGCCTGCTCCTATCCTGACAAATCTGACACCCTAAAAAGGGCCTGCATGGTAAGAAATGTGAGCCCCTAAAAAAGCAAAGCACCCCAGCCGGTTCCCGGCCAGAGCGCCCGCCTCCCGCGATTGGTGACAACCGCAGTATACCATATCCTGCGGAAAATTGCAAGGGGCGGTGTTTGTTATGGGCACAGCAGGCGGCGGGGTGTGCAGCATGGCCGCTCACGATTATTTAAGTCAATATCTCGCGCTGCAAAGCGACATCGAGCGGTGGAAGCGCGTAGCCAAGACGTTGGCCGGGGATGAATACGAGGCCTGGATTGTCTCGAACGGCGCAAGGCTGATCACCAACTACAGCGACATGCCACGCTCAAAACAGGGGATTGACCACGTTGCCAGCGCGGCCACTGTGTTGGCCCAAAAGGACTATGATCGCGAGAAGTACACTCGCGAGAACATCCAGAACGCCCGCGCCGTTCAGCTGCAAATCTTGCAGGCCATTGATGCTGTGCCGGTCGGCCAGGTGAGGCAGGTGCTTGACCTGAAATACTTGCAGGGGCAGTCCATGCAGATTATTGCCGACAATATGGAGTGCAGTGTAAAGACCGTGCAGCGGATCGCGTCAAAAGGCCTGAGCTTGATCGAAGTACCAGCGGACGCCGCGCTCGACGGGCGAACCCAATGCACCGCAGCGGCGGCATGACCTGCGGATCGAAGCAGCGTCCGGGGCGTCGCGCCGTGTGGCCGATAGCACATGCCCATTATCCACGGGGTTGACAAACCCCTGGCCTGGAGTATACTACTGGTGCAGCAAGCTGAGGTGGTAGAATACGTCCGCACCACGCACCCTTTGGGTAAAAGAGATGCAGGAGAGCCGGGACGCCTGCCAGCTTGCTCGACCGCCAGCGATGGCGGTTTTCTGTTTCCTGGCAACGTCGCGCCCGCTCGAACATTTGGATTTTTCGCCTGACCCCTTAACTGAGGTTTTACCCCTTAAGTTACCCCTTAGAGATTTCTTTTCGGTTACAAACGCTTAAGTTATCGGGGCAGAAAACGCCTATATATCAGGGCTCCGAGAGAAACCATTGCAAACGGTTTTACGGGGTTGTACGGGCCCGGAATAATTCGAATCCCTTCCGGCGTGCCACGTGAAACCCTTGATGCATAAGGCATTGAGGGTTTCGCCATCTCAAGAATCTCCGTTAAAAACCCGAAAAAAATCAACGGAAATCAACATGCCGGAATTCGTGCGTTATGTTGCGCTGCGTGCAAGCAGCGCGGAAAGGACTCTCTGCTGCATCAGAGGGTCTTTTTTCATTGCGTCCAGGAGCACATCAATGTGGGCGTTCGTCAGGTGATTTTGGGGCAGTTTGGCAACTGTACAGCGTTGATTCCAATTGCCGTGTCAGAGATACCTGCTGTTGCTGGTGCTTGTGGCCATAGACATCGAGGACCATCTTGGCAGAGGCGTGCCCGGTGATGCCCTGCACGGATTTGGCGTTGCGGCAAAGGTCATAGAGCAGCGTGGCACTGCTGTGCCGCAGCTCGTGGTACTTCAGATACGGCAGTTCTCCACCGCTGCGCCGTTGCCATAGTCGAAACCATTTTCCCACCAGGTTCGGCTCCGCCGGCGTACCGTCCTCCTGACAGATCAGTAGCCCAAAATCCCGATAGGGCGATTTCAGCAGCAGCACGGAATCGGATTGCCCGGCGAACTGAGGATAGACAAAGTAGATTTCCTTTTGCGGCAGCAGGTCGAACGCTTTGCGCGGCACGCGCTGCATGGTTGCGTCCACGGTGACGGTGCCGTCCTCTAGGTCAACCCGGTCCATCCGCAGACCGGAAACCTCGCCCTCGCGCAGAGTGCAGGCCAGTGACATATGCACGCACAGGTGCAGCAGCGGATCCTCAATCCGCTCCAGCGCGGCATACATCTGATCCTGGGTCCAGAAGTTCGCTTCAGGCGATACCCGCACGGGCTTGTCCATTTGGACTGGGCTTTCGTGGATCAGCTTCCATTTCACCGCCGCCTCGAAAGCGCAGCGCAGCAGCATATAAATGCTGCTGATGGTGGAACTGGACAAGAACGGGAGCTTATATGCATCCACATTTTTTGTCTGCGGCCCTGAGCACCGGGTATTCTCCAACTCAGCGAACAGCGTCTCAATATGGATCACGTTGATGCCCTGCACCTGCCTCGTGCCGATACGCGGCAGGATATGCTTTTCGATCATATTGAGCGAGCTGCTGTATGTGCTGGCTTCCCAGCGCTTGGTTTTTGCCCGGATGGGCAGCCAGCGATCAAATAATTCCCGCACCGTGATGTCATTGGGCTCAATGAAGTTACTGCGGTTTTTGCTCAGTTCGATCTCCAACTGCACGCCCTCGGCTTCTCTCCGGCTTGCGAATGTGCCCGCGCTTTTTTGCTTTCGCCTGCCGTTGCCGTCCTCGTAGTCATAGAGTACCGTAAATGATGTGCCTACTTTGGTTTTGTTTTCTCTGATTGATGCCATTTTGCCTCCAATCTGTAGATTGGCAGCCTACCCATTCCACCATTCATCGAAGGATTGCTTGTGAATCCGAAGCTGGCGGCCTACACGCTTTACCTTGAAATCTGTCGTGTTGTTACAGAATTCATAGGCTGTGCGGATTTTCAGCCCCAGCTTCTCCGCGATCTCCTCGACGGAATACGCTTCCTTGGCGGCGGCTATGTCCGGCTGCACGATTTCATGTTCCATCGTGTTCTCCTTCATAGCCTGGCATCGGGGATTGCGCTGTGTACCTCCTTGTCTCCGAAATCAATAGAACGATACCATTATAGCGCATTCCAGCCTGAAATGCCAGACATTTTCAAATTCTTTGCCCAAATTAGCTGTTTTAACAATGCACTCCCCGCCGGCCCATTTCCTGCGCCTTGTTGTCGCCGCGTATTTGCAGGCCGCGCTATGCGCTGTTTGATCCGCGGGCGCGCTCGTATCTAATGCGAACCGCAGTTCGCTATGCGCACTGTCCGCAAAACCTGTATAACCTCCGACGGGGAGCTATGAGCCGCTGTTGCGGCTGTTTGTCAAGGTGCGATCCGGGCGTTTGCCCTTGCAACTAGTTAAAGAGACGATGTCTTCAAGAAAGGATGCACTTTTCAAAAAATATTTTGAAATTTTTTTGGCCCGATCTTTTTTCAGATCAGGCCGATGTTATTGTTGAAATCCGCGCGTTGAAAACGTATAGAATATGTAAAACAAAAAGGAGTTGATAAAATGTTAATCGCAATGGACCACGGCAATGTCACCTGCACGCTTTCCGGCGGGAGGGTCTTCACCTCCGGCCTTGCGGAAAGCGACACCCGCCCGCCCTTCGGGGTGGACACCATACGACCTGCAGCGGGGCGGCGGCAGTCAAGGCCCCGACGTCAAAGCTTGCACCATGCTTCCGAAAATGTTGGTGGCGTAACTGGAATGGTGGTCGCCGGTCGGCTCGGCAGGCTTAATATACAGGGTCAGCCACCATTCGCCCGAGTCTTCGAAGTCGATAGAGATTGCGCCGTTGGCGATGCCGGAAGGCCCGTCAGGAAGAGTACGCAAGGCGGGGTCGTGAGCGGCATTCGTGTGGGTAAGGTTATGCCCCTCGAAAGTGTAGTTCTGCGGCACGGTGAGCCTGACCAAATAATTGAAATCGTCAATATCGAACGGGATCGCGTAATCGGTGTACTTTACATTGGTATCATCCCGGCCGCTGGTGCATGTCGCGGGCATAACGTCACTGCCGTGCATGACGTTCAGATAGCCCATCAGCGGCCACTCCACGTCTGTTTCCGTTCCGTCCACCAGAATCACCTGCCGCACATGCAGGTCCAGGGTTCTGTAAAGGTAAGTAATAATATAACCGTTGCGGCCCACCTGGGAGTAGGGCACCTGCGGCGCGCTGCCGGCAATTTTTGCGCTGCGGATGATGGAGCCATCCTTCTCGCCGGTGCTGAGGGCATAGCCTGCGTAGTAATAGACGCGGCCGTTTTTCACAAGCGTCGGCAGGGGAATCGTGCTCCCGGGTGTCACGCCGGGCTCGAAATCCTCCATGGGCACGACCTCTACCTTTTTGTCATTCGCCAGCAGCACGGGATCGGGGTCCGCCCAGGGATCCTCCCATATGCGGAACTCCTCCGTGACGATGTACAGCGCGGTGTTGATATAAAGATAGGTGATCGTATCAAACATCACAACATCTGGTATGCCCGGTACGCCCGACATGGGCCGGGGGATATTCTCATACGGCACATCATGCACAGGCCCGCCGTTGATCTGATAGCCCTGGTAGAGCCAATCGTGCCCTTCGTCCACGTAGATCCGCTGCGGCGGGATCCAGGCCTTGGGGTTGTACTTCCCGGCGTCGGGCCCATAGGTGTCCAGTATCACCGTCTGGTCGGGCGCAAGTATCTCGTTGATATTGTTCAGCGCCCGGAAGCGCTCGAGCACGGTGCCCCTGGGAACGTACTGCAGGGTGATCACATGGTTCTGCTGGATATCCCCGAGCGTGGGATTGAGGGGCGGGGGGCCCGGAATGACCGTCTTGGAGTCATCGATCGTATAGCCGTAATACGTCCAATCGGCATCAATGTTCGGGTAATCGATGGGCGGCGCCAGCGACTGCAGCTCGCTCACCAAATGGAAGCTGCTGCCCGGGGCCTTGACGAAGTTCCGGTCGGCTGCCAGCACATTGGCCGTGTTGCCGAATTCCCGGAAGAGCACCATCACGTTGTGCATCTGCTGCGTGCTCTGCTTCGTGTAGAGGAATATGATGGTGTAGTCGCCGTTGACCTCATTGAGATGCACGGTCACGGGATTGACCGGGGGATCCGGCCGGGCCTGCTCGGCGTCGCTGGTCCATTTGAACTGCCCGGTGTGGCTGTAAAGCGCGCCCCCATAAGCAATCTGGGTGACGGCCGTCATGTTGAAGCTCAGGGGGAGGCCGGTGTTGGGATCCCGCTCGTTCGCCCGAAAGGTGAAAGTCTGCGGCGGCATGAGTTCTTCATACACTTTGCCGGCGTAATAGGGCAGGTCCTCGTGCCACTTCACGGTGATGAGATAGGTGGTGCTGTAATACAGCGTGATCACCTTGTTCCCGTTGATGTTGGTGAAGACCGTGGACGTGGGAGGCATGCCCGGAACGAAGGGCCCGCCGGGCAGGGAATACCCCTCGTACATATAGCTCTTGCCGCCCGCGGAAACCGCCGCAGGCGCGACCGGCGCCACCGGGAAGTCGTTGTCCGGGGCCGGGTTCACCGGGTAGTAGTCACTGTTCCGCAGCGCGTTGGAGGGGTTCCCGTACTCCACGTAATGCACAGTGACGGCATGCTGCATCAGGAAGTACACGACGATGGTCTGATTCTCTTTCACGGATCTGTAGACCGGCTTGTCGGGCAGGCCGTGGACGATGGGCTGCATGATGCCCCCATCCGTCATGGCGTAGGCGACATAGTTGTAAATATTCCCGCTGCCTGCGGGGAAATCTATGGGGTCGCGTACGCTGTCCGGCAGGAAATAGGGGTCGCCGAAGGTGACGGGGACGGTCTCCGGGGCCCTGAGCGCCGCGTCGTCGGTCAGCCTGCGGTACTCTATCGTGACGGTGGGATTGACGAAAAAGAACAGCTCGATCTCTCTGTGGGTGGTGATGTTGGGTATGGTTGGGTTCGGGGGCGGCTCCTCGATGACGGGGCCGCTCCCGACGCTTTGGCCGTCCGGGACGATGCGGTAGCCGATGTACTGGTACGTATCGCTGCCGTGCATGATCTCGCTCTGGGACACCACGGAGGTGGTGTAATTCTCGCCCAGGGGCATGTCGATGGTCCTGTCGGGCTTCAGGGTTACGCTATGGTTGTTGTAGTCCAGGAAGTGCTCGGTCAGGGCGGCCATGCCGGTCATATGGTAAGTGTTGTTCGTGTAGACATCCGGCAGGGGGCAGGGTAAACTGTAATCGATGAAGGCGTTGTTGATAAACAGTCCGGGGGCGGTAATCTTCGCCTGGAACTCGATGTCGTAGCCCTCGGCGGGCACCGCGCCGAATTCCCATATCAGCTCCTGCTGGCCGTTGGGCAGGGTGTTGATGATCAAGTTCCCCTCGTGCTGCCCGCTGCTGCCGGGAACATACGTTGTCCCCAGCGGCAACAGATCCACAATGCGCAGCACGGTCTGTCTGGAGCGCCTTTGCATTTCGCCGGAGCCGATAAGAATGTTGTGGTCGTGCCGGGTGTTGTGTATGCGGGTAAAGGTGACGTCGATCTTGCCCCCGTCCGGGAAGACATAGGGCAGGCCGTTGACAGGGTCGACATAATCGGAGGGCCAGGGGATCGCCGGCTGGGTAATATTGGTGATTTGGCCCGTCCAACCGTTGATTGAGGGGGTATAGTTGCCGCGGTTGATCTCGATGGTAACAGGGTTCCCGTTGAAGTCCTTGCCCTTGATGGTGACGATGTAGTCCCACGGCTGGGCGTTGTTCCACATGCCCATCATAAAGTCCATCAGGTAGCTGGCATCGTTGCGCAGCTTGTTGAAGGTAATGGTGATATAGCGCTCGCAGATGCTGCATGGGCCGCCGTTGCACACGCCGCCGCAGTTGCGGATCAGGGGCCGGTTGTTGGCCAGGTTGGCGGCGTTGAAGTTGTCATTGATGGTATGGGCGTCGGGCGGGGGCGTGATGTAGGGCATAGCCGCCAGGCCGGGATTGCCCTGAACGTACAGTTTTCCGCTGGGCGGCTTAAAGCCTATGATTACGCCGTCGTTGAGGGTGCCGCCCTGGTTGGTGCTGAGAAAGCCGGAAACCAGGGGCGTGTTGGAGGTGACGGTGATATTTCCGCTGCGCGAGGTGGACTGCAGGCCAATCTCCACGTCGTTGCCGTTGTTCGGGCTGGAAACGCCTGGGTTCATTTCTTTCCAGGTCCGGCCGCCGTTGTTGATACCTTCGAAGTCCCCCATGGATATCGGGCCCTGGTTGACAATGGTGTTCACCCAGCTGCCGTACCAGTTGTTCTGCCCGTCGCCGCCGGCGTGTATCTTGTAGTCGATCACTTCGCCGGCTTCCACGGGCACGGGGTTTTCCGCCGTGCCGTTGTTCTGCACGCCGCGATAGGTGGCTTCCTTGTAGCTGACGGTTTTCTTGACGTAGTAAAGCGTGGTTTCGTTGTGGCTGCTCACCGCGAAATAGTGGATGGGGTTGAGGCATTTCTGCGTGGCCTCAATCATGCTGTAGCCCGGAAAGCTCGGCGGTTTGATATAGTAGGTTTGGCCGGTCTGGCCGCCCAGGATTTGGGGGTCGGCCAGCTCGCTGCCGTCGCTGGCGTCCTTGAAGCGCACCGTGGCGGTGGTGTTCACGCTGCGCCAGTCGGCCTCGATGCGTATGTTGGCGTAGGCGACGCTGGTGAGCTCATTGCAGGTGCTGCCATTGCACAGGTGCCGGGCATAGCCGGTGAAAAAGCCGAAGCCGTGCTTCACGTTGGAACCGGAATCCGTCACGGGCGGCAGGTCGCGGGTGCGCAGCTGGCCGTCGATGTAAACCTGGTAGCTGCCCGCGGCGTCCTGCTCCACGCGGATATACACCGGCCATTTGCTGGCCTCGGAGATGCCGATGGCATAGGTGCTCACCAGCGTACGGGCAGCAAGGTCCATAAAGGCGTCCGGATCGTGCAGGTCGGCGTCCGCCACGCTGTAGAGCCGCAAGTCGGCGACACGCTCCCCGGTGCCTATCCCCAGCGCGTCCATGACCTCGCGGGCCTCCAGGGAGATCATATAGCCGGTGTAAAGGCCGCCGTCGATGCTGCCGTTGAACAGGAAGCCGCTCTGGCTCAGGGCGTGGAATTTCAGGTCTATGGGACGCAGCGAGAAGGCTATGTTCTTGAAGCCGTCGGCGAGCGCGGGGGCGTCCCCCTGGAATTCCTCCGAAAAGATGTAGTCCAGGTTCGCGTCCTCGTCATAGCCCTGGAACACCAGGGTATTGCTGCCGATGTAGATGTGGTTTGGCGAGGTGACGCCCGTATATTCCCGCGATTTTTGGGCTGTGAAAGCCCTGTCGTAGCCCGGATGGTCCTGATACAGGCTCCAGGCGGTCATATCCGGCCCGAAGACGGGCGGCGGCGGGCTGGGCGGCGCGAAGGGATGATTGCCCATAACCGGGTAGCCCAGCGGCACGGCCCGTGTGGCGCGCACAACAGGCACTATGACCCCGGCCGCCAGAATACAGGCCAGGCCGAGGGCCATCCAACGCAGCGGCCGTTTCTTGCTTTGCAGGCGCTGTATCAAGTCCTTCATCCTTTCATCCCTTCCTTTTCTCCCTCCCGGGCTTTCTGGTTTATACAAAATCCGCGATTTTCGCAGCTACCAATGTCCGGGCGCCGCTGTATTCATAGGAGCAGGTGGAAAGCAAAAGCAGCCGGTCGTCGGCTGTCACGCCGATGTCCCGGTAGCACACCGCCTGCCTGCGGATACTGGTCAGGTGCGCCTGGCGGCTCTCCCGGGACGGAAATATATAGTTATACAATTCGCTTGTCGATGATGCCAGCACTGAGGCGAAAAATTCCAGCCGATAGGTTTTTCCCGGCATGTAGAGCGTTCCTTCCGTCACCCGGTCGAAGGTCTCATGGTCCCGCATGCGCCGCAGGGGCTGGAACATCCTGCCGCTCTTCAGGTAGTGACCGTATATCACGGAGCTGAAGTCCGAAAAATTACCGCAGCTGCGAAAATCCAGGAACAGCGCGCCGATGCGGTTTTGCTTGCGCTGCGCCGTATGGGTCAGGTAGTAGACGTTGTCGCGCCCCTGCACGATGGGGTAGTCGATGCCCAGGGCCTCTATGGTGATCCATGCGATGATATCCGGGTTAACGCCCCGCATGCCGTCGAAATCCATCGGCTCGTCCTGCGCATTTGCGGGCACGGGCTTCATTTCGATCTGTTCGTCTGAGGTGCCGTTTTCCTGTGCCGACGTTCGGAACTGCCAGCCGGATATGACCGACGCGCCCGCGGCCAGGAGCATAAGCAGTAGGTATATCTTCTTCCCCGGCCTGCTGCCAGAGGGCTTCTTCCGCGTTTTTTGCGTATTGCGCATTTGTTTCACCTTACACTTACAGTCCGAGCGCCGTTTGCAGGGCCGTGTAGACGGCCAGCAGGATGCCGGACGCCGGCGGACTGCCGCCCCACCAGCTGTCGACATATACCGTGGACGGCTTGATGCCTACCGCTTCACACTTGACCTCTATGACCAATCTGGCATACTCATAGCCGGGCGGAAGGGGCGACGCCAGCATCACCTCGTTGAACAGATTTTTGCCGCTGCCCAGGGAGAAGCCGTCATCGGTGGATTCGCCGGGCTCCAGGATATGCTTGTAGTAGAAATAACCGTCGCCGCCGGCTGCCGGATCGGTGGCGTCGATCCAGTCGGTTCCATTGAAATCGTTCATGATTACCAGCGCGCCGGAGCCGGACGCACCGATGGAGGCGGGCAGCAGCGTGGGCGGCACGCCCGCAACCGCGGAGGGTATCTCCACAACGGCCGAGACCAGCAGCCGCACGAAGCCCGGTTTTTCCGAGGGGTTCTCCGCGCCCACGCGCTTATGCCAAAGGTCGCCGTCCTTATTTGGGCTGAACACGTCTACCCCATGGATGAAGAACTGCTTGTTGGGCGGCGATTCCATTGCGTTGACGCGGCCGTCTGCGGCCGTAAACCAGGCGAGGGTGCTGCCAAGCAGCTGCACCAAGGCAAACAGCAGGCAGAACACCAGGATATAGGGCTTACACTTTTTCAAGCGCAGCGCCCTGTCCTGCCACAAACCTTTCAAAAAAATTTTCATGCGGATTCCTGCCTTCCACGGCTGTTTGAGCTTCCGTCCCGCCGTTTCTTCAGCGGGACCATTATGACGAACAGCAGCATCACTCCGCCGATGGGAATCAACCAGTAGCAATTGTCCGATACGCCTGTCCGGGGCGGCTCGACGTCCGTTTCGCGGTAGGCGTAGAAGAGCCAGCGGAAATCGGCCTGGCTGCGTTCCTCGTGGATTTCCATGTCGGCTGCCACCTTGAAGGTGATCTCCAGGCTCTTTTGGTCGCCTATGGCGTAGACGCCCAGGGGCAGCGGGGTGTCGGTCATGTCGGGGCTGCCGTCGCCCCGGGTGGGGCCTTCGTAAACGACCTCGCCCTCGAGTTTCATGGTCAGGTGTACCTTGTCCAGCAGGTCAATCGGGCCCTCGGTCATTACCGGCTCCGCCGACATAACCAGGGTGTAGGGAACCTTGCCTTCGGGTGTGTTGTCGTTCTGGGAAAGGTTCTGTATGGTGAGGGTCTTGCGGAATTCGTCGCCGGGGAGCAGGCCGCGCAGGTCGATGTAATAATGCCCGTCACCGTCCACTTTGATGCCGTCCTGGTCGCCGATGAGGAAACCCTCGGGCAGCTGGGACTCTATCACTCGCGGTTCCCGCGTGGTCCATGACTCTTCTGAGGGCTGCGGGGGTTCGCCCGCCGCACCGGCCCTGGCTGCCATGCCGGAAAACATGGCAGTCAGAAGGCACAGAAACAACGTAATGGCAGTTCCCCTTTTAACTGGCGTGCGTTTCACTTGGATGCTCCCCCTTTATTCAGAGGATGCCTGCCGCCCGGGAGGTCTCGCCCTCTCGGGCGGCAGGGTTGTGCTTAAGCGCTCTTGTC
The DNA here is from genome assembly GCA_009779995.1 of Oscillospiraceae bacterium. Lineage (GTDB taxonomy): Bacteria > Bacillota > Clostridia > Oscillospirales > Acutalibacteraceae > WRMQ01. The sequence continues at coordinate 32,138 of WRDW01000014.1, read as the reverse complement.
GCTTAGGTGTACGCCAGGGCACCGATGCGGAGCAGCTGGTCTGCCAGAGCGGCGGCGTCTGCGGAGGCCATATCCCAACCGTTGGATGCGCTCATGGCCGCCGCGATGTTCTGGATGGCTTCCATCTTGACGATCAGATCGTACAGCAGGTTGTTGTATTTGTCTTCCGCGCCGGAATTCAGGCCCACGTTCTCCAGAAGGTTGGTCGTCGCCTGGCCGGGGGCCAGCTTGCCGATGTAGTAGAAGTAACCGTCGTTCTGGTTATACCACCAGTCGCCGTCCTGGACAGTGTTGTCGAGGGTGGTCTTCAGCGTCGCGCCGAAGTACAGCTCGATCATCGCGATGCCGATTCGGTCGGCGGGCAGGGCGTCAGCGCCGGGGTCGCTGGGGGACTTGAGCGCGAGGCCGATGCTGAGGTCGGCCATTTTCGCGGCATCCAGGTCATCGGTGGTGAGCAGGAAATCGCCGTTCACGGGCAGCTTGGGCGTGGTGAGGCTGGTGAGCTGCTGGAACCCCGTCACGTCAATGCCGTCGGAGGTGTCAAGCAGGGGGGCCCACTTGTTCTCGATCAGGTCGTCATACTGGAACACCTTGAACTGGAACTGACTCACGTCCAGCTCCATGTCATCCAGATTGACATCGATTTTGGCGGTGGCGTACTGATACTTGCCCAGATACTTGTCGTAGACTTCCGCGCCGGCGTTCGCTGTGATCTCGCCGTAGACGACGAAGGTATACGTGGTCCTCTCGTTGGGGCCGTCTTTGTCCACGGTGAACTCCTTGTACAGCACCTTGCCACCGGCGGGCAGGTTGTTGACCTTGAATACGCTGGCCGTGTCCTGCGCGTCAATCCAGTCCCCGTAGGCGCCGCCCGGGGCGAGCAGCGCTGTGCTGAACAGCTGCGGAATCTCGGGGTTGTCCGCACTGACCGGGCCGACCCATACGGCGGGGCGGTTTTGCGGCGCGCCGTCGTCCGCAAGGATCTGGATCACTTCGGCGAAAGACAGGCGCACCAGGGCGTCCACGCTGCCGCCGTTGACGGTCTTGACTTCTTTGTCGAGGATGTCGCCCGGGCGCAGCTCGTCGTCGGGGAAGACCTCGACGATATGCACGTCTCCGTTGGTCAGCTGGCCGGTTTCCATGTGGTTGAGCTTGCCGTCGTTCGAGGTGAACCACGCAAAGGTGGTGCCCGCGGCGGCCGTGGCGATTGCCAGGACGATAGCCATTGCCATGATGAGCTTTTTGTTCTTGCGCATGATTTTGACTCCTTCTTTATATTCTTTTCCTTTTGATTATACCAAACCGCTGCTTTCCGGTACAGCGGATAGTATCGGGGGTTAAGCCATCTGCAAAACCTGCCGCTTCTGTACGGGGGCTTCCCGTTCGAGGGCTGTTTCTTTTGGCTTCGCGAAGTACCAGCGGAACAGGATGACGGTGGCGAAGAAGCACACGATGGTTACGATGGCCAGGATGAAGTTCTCGCGTACCTTTTGCAGGAAGGAGCCCGCTTTGGGGATAGCGAAAACCTTCTTGCCTATGAGCATGTCCGCAGGGATGGGCGGGTCCTCGCTGTTGTTGAAGTCGCCCTTCGTGACGAACCAGAGGCCCTGCTGGCCTTTCAGCTCCGTAAGGATTTGCGTCACTCTGTGCGTCAGGAACAGCTGGCTGTCCGTCTCCTTGACAGAGGGGTTGAAGGTGATAATGTCGCCCACGTGGATTTCCGCAGGATCGTTGATCATCTTCACGCCGATCATCGCGCCCCTGCCGAAGCCGCCCGGCGGGCTGGAGCCGTCCGCCTTGGGGGTCATGGATTCCGTCTTGACGCTGTAGATGCGGTAGCCAAGATAGGCCTTCTTGGGGTCAGTGCTCACTGCGAAGAGCACGGAGCCGACCACCAGCACGAGACACAGTCCCCAGAAGAAGAGGTTTTGCGCAACCGACAGCGCCTTCCTGGCGCCGGGGCTCAGTGTGCTTTGTTCACTGTCATTGGCATCGCCCTGCGCTGTCTCCTCTGTGTCCGGGTCATTCATGGCGTCCAGCTCGGCGGCGTCCCAAACGGCGAACCCGGACTGCCGGGGCGCCGCCGCGTACTGCATGGAGAAGCCGTATTGGGGCGCATACGCATCGTGCGGCTGTGCGTATGTGCTATATTGCGGCGCGTAAGTATATTGCGGCATATGCGCTGCATAGGCGTATTGCGTAAAGCCGGCGTATTGATCTGCATATGCCTGCTGCCCGTATGCCTGCTGCTGCGGCGCGTATGCCTGCTGCTGCGCATACGCCTGCTGCTGCGGCGCGTATGCCTGCTGCTGCGGTGCGTAACCCATGTGCTGCAGTGTGTATTCCATTGCGTTCTCCTTACTTCAACGCATAATAAAAAATGCAAGCCCATGCGAAGCTATGTCCGCCTGCCGGCAGTCACAGCGCCTCGGTCACAAGCTTGCGTCATCATCATGGAGCCCTTCCTTTTTTCAACGTCTTTGCTTTTATATCTGCGGGTTTTTGGGTGTCCCGCTGTCCGCTTCCAAGTGTATTATTACACCATTCTTGGGCAGTTGTCAATAGTTCAACACTGTCCCCTGCCCACTGGCGCCGGGTTTGTTGGAGGAATTGAAAATTCTGAGAGCTTTGGTAAGAATTTTTGGTGAATTCTGAGGATTGTGTCATTCAATGCTTTGACAGGGCAAAGCGAAACAAGGTTAGAATCGAAAAAGGTTCGCCGAAGGTTGCCGAATAGACCTCTCGGAATATTGTTCTAACACTGATGTAATTATGTGTAACGCCGAAGTGTTCTAACTTTCTTCTAACTATTTGTGCTAGAGCGCGCCATTCTCAAACGCGATCCCGTCGATGCAATACGCATAGACGAATTGCATCATGGCGTCCGGGTTGTTGCTCTCATAATACTCCGCCAGCAGGCGGGTAAAATCCCGCTGCTGCTCGATAGGCACGGCGATCACGCCCGCGCCGCCGCTGATCATCACTTGGTTTGCGGCCAGCATAGCGGTGCGCTTGTTGCCATCGAGGAAGAACTGCCCACGTATGATATACAGCATCAGGGTGATCGCCCGCTCGGTAGCGCCCTCTATCCCCTGGAGCTCACGCAGCCGCCGCCGGATTTCCAGGTCATCCGGCATATCCGGCTTCCAGGTGGTGCCGCCGATGCTCACCGGGAGCTTGCGCAGATACCCCGCTTCGATAATCAGGTCCCCGCCCACCAGCTGATTGAGCTTGCAGAGATAGGCGTAGTCGAAAGGCACGTCCAGGGTATCGAGCAGGAACTGCCAGGCGTGTTTCAGGTTGTTCACGGCCACGATCTCCGATACCTTCACGCCGGGCACGGCCATGCCGTTGAAAATGGCCTCCGTGTCCGGGTAGGTTACGCCCAGGCCCTCCAGCTTCGCGCTCTTCCAGATGTAGTCGATGATGTTGCGTTTGGCAACGAAGGCGTTTTGCTCTTGGGTCATGCGGTATTTGTCGGTCATTGGGCCTCCTCCTCCACATACTCCATGATGTCGCCGGGCTGGCACCCACGCACAGCGCATAGACGCTCTATGGTGCGGGTATCGATGTCCCCGGTTCCATTTTTCATCTTCGTAAGCGCCGCCTGGGATACGATGTTCTCTTGCCGTATGCGGTAGGTGGAACAGCCCTTTTCTTTGAGCAGTGCGAATAGCTTATCGTACCTGCTTGACATGGTTGCCCTCCTCGTATTGAAGTGTTCGGGACTGCTCCGCGTTAGGGCGCTCTCCCATGAGCTGTCGCATTTATTTCTGCATTCTGCATTCTGCATTCTGTATTCTAATTTCTCATTTAAAAATCGTCCCGCCCCCAACCACAGCCTCCCCGTCGTACAGCACGACGGCCTGGCCGGGGGTGATGGCGCGCTGGGGGGCGTCGAAGGTCACGCGCAGGGTGTCGGCGTCAGTCTGTTCTGCAAAAGCCCATTGCTCTGCCTGTCTATAACGAATTTTGGCCTTGCAGCGCAGGGGGCTTTCCAGGGTATCGAAGGCGATGAGGTTCACGTCCCTCGCGTGGAGGGTTTTGCCGAACAGCAGCGCCTCCTCCCCTACTGTAACTGTATTACGGGCAGGGTCGATCCCGCAGACATAGCCCGGCTGCGGCAGGGCCAGCCCCAGGCCCTTGCGCTGCCCCAGGGTGTAGCAGGCCGTGCCCCTGTGCCTGCCCAGCACATGGCCCTGCGGGTCGACGAAATCCCCCGGACATAGCTCCTGCCCGGTGTAACGCTCCAGAAACGCGCCGTAGTCCCCATCCGGCACAAAGCAGATGTCCTGGCTCTCGCTCTTTCCGGCGTTGGGGAAGTTTTTCTCAAGCGCGTATTCGCGCACTTGTTTCTTTGTCATGTCCCCCAGGGGGAAATTTACACACGCCAGCTGCGCCTGCGTGAGCGTATAGAGCACATAGCTCTGGTCCTTGCTCCCGTCCAGGGCTTTTTTTATTAGCCAGCGATTGTTCACGAATTCCACGCGGGCGTAGTGGCCCGTAGCGATTTTATCACAGCCCAGCTCTGTGGCTTTTTCCAGCAGCGCGCCGAACTTGATATGCTTATTGCACTCCACGCAGGGGTTGGGGGTCTCCCCGCGCAGGTAGCTTTTCACAAAATGTTCAATCACTTTTTGTTTGAACTGCCCGTGCATATCGAACACATGAAATGGCATATGCAATCGCTGCGCGGCCAGACATGCGCTCTCGGCCTCGCTTGCGCCATCAAACAGAGCCAAATGCGCGGCAACACATGTAAAACCCTGTTCCAGGAGCAGGGAAGCCGCGACGGAGCTGTCCACGCCGCCGCTCAGGGCGACAAGAATTTTTTCGTCATAAATCATAATACTTGACAAACTCCAGCGGATGCGGCACGAGGCTGAGCTCCTGCGCGTCCTTGCGCAGCTTCTTCAGATGGCTGGCAATCAGCTCCGCGCTGAACACATCCCCATTGAGCAAAAATGCGTGGTCGCGCTCCAGGGCGTCGGCGGCCTCCTCCAGGGATTTCGGCAGGTGGCCGACGATTTTTTTCTCCTCCTCGGTGAGGTAGTACATGTTTTTATCGTAGGGCCCGAAGCCCTTGGCCCTGGGGTCGGATTTTTTCTGTATCCCGTCTACGGCGGCCATAGCGATGGCGGCGTAGCAGAGATAGGGATTTGCCGTGGCGTCGGCGGGGCGGAACTCGAAGCGCTTGTCCTCCGGCGCGCGGGCATAGCCCGGCACGCGGATGACGGCGCTTCGATTCGAGGTGGCGAAGCACACGGTGACGGGGGCCTCCCAGCCGGGCACCAGGCGCTTGTAGCTGTTGGTGGAGGGGCAGCACAGGGCCGTGAGCGCGGGCGCGTGCTCCAGGATGCCGCTGATGGCCCACAGAGCGATGTCGCTGAGCTGGGAGTAGCCGTTCTCTTCATAGAAAATTGGCTTATTTTCATTGAACATCTGGAAATGCACGTGCATCCCGCTGCCGCACTCTCCATAGAAGGGCTTGGGCATAAATGTGACTGTCTTTTTATTTTGTATGGCGAGGTTCTTCACCAGGTACTTGAGCTTCTGCGTCCTGTCGGCGATTTCTTTCAATGTCGCGAACTCGACTTCTATCTCCACCTGGCCGGGCCCGCCGTTCTCGGCGTGGTGGTACTTCACCGGGACGCCGCAGCCCTCCAGGGCGCGCACCATCGTATTGCGCAGGTCAAAGCTCACATCGAAGGGCAAATCGGCGTGGTAGCCGCCGTGGCCGCGCACCTTGTAGCCCGGATTCCTGTCCACGGGGTCGTAGGGGCTGTCAATGCTGTTCCAGGCTGCCTGGGCGCTGTCCAGGTGCACCTCGATATGGTTGATCTCATTTCGATATTCCACGTTGTCCAGCACATAGAACTCGAACTCCGGCCCGAAGAGGCATCTATCCGAGATACCGGCGTCCCGCATGAACCGCTCGGCCTTCTCGGCCACATTTCTCGGGTCGCTCTCAAAGCGCACATAGCCATCGTCCGTGATCCTGAAAATATCCCCTATCATGGTGATCGTGGGGATCTCGATCACAGGGTCGATAAACGCGCTGCTGAGATCGGGGATGAACACCATGTCGGACTTCTCCACGGCGAGGAAGCCGTAGCTGGAGCCGTCGAAGCCTATGCCCTTTTCCAGCAGCGCGGGGGTGAAGCGCTCCACGGGGATGGAGAGGTGGTGCCAGCGCCCCTCCAGGTCAACCTCCTTGAAGTCCACCATCCGGATGCCGTGCTCATTCACCAGGTCCAGGAAGTCCTCAAAGCTTTTGCACATACACATGCTCCTTCGCTTTTGAATAAGCTTTATTTTAGCAAAAAATAGGGGGGAATGCAAGAAAAATTTTTGGGGGCTTCAACGCGCCGGGCGACAGGCAAAAAATGAAACGGGCCGGAATGAATCCGTCCCGCCTCAGGCATAGTCCGAAGACTGTCTGCCACTATCTTATACTATTATAGCAGGTATTTTCCGAAATGCAAGCGTTTTTCAAAAATCACGCCGGCCTGTTATAAATCACATCCCCGGCCTGCGCGCCGCCGCGGGCGGCGATGAGCTGGTCTATCGTGACGAAGGTGTAGCCCTCGGCCTTCAGCGCGGGGACGACCCGCATCGCCGCGTCGATGGTCTGGGCGTGGATGTCGTGCATGAGGACGATGTCGCCGTCCCGGGCGTTGGCCATCACGCGGGTATAGGTCTTGTCCGCGTTGCGGGTCTCCCAGTCCCTGGGGTCGATTGACCAGAGGATCAGCGGCACGTCCGAGGCGTTTTGCACGGCCGCGTTCTGCGCGCCGTAGGGGGGCCGCATAACGGTGGGGCGGTAGCCGATGAGCTCCTCCAGCAGCGCGGCGCTGCGCTCTATCTCCTCGCCGCGCGTCTGTGCGCTCACCTTGGTGAGGTCCTTATGCGTGTAGCTGTGGCTGCCCACCTGGTGGCCCTCGGCGGCGGCGCGGCGCACGATGTCCGGGTACAGCGCGGCGCTGCTGCCCACCACGAAGAAGGTGGCGTGCACACCCTGTTCTTTCAGGAAGTCCAGCAGGCGCGGGGTGAGGGTTCCATGCGGGCCGTCGTCGAAGGTGAGGGCGACGAGCTTCTTGCCCTCCAGGCCGCTGACGTCCGGCTCGGGCGGCAGCGCGTAGGCGGGGTCGAGCACGCCGCCGCGTATGGGGGCCCGCAGGCGCCGGGCCAGCAGCTGCCGCAGCGGGGCCAGGGGGATGCCCACGCCCTGCGCGGGGGGCGGGAGGAACAGCCGCAGCGTGTCGCCGTCCAGGGCGAAGCGGGCGAAGCTCTCCGGGGCGAGGGCCGTCTCCTCCGGCCCCCCGAAGGCCAGCGTGGTGAGCGTTTTCAGATGCCCGTCCGTCTCCGGCTTGAGGAACAGCGCCTCCAGGGCGTACTGCGTCCCCGTGGAGAGATCGAAGGTCATGGTGTCCAGGCTGCCGCGCCCGGCCTCCTCCCCGGCGTAGCGGGTGAAGCCGCGGAAGACGAAGCTGACGATGTCGTCGTCGAAGCGCGTGGCCTCCACGCCCAGGGTGAACTCGTCGTAGCCGCGCTGGTGCGGCAGGGTGAAGCGCGCCCGGGGCTGCACCCCGGCGCGAAAATGCGCGAGCTGCTCGTCCACGAAGAGCTTCACCACCCGGTTCACCTGCGCGCTGTTCGTCTTCGGGTAATACACTGTGATGTAGGACGTGTCCCGCTGCGCGATCAGCTCGAGGCCCACGTCCTCGATGGCCAGCACCGAGGCCGCCGGGATGGCCGGCGGAGTGGGCATCTGCCTGGAATACGCCCAGGCCAGGGCCAGCACGGCAAGGCCCACGCCCACCGCGAGGATTTCCAGCGCGATGCGCTTCTTGCGCAGCTTGGCCTTGGCCGCCGCGTTCGTATTTTTTTTGCGCGTATCGCGCTTTTTGGGCATAATCATCCACCTTCTATCGAAACCTGTCAATCCCTATCTATCATAAAGCGGCGAGGCGGGCTTGTCAAGGGGAAATGCGTGAATTTTGCGTGGTGTTTTGTCGTTTCGCCAAAGTAGTTGGGAATTTAAAGCGCTGTTGGGCGAAGCGGGGGCCAGAAATTGCCGGGGGACTATTTCGTGGGGTGCGGCGCTCTTGTGATTAGGCTGCGACGAGTGATACTCGCCGCAGTGCACTGCAACCACCGCTTATTCTGCCTTCCCCTCTCCCTTCCCCGCCTCGTCAATCCCCTTGAGCACAACGTCCGCGAAGAGCTGCGCGCCTGTGTTGCCGCGGATGTGCGTGCCGTCCGCCGCCAGGAGCTCCGGGCGCTCGGCGGCAGCCTGCGCCCAGTCGGCCACGGTGACATAGGGCAGTTCCAAAGCGAGCTCGCGGTAATAGGCCGCTATCTCCACGTCGAAGGTCTCCGGGTCGGGGATGCCGAGGTAGGGCGTCACGAACACCACGCGGCGGCCCTCCGGCAGCTCCTCGAGCATGAAATCGATCTGCGCCCGCCAGTCCCCGTAGCCGTTGGAGCCCAGGGCGATCACCACGTATTCCCGCAGGGAGCCGTCCTCCCGCCACTCCAGCAGCAGCGCGCGGCCCATGCGCATCGTACGTGAGATCTGCGTATCGATGACGCTGTTGGGGATGGTCTCCCGCAGCATACGCACCGCGCCCAAGGCCACGGAATCCCCCATGAAGCTCACGCCGCCGGGGATGGAGGTGAGGTGCACGGCGGGCACCCAGCCGTTGTCGGCGAGGGACGGGTCGTCGATGGCGTCGGCCCAGAAGGGGGGCCTGCCGTGGTCGATCACCGGCGCGGCGGGGATGGCCGCGACGCGACCGCGCAGGGCGGCGGCGCTCTGGGCGTCCTGGTGGATGTTCCCCACCAGGATGGGCATCTCCAGCTCGGTGACCACCGGCGCGCGGGCGAACACCTGCGCGCTGAGCGCCACCCCCAGCAGGCAGGCCATGGCGATGGCCGGATAAATTATTTTCATGCGTTTATTTTTTTCCCAGAGTTTTCGCATTTGCCACCTGGTTTTGACGCGCACCAGGGGCTCAATGATATAGAAGGTCACCGCAGCAAAGCCCAGGGAGAGCCCAATCGTGAGCAGGCACGCCAGCCAGTGCCACGGGAGCGCGTGGCTGAACACGATATACAGCGGCCAGTGGAAGAGGTACACCGCATAGGAGGTATCGGCGAAAAAGCCCAGCGCTTTTGGGTCGCGCTCGATTTGGGGCGTGGCCTCGTGCAGGACCCGCGCCCCGCACAGGAGCGTCACCGCCAGCAGCGCCGCCAGGACGAAGCCGTATTGATAGGTGCGCGCTTCGTTGAAGCCGAACAGCGCCCCCATGGCAATCAACCCGCCCGCAGCCAGAGATATGGCTGCAATAGAAGCCCATTTGGCGATCGAATTATTCAAACACTGTTTGATTTTCTCTTTGAGCCCAATCCCGAACAGCGCCCCCGCCGCCGAGCCCACGAAAAACGGCAGCGCGTGGGAGAGGCTTTCGAAGTAGGCCCGCGTGGGGTTCTCGGGGCTCGCCGCGAAGAGCCGCCGCATGTTCCACCAGTACAGCCCGGCGAGAAAGATCGCCGATGCCGCAAGCGCAAGCTTTAAAACACGCGCGCGGCGTGTTTCGTCTTTCACAAGCTTACGCATCAGCGCCGCCGCGCCGAAGCAGGCCAGCCCCCACAGAATGTAATAGTGCATCTCCAGCGCCAGGCTCCAGGTGTGGATGTAGAGATGCGGCAGCAGCTGCGCCTCGTAGGAGCCGCCGACGAGGATCTCCAGGTAGTTGGTCACAAAGCCCAGGGCCCCCGCCGCCTGCCGCGCGATCCCCCCGGTGAAATCCGGCGCGACCAGCAGCGCGAAGGGCAGCGTGAGGATCACCGATAAAAACAATGGCGGAAATATACGCATAAACCTGCGCTTGCAGAAGCCGATCCAGTCGATCCCGCCGCTTTTTTTGAACTCCTCCAGGAACAGCGCCGTTGTCAGGTAGCCGGAGAGCGTGAAGAACAGATCCACGCCGAAGAAGCCGCCGGGCAGCAGCCCGCGGTAGAAGTGATAAACGAGCACCATCGCCAGCCCCAGCACGCGCGCGAGGCCCAGCCATTTGATTCTCATCGCCTCGTCCTCCACCCGCCCTTCCACGTGCCCTCAAAGACCGTGCCGTCCGCCTGGGTCAGCGTGCCCTTTCCGTGGAAGCGCCCCCCGGCGAAGCTGCCGGTGTACGTGAACGCGCCGTCCGGGGCATGGTATCCCCCCTCGCCCTCGAACAGCCCGGCCTGCCACTCGCCTGCGTATATTATTTTGCCTTTGGCGTCTGTAAATGTCCCTTCCCCGCCGGGCAGCCCATTCTGAAACTCGCCTCGGTACTCGGAGCCGTCAGCAAATTGAAACACCCCCTGGCCGCGCGGGCCCTGCACGCCCAGCAGGCCCATGTAGCGCCAGTTGCCCTCCGCGGCGTAGATGCCGCTCTCGGGATCGGCCTCGATGTCGCCCTCCTGCGTATGGAAGACCCCGTGCAGGGGCTTGCCCTCGCTGAACGTGCCCTCGAAGGCCCAGCCATCCGCCGATGCGAACAGGCCAGGCCCCTCGAAGCGCCCCTCGGCGAAGCCGCCTTCGTAGTACCCGCCCCCGGCGAAATCTATGCGCCCCTGCCCGCTGAAGCGCCCGTCGCGCAGCAGCCCCGTGTAGGCGAAGGCCCCCTCGTCATAAGGTTTATCGCTGACCCTGCGGGGCATCCCCTCGCCGGGCAGCAGGGCGAACATGGCCAGCGCCGCCACGATGCCCGCGCAAAGCGCCGCCAAAGACGTCCCGCGCCGTTTGCCGCGCAGCACATCCCTGTCCATATATTCAAAGGCGAAGATTTTCATGGCGTCACCTTGTAATACTACTCATCGCGGCGGGCCAATGGCTCGCCCTACGAGGGTTCCGCCCGTGGCGGGATTGGGCCCAGCGCGATATTCGCCATTGGCGAAACTCTCGTAGGGCGCGGCATTGCCACGCCGTAAAACTCGCGCAGCGCTAATTCAGCAACGGCCCAAAAGGCCATAGGGGCCGTATTCAGCATTAAGAATTCAGCATTAATTCCGCACCGCCGCCTGCATCACCGCCGCCCAGATCAGCCCCCAGGCGATGAAGAGCAGGCTGTCGGCCACGTGGAGCTGGCCCATGAACACGAACAGCAGCAGGATCACGCAGGCCGTCACGCTGCCCACCAGCTGGAACAGCCGCAGGCGGCGGATGCCGGCGCGCAGGGTCACACAGGCCGAGAGCGCCCGCAGGAAGGCCCGGGCGTTGCCCGCGTGGTACACCCCGGCGGCCAGATTGGAGCGCGGGGTGCGCATCTGCCCCCGGCAGGCCTCGCCCGGCAGGGTGCGCAGCAGGCTCAGGGCCCGCTCCTGCAGGCCGAAGGCCCCGCCCAGCACCTCCGCGCTCACGCAGGGGTCGCTGTTGGTGATCAGGGCCTCCATGTCCTCGCGCTCCAGCAATTGGAAGGCCGGGGCCACGGCGGCGTCGGGGCAGTAGCTCACCACGAAGAACGCGCTGAGCTTCTTCTCAACGGCGAGATAGATGATCTTCCGCCCGTCGTGCTCGTACTTTTTCTCATCCTTCTCGCTCAGTATAACAGATATGCCGTGGTTTTCCAATAGATTTCTATTTCCAAAGAAGACTTTCTGATTGTGGATCCAGCAGCTCAGGCCCATCCTGTCCTCGTAGGTCAGGTCTTTCACGTCCGGCAGCACGGCGTAGTCGCCCTCCACCACGCCCTCGAACACGGCCTGCAGCGGCCCCCCGGCGGCGATGGCGATCCCGGCGGCGTAGAGCAGCACCTCGTCGGCGCGCACCTGGCGGAACTCCCGCCAGCCGTGCATACGCCCGCGCTCGGGCAGGTAGAGGTCGGCGGAATCCAGCACGAAGGCCCCCGCCCGGCTGCATTCCTCGGCGGCCTCGGTGTTCAGGATGGCCAGGCCGTTCTCACGGGGGGCCCTGGTGAGGCCCCGGATCATATTGGCCAGCAGCCACAGGGAGGCGCAGGGCACGCACAGGCAGAGCACCACGGCGGCAGCGGAGACCACCGCCACGGCCTTGCCCTGCAGCAGGTAGGAGCACAGGGCCGCCAGCACGGCCAGTGCCGCCGCCACGGGCAGCAGGCGCCGGGCGTCCCGGTCGGCGGCGCTCTCCTCCATCGATTGCTGGATGAAGCCCGCCGGGAAGGCGATGGGCACGGGCAGCACAGTCTTCGCCCTGCCGGGCAGGGCGCGCTGGCGGGCCGTCATGGCGGCGTTCCTGCCGTCCATGGGCGTCACGGCGTAGAGCCCCTCCGCCGCCGTGTAGGCGCAAAAGCGGAAGTTGTCGCAGCGCTGCCTGGCCTGCTGCCAGCGCGCCGCCGCGCACAGCGCCGCCGTGAACAGGAACAGCGGCACGCAGGCCGCCACCCGGTAGGGGTTGTCGGCGGGCAGGTCGGCGCCCACCGCCTCCATGAAGACGAACAGCAACACCGTCTGCGCCGCGCTGGCCAGGGCCGCGAGGAGCAGAATGGAGTTCGCGTTGGGTCGCCGCTGTATGAGCGCTTTCAGCCCCTGCGAGAGATCCCCGGCACAGATCACCAGGCCTGCTGCCAGCAGCAGGGCCAAGGCGGCCAGGTGCGGCGGCCCCATGTTGAAGGCGTGGTTGAACAGGGCGATCCCCTGCAGGCCCGCTGCCAGCAGCGCGCAGCCCCCCAGCGCCAGCGCCGCGCCGGCCCGGCGGCCGCGCGATTTCACCAGCAGCTGGAAGATGGAGTCGCGCTGCTCGGCTTTTCGGTATTCCGGCGCGCCGCTCTCCGGGGCGGGGGGCGGCTCCCCGGTTTCCCCGTCCTTCTCCAGCCGCGCGCTTAAGGAACGCAGGGTCTGGAACTGGGCGGTGCGCTCCTTCTTGCCCTTCTCCAGCCGGGCGAGCATCTCCGCCTCCTCCACGCTGTGGGGCGGGGCCTCCTCCTCGAAGTCCGCGAAGCGCTGCTGCCCCTCCGGGATGTCCTCCTCCGGCACCTTCTGCGCGCGTACAATCATGTCCTCCGCCGGCACCACCTTCGGCACGGGCGAGAGGTCCGAGGTCATCTGCATATCCACGCGGCGCAGCAGCACCCCCGGTTTTTCGATGGGCCCGGACCATATGGGCCTGGTGGGCTGCGGCGACGAGGGTTTTTCCAGCGGCCCGGTCCGGAACAGATCGAAGCGCAGCGGCTCGGGTTCCGGGGCGGGCTCGCTCACCTCCGCCGCGCGGATGGTGATGGTGGGCGGCGGGGGGTCGGGCGCGGGCGGCGGCGGTTCGGGGATGGGTTTCGGCGCGGGCTTCACCTCGGGCGGCATAAATGCCGCCCCTACAGGTTGCGGTTCAAGCAATTTGATCGGCGGCGCAATATCTGTAGGGGTGGCATTCTTGCCACCTGCCTCTTCCACCTTGCCGCCCGAACCTTCCGCCATGCCGAACGCCGCGTCCGCCAAACCCAGCCCCGCGAACGCCGCGTTCTCTGCCGCCGGCAGCCCCGCGGCGATTTCGCCCACCTCCGAGAGCAGCCTGTCGATATCCGAAAGCGACCACTGCCGTTTCACTTCCTCCTCAGAACCCCTGGGGATGGGAATGGCCTCGTCCAGGCGCTCGCGCAGGCGCGGCGGCAGGCCGCTGATTTGCTCCTCCGGCATATGTTCCCACCTCTTCATCCAATGCTTAATTCTGAATGCTTAATGCTTAATGCTTAATGATTTGATGCAATGCAACTGCGCGATAAGGCAATTAAGCATTAAGCATTCAGAATTAAGCATTATCTATACTTCGCCATCTCATACAGCAATATCCCCGCCGCCACCGAAGCGTTCAGGGAATTCACCTGCCCGCGCATGGGCAGGGCCAGCAGGGCGTCGCAGCGCTCCTTCACCAGGCGGCCGAGGCCCCGGCCCTCTGCGCCTATCACCAGGGCAATGGCCCCTGTGATTGGCTTCGCGTCGTAGGGCTCGCCCGCCATGTCCGCGCCGTAGAACCACAGGCCACGGCTCTTGAGCTCTTCCATCGCGGCGCATAAGTTTGCCACTCTGGCCACCGGGATATATTCCACGGCCCCGGCGGAGGCCCTGGCCACCGCCTGGCTCAGCGGCGCGCTGCGGCGCTGCGGCATCACCACGCCGTGGGCCCCGGCGGCCTCCGCCGTGCGGATGACCGCACCCAGATTGTGCGGGTCCTCTATCCCGTCGCACAGCACCAGGAAGGGCGTCTCATTCTTTTCCTGCGCAATATCCAGTATATCTTCCAATTCGACGTAGGCCCGCGCGGCGACCGTGAGCACGACCCCCTGGTGATGGTCTGTTCCGCACAGCTGCGCAAGCTTTTCGCGCTTCGCGTCCTTGACGACGACCCCCCGCGCCTTCGCCAGCGCGACAATCGCCCGAAGCGAGCCGCCCGCGGCGCCCTCCCGCGCCACGAACAGGGCATCCGCCGGGCGGCCGCCGCGCAGCGCCTCGGTCACGGCGTTGCGCCCCGCCACGCACTCCTCCGATAACGACATATTCACCCCGCTGCGACAAATTGGAACCCAAGCCTACAACATATTGTAGCACACCTCGCGCGGGAACACAAGTATTTATTGCAATTATTTGGACAATTCCATAAAATTCTTCAGCAAAAGCAGCCCCGTTTCCCCGCTTTTCTCCGGTTGGAACTGCGTGCCCGAGAGCAGGGCCCGCGTCACCGCCGCGTCGAAGGCCGCACCGTACGCCGTGCGGGCGGCCACATCTCCCGGTTCTTCTGCGCGCACAAAAAACGAGTGCACAAAATAGAAGAACGCCCCCTCGGGGATACCCGAAAATATCCCGCAGCGCTTGCGCAGGGAGACGGAATTCCAGCCCATGTGCGGGAATTTCAAATGCGGCTCGCCGGGCACGGGGCGCAACTCCTCCACGCGGCCAGGCAAGAGCCCCAACCCCGGCTCGCCGGGCATGTCAGGCCCGCCGGGGCATTCCTCCGAGGCCCCGAACAGCACGTGCATCCCCGGCCCTATCCCCAAAAAAGGCCGCCTGCCCAGGAGGGCCTCCAGGGCGGCCGCGCGCACGGGGCCCGCCAGGCCGCGCACGTGCAGGTTGGCCATGCAGCCGCGAAACGTCCCCGGCCCCGGGAGTACGACCCCCGAAGCCGTGGCTATTCTGCGCGCGCTGGCGGTGATCTCGCAGGGCGCGCCGACGAACCGCAGGGCCTCCCGCACGCCGCGCGGGTCCCCCACGCCGCAATCGATGACAGCGATCAACGTTTTTTACCTCCCGGTTTTTTGTGGCCTGTGATTTTTCCAGTCCTCTGCATTATATTCGTGCTGTGCGGACAAGGGTACTGCGATGTCACAGGGCAACCGGGGACGCCCCCGAAAAACCTTGCACATGCTCCAGCCTTAAGCGTTTAGCGGCCCATTTCCAAAATCATGCTTGACTGCTTGCTGGATCAAAACGCTATTTTGCCTTGCTTGGGCAAAATTGATTTCCGTGGGGGGGAATAGCATTAAATATTTCTGCGTTCCGCATTCTCATTTCTCATTTAAATTCCGCTTGTGCATGTTCAGCAGCACGAAGCCGCCCACGAGGGGGAGCACGAAGTGGATCGCCACGTTGATTACGCCGGTGACCAATCCCCAGGAGAAAAAGCTCCAGTAGGAGAGCATATTCAGCAGGTTGACCGCCCTGGAAAGGCCGATCAGGGCCGCCCAGCCGAAGCAGCAGATCGAGAGGATGAGGTAGGTCTTGGGGCCGAGGAAGGAGATGCCGCCCTTGCCGTCCCCGCCGCCGAAGCCGGGGGACTGCGGGTCGGCGTCGCCGGTGGGCGGCTGGAAGTAGCGGCGATACGGCTCGCCGTCCGCGGCGCTGCCACCCATGGGGCTGTCGCCGAAGGACTGCGCGTTTGGCGGGGCCTGCTCGGGCGCAAGCTGCGCCGCGCCGCAGTTGTTGCAGTAGTTGGAGCGCTCGTCCAGGGTGGATTTGCAGTTGGGGCAGGTCATGATCTATCTCCTAAAATTCTATTTTTTCCTGTATATACCCCACCAGCGCCCCCACGGGCAGGCGCACTTGTTCCATGGAATCCCTGTCTCTTACGGTGACGCAGCCGTCGTTCGCGCTCTCAAAATCCCAGGTGAGGCAGAACGGGGTGCCAATTTCGTCCTGGCGGCGGTAGCGCTTGCCTATGGAGCCCGTGTCGTCGTATTCGCAGGGGAAGCGTTTGCACAGCTGCGTATACAGGGCCTGCGCGGGCTCTGCGAGCTTCTTGGAGAGCGGCAGTATCGCGGCCTTCACCGGCGCGAGGAAGGGGTGCAGGCGCAGCACCACGCGCGTGTCGTTCTTTTCGGCGTCGACGAGCTCCTCGTCGTAGGCGTCGATGAGGGCGATCAAAAACGTGCGGTTCGCGCCCAGGGCGGGCTCCACGCAGCAGGGGACGTAGTGCTCGTTTTTTTCTTGATCAAAGTAGGTCATGTCCTGCCCGGAGGCCGCCTGGTGCGCCTTGAGGTCGAAATCCGTGCGGCTGGCGACGCCCCACAGCTCCCCCCAGCCGAAGGGAAAGAGATATTCTATGTCAGTCGTCGCGTTGCTGTAATGGCTAAGTTTTTCTTTTTCGTGGTCGCGCAGCCTGAGATTCTCTTCCTTGATGCCCAGCGACAGCAGCCAGTTTTTACAGAAGGCCCGCCAGTAGTCGAACCATTCGAGCTCCGTGCCGGGCTGGCAGAAGAACTCCAGCTCCATCTGCTCGAACTCCCTTGTCCGGAAAATAAAATTCCCCGGCGTGATCTCGTTGCGGAAGCTCGGGCCGATCTGGGCGATGCCGAAGGGCAGCTTGCGCCGCGTGGTGCGCTGCACGTTCTTGAAATTCACGAACATGCCCTGCGCTGTTTCCGGCCTAAGATAAATCTCGGCGGCGCTGTCGTCGGTGGCGCCCTGCTTTGTCTTGAACATCATGTTGAACTTGCGGATATCAGTAAAATCTGTTTTGCCGCAGTTGGGGCAGGCGATGTTGTTATCTTTTATGTACGCCGTGAGCACCTCGTTCGGCAGGCCGTCGGCGTTCATCTCTATGCCGTGCTCTTTATTGTAGTCATCTACAAGATTATCAGCCCTATGGCGCATCTTGCAGGACTTGCAATCGATCAACGGGTCATTAAAATTCACCACGTGGCCCGAGGCCTTCCAGACCTCGGTGTTCATCAGGATCGCGCAGTCCACGCCCACGTTGTAGGGGCTCTCCTGCACGAACTTCTTCCACCAGGCCTCCTTCACGTTGCGCTTGAGCGCCGCGCCCAGCGGCCCGTAGTCCCAGGCGTTGGCCAGCCCGCCATAAATTTCGCTGCCGGGGTAGACGAAGCCGCGCCCCTTGCAAAGGGCGACGATTTTGTCCATGGTTTTGTCTGCGTGGTTCAAGTTATGTACCTCCAAAGCATTTTATGGATAATCGGGCGTCCACCAGTCGAAGCCAAACAAACTCGCTATCGTCCTGACCCACATGCGGAACATATTGAAGGGGAAAAACAAAATCCTGATTGGGTCAAACCAAGAGCCGGGCATTTTGATCATCCAGCGCAGGTTGAACAGGTTACTCTGCGCCGTCGGGAGAAGATGTCTTATGGACGAAATAGAATTATTGTCGCCGCCCCATTCAGTTTGTGTGCGCATCGCTAAGCCGCTCAGCGCGTCGTTTCTGAAGGAAAGCGTGTAAGTATACCCTGCGCCCGCATCTACGGAAACCGTGACCAGGCCGTTGCTGCCCTCCCTTACGCTGAACTCCAGCGCATCCATCTCAAGGTTGACCAGAGTTATAAGCTGCCGGGTGTATGTGCTGGGTTCCGTGGGCGTGAGGTCAAAATACATGCGGTAATCCAGGTAGGACGCATAGTACACGTCCGCGTTAAACAGCCGGATTCCGCGCTGTATGCCCCAGGTGGTGGCGAACAGCGTGCCGTTGTAGGAGATGACGGAGTCGGCGCCATAGTGAATCGTCCATCCATCGCCGGTGAGCACGTCGAGCGTCCCGCGCAGCAGCGCCTCGCCGCGCGCGTAGAGCTCCTCGTCGAAGCCGTCGTCGGCTTCGGCAAAAGCTTCGGCATCGAACAGGCCGAAGTCCTCAGCGAAGAGGTCGTAGTCCTCATCGAGCAGGCCGAACTTATTGCTGAGTGGGTCAAATTGCTCCTGCGCCGCCGTGCCGAGCGCAAAGGCCCCGCACAACATGAGCAGTGCGAGCAGAATGCAAAAGGTCTTTTTCATGTGGCATCCCTCCATTATAATTGTGCCTCTATTTTAGCGTGAATGGGGGAGGATGTCAAGGGAATTTTACGAATTGTCCCTGTTGATCGCCCTGCGGAACAGCAGCCGCGACAGCGCCCTGCCGTTGAAAGGGATCAGGGGGTACCAGTAGCTCGTACCGGCGATGGTCTTCGTGCAGCTGACGGTCGCCAGCAGCAGCGCGCCCCCGGCCAGCAGGCCCCACCAGCCCAGCAGCGCCGAACAGAGCAGAATCGCGATGCGGGCGAACATCAGCGCGTAGCCGAGCTCGTAGCTGGGCTGGGCGAAGTTGGCTACGGCCACGAAGGCCATGAGCAGCACGGCCTCAGGCACCAGCAGCTCGCTGCGCACGGCGAACTCCCCCAGCACCAAAGCGCCTATCACCGCGAAGGAGCCGCTCAGGGCGGGCGGCGTGTTGAGGGAGGCGAGCTTGAGCGTGCCCACCACGGCCTCAATCAGCAGCAGCTGGAGCAGCACCGGCACGCCGATCTGCTCGTGTATTTTGAGAATATTGAGCCCCTCGGGCAGGGATTCCGGATGGGTCACGGCCAGATACCACAGCGGGGTGAGGAGCGTACCGGCAACAGAGACCAGCAGGCGCAGCCAGCGCAGGTAGGTCCCCGTGACGGGCAGGAAGCAGTAGTCATTCGTGTCCTGCAAAAAATCCAGTATGCCCGTGGGGAGGATCATCCCGGCGGGCGTGTTGTCCATCAGCAGGAGAATCTGCCCCTCGGCCACGCTGGCGGCGGCGGTGTCGGGGCGCTCGGTATAGCGCGCCCGGGGGAAGGGGTTCCACCACTGCCCGCGCGTCATGCATTCCGTCAGGCTCTGCAACCCCATGGTGAGGGTATTGACATGAATTTCGCGCAGCTTTTTGCGCAGGCGCCCGAGAATTTTCTGATCCGCCCTGTCCTCCAGGTAGCACAGGACGACATCGGTGTGGGAGCGCCCGCCCGCCTGTATGAGCTCCATGGTGAGCCTGGGGTCGCGGATATGGCGGCGCACCATGGCGGTGTTCACCAGCAGGGATTCCACGAAGCCCTCCCGGGGGCCGCGCAGCACGCGGTCGTTCTCGGGCTCCATCACGGGCCGGGTGGGGTACTCGCGCACGTCGATGAGCACGGCCCGGTCGTAGCCCTCCAGCAGCAGCCCCACGCAGCCCGAGAGCACGAAGGCGGCGAAGGCCGCCGGGTCGGCCACCGCGTCGGTCTCGCCGTAGGGCACGGCGCGGGCGGCGAAGTCCTCCGCCGTGCCCTTCTCCAGGGCCCCGGCGGGCAGCTGCAGCAGCAGGCCGAGGATTTTCTCCAGGCTCTCGCTGCGCACCATGCCGTCCACGAAATAGATCTCCGCGCGCTTGCCCTCCATGAGCACCGCGCGGGTGAGGATGTCGAAGCTGCTGTCCACCCGCAGCAGCGCGCGCATGGCTTTTCTGTTCTTCTCGAAGTCCTTGCTGAATAAATTGGACATAAAAAGTCCCTCCCCCGCTAGTTTGCGGGGGAGGGAGGTTTTTTATGCTAATGTTGTCCAATATCTCTTTCGGGCTGCGAATCAATCTTCTTTTGCTGCGCGGCCTGTTGAAGCCCTTTTGCGTTCGCGGGATTGACGACCGGTTTGCCGGTGCTTTGCTCCAGGCGCAGTCTTGCCGCCTTCGCCGTTTCCGCTCCCTCGCGGGCGACCTCCGCGCTCTCCTGATACCCCTCCGGATTTTTCACAACTGAAATATCGTCGCCGCCACCTCCGCAAGCATGTTCAGAACCAGCTCTGTATTGGTCATGTGGTCCCGGAGGTTTTCTTTCGTCAGGTCCTTGAAGCGCTTGTATTGGCCGGTGGTCATCCCGCTCCATGTGCGCGACATCAGGTCGGTCAGCGAGGCGTATTCCTGGCCCTGCACCCCGCTCCTGTCCCATTCGTCGGTCATGGCCTTGCGCACCTCTATGGACTTGATGCGTTGGTTGATCCAGCTCTCGCTGTAGCCCAGGCGCTTGTAGTCCCGGACGGCCCTGTCGATAGAGAGCTCCGGGTCGATGGTTTCGTCAATGCGCTCATTGCCGACCTTCGCCAGCCACAGCTTGAACGGCTCCGCCTTTGGCGAAGGTATGGACTGGATCAGGCGCAACACCTGTTCGGTATCCATTACGTCGGTCATGTAGTATTTTCCGTCTGCGGATTGCATTTTCAGATGGTAACAACCTGATACCGACTTACCGTCCAGTTGGTTAGTGTCGCTAACCAACTGACTCCCCTCTTGCGTCAGTTTTCCCTTCAGCCACTTCCAGTAGTTGCGGGCCCTCTGATAGTCGCTGTCAGTCAGCACGGCGCAGATGTCTACGACCGAGAACCACCACTTTTCGGCGTCCTCATCCCACACCGCCCGCACGGGCGATGCGTCGTCAAACAGCTTCAGCGCGTCTTTCTTGTCAGGCATACTGCGCCGCCTTTCACTTCGACTTATTTACTCGATTTTACTGAAGATAATAGGCGTTAGGCTACCGTTTGCTTCGTATTCGATGGCGAAGCTACCATCAGCCTCAATAACAGTGCTTCCGTTCGGCCCTGAATAGTATAGAGTTAACCCGGCACACGAAATGGGTGCCGTTCCTTTTACGGAAAATTCATACTCGTACCTATCATAAAGCTCATCAGGGGTTTGTGGGTCATCGCTTTTTGGAATGAAAGAAGTTACTCTCCACTTGTATTCTGTAATGTGCAGTCGTATGGGGCCAACAAATCTAAAATAGGGAGCTCCAGCGGGCGCATAATCCCTCCATGCGTACATATCAATTGTAGTCGTGGTGCCAATCGTCGTCGTGGTGGGCGTCGTGGTCGTGGTGGGCGTCGTGGTGTCTGTGGTATACACAACAGTTGTTGGCGGCTCAGTATTGTGTATAGCGGCCAGTGATGATACCTCCGCCTCCAGCGCAGACACGCGATCCTCAAGCGCCTTGTCCACGACAGCAATGCCGAAGACCCCCAAGATGGTTGCCAGAAACGCCGCGATTGCTTTTCTCATAGTGCCCTCCCTATATTAATGTAGTGTTGCCAGAACACCCTGATAAGCGCACAGGAAGCCCCCCTCTTAGAGGGGGGTGGCGCGCAGCGCCGGGGTGTCTATTCAGCTTCGGCCGCTTCCGCCTTCTCCCTCTCGTCCCTTTCCCTGCGCATGTCCTCCAGGGTGAGGCCCTGTGCCAGCTTCTCCAGCACCTCCTCCTCGGGGAAGCCGCTGATCCAGCACTGCTTGTTCACCACGGGGATGTCCCCGGTGGCCTTGATGTAGATATTGATGCCGAGGATCAGCAGGAAGGACAGCATCACCACGAATACGCCCCACTGCACCTGCACGGTCATGGCGCCTGGCAGGATGGCGGCGAGCTTATTGCCGAACTGGAGCAGGGCCACGGGGGCCAGCACCGCGCCGCCGAAGCCCAAAACGAAGAAGAGGATCGTGCGCTTGAACCCGGCGGGGCTGCGCGCCAGCCAGCAGGTGGCAAGGCCGCCCAGAATCGCCAGCACCACCAGCACCAGGCCGAGGATGGCCAGTACGCACCAAATGAAAGCCGGCTGCATCACGGAATCGCCCACCATGGCCAGCAGCACGTCGGTGTTCAGGCTCCCCACCACGTCCACCAGGCCGATGACGCCGAGGCTCGCGGTCTTCTCCACGAAGGGGCCGTGTATCGCAACCTTGCCCAGGGGCAGCAGCAGGGTGAGCAGGGGCACTACCAGAAGCACCAGGCGGGCAATGGCCCAGTTGTTGCCCACCACCGCGGCCTTGGCGCGGTCAGTCTTCTTCTGGAAGGCGGCGTTGGCCAGCTCCACCTGGTCGGCCTCGGCCAGCAGGCGCTCCTCCATCTTGTAATAGAGGATGTTCGTGCCGCAATCGGGGCAGTTGGGCTTCCAGTCGGTGAGTTTCAGCTTATAGTTGCAAGCCGGGTTGGGGCAGTGTGCCGCCATACGTATCGCTCCTTTTTGCTAGATTAAACACATTATATCATAAGCGGCGAAGGGAAACAAGTTTTTTTTGACAAAAAATTTTCTCCGCGCGCAGGAATTTTTATCTGGCGGGCGACAAATCTAAGAAGGGGACTCCATTGGAAGACAATAAGGGGACTATGATATGACCAAACAGATCGCCATCACGGGCGACAGCACCGCCGACCTGCCGCCGCGCTTACGCGCGCAGGTTGGGTTGGAGACCGTGCCCATGCGCATCCTGCTGGAGGGGAAGACCTGCCTGGACGGCGTGGACATCGCCCCGGAGGACATCCTGGAGGCCCACCGGCTGCGCCGCGCCATCCCCATGACGGCCGCGCCGCCGCCCGAGGCCTTTAAATCTTTCTTCGAGGGATTTACGCGGCGGGGAGAGGCCGTCGTGCACGTCACGATCAACCACAAATACTCCGCCTGCCACCAAAACGCCGTGCTGGGCGCGCGGGAGGCCGAAGGGGAGGTCCACGTGGTGGACAGCCTGAACTTCAGCGTCTCCCAGGGCCTGCTTTGCCTGCACGCCCACCGGCTGCGGGAGGAGGGCCTGGCGGCACAGCAGATCGCCGCGCGGCTCACGCGGCTGCGGGAGAAGGTCTGGGGCGTCTACTACCTGGACGCCCTGGATTTTATCTCAAAAAGCGGGCGCTGCCCGGGGGTGCTGGCCCTGGGGGCCAACCTGCTGGGGCTCCACCCCGCCGTGCAGTTCCACGGCGATACGGGCGGGCAGACCATAGGCAAGAAGTACCGCGGCAAGGACCCCGCCGGGGCCTGGCTGCGGGATACCGCGCGGCGCTTCCTGGGGGAATGCGACAGCGCCGAGTGCTACCTGGTGCACACGGCCGATATTGCGCCCGAGGCGCGCGAGCGCATGTACGCCCTGGCCCTGGAGCTGCTGCAGCCCTACGTGGGCCGCCTGGAGCTGGAGGGCCGCGTGGGCGGAACCACCACGGCGCACTGCGGCGGCGGCTGCTTCGGCCTGGTGGGGATGGAAAAGTGAAAAGCAATGCCAACGCCCGCCCCGCGTTTGCGCGCAGGGCGGCGGTTGGTTTTTACGCTTTACAGGAAGATTCTCGCGATGAATTCATAGACCGAGTTGATGATGGCGGGCCACATAACGACGATGTTGACCAGGCCGATCAGTAGGGAAATCGCCGAGATTACGAACGGAAGAATGACCATTATGGTTTTCGCACCCCCTATTCTGATTTTTCTCCATTATACCAAAATACGGGGAAATGTCAAGAAAAATTTTCGCTCGCGCCGCAGACGCCCGCGCCGCAGGCTCAGGACAAGAGAGCCAACGCCTTACTCCTTTTTTACCCTTCGGGGAAAAAGGCGTTGTGCACCGCCGCCACGGCCCTGTCCGCCTGGGCCTGCTCGATGAGCACGGAGATTTTGATCTCGCTGGTGGAGATCATCTGGATGTTGATGTCCGCGCCGTAGAGTGCCTCGAACATCTTCGAGGCCGTGCCGGGGTGCGTCTCCATCCCCGCGCCGACCACGGAGATTTTCGCGACCTGCGTGTCGCACACCAGGGGCAGCCCAGCGGTGAGGTCCATGGCCTCCAGGATACCCACGGCCTCGCCGGCATGGGCGCGGGACACGGTGAAGGAGATGTCCTTCGTGTTGTCGCGGCCGACAGATTGCAGGATGATGTCCACGTTGATGTCCTTCGCGGCCAGCTTGCTGAAGATTTTGAAGGCCACGCCGGGGATGTCCGCCACGCCCACGACGGAGATGCGCGCCGTATCGGTGTCCTTCGTCACCCCGCGCACTAGCATTTTTTCCATGGTTGTTACCTCCTTGACGATCGTTCCGGGATTGCGCGCATAACTCGAGAGAACTTCCAGTTCTACATTGTACTTTTTGGCCATCTCCACGGCCCGGTTGTTGAGCACCTGCGCGCCCAGCGTCGCCAGCTCCAGCATCTCGTCGTAGGTGATCTCGCTGAGCCTCTGCGCGCCCTTCACCTTCCTGGGGTCGCAGGTGTAGACGCCCTCGACATCTTTGTAGAACTGGCATCTGTCGGCATGTAATGCCGCCGCAAGCGCCACGGCCGTCGTGTCACTGCCGCCGCGCCCAAACGTCGTGATGTCGTCGTACCTGCAGATGCCCTGGAAGCCAGCCACGATCACCACGTTCTTGCGGCCCAGCTCGACTTTCAGGCGCTCGGTCTGAATCGTTTTGATGCGGGCGCTGCCGTAGGCGGAGCTCGTCTGGAAGCCCGCCTGCCAGCCTTGGAGCGACACCGCCGGGCAGCCGAGCGCCTGCACGGCCATGGCCAGCAGGGCGCTGGACATGGTCTCCCCGGCGGAGAGCAGGACGTCCAGCTCGCGCTTTTGCGGGCTCCCCGTGATCTCCTTCGCCTTGGCGATGAGGTCATCGGTGGTATCCCCCTGGGCGGAGACCACCACCACCACGTCGTCGCCCTTTTTATAGGTGTCCGCGATGATCCGCGCCACGTTGCGCAGGCAGTCCGCGTCGGCCACGGAAGTGCCGCCGTATTTTTGCACGATGAGTGCCATGCTATTACCTCCAGTGTGAATTTAATTTTGCGCGGGGGATAGACTTGCGATAGCCCCCGGCGGTCGAGCTTTGGCGGTGATACATATAAGGCCTCCTTTTGTGGGTGGGGTTTGTGATTGAAATCAAAAGTTGTTTTTACTAAAGGTATAAATAAATGAGGTGCCAGCATCCATTGTCTGTGTAATGATTTCATATGGCTCTTCGTAGGGAATCACAGCAACCCAGTCGTGTTCATCGGACATCAGGTTAATTGTTCCGTTTGGATTTCTTTCCACCATGTTTTTTGTCTGAAAACGCACTGTGACTGTATTGTCGTCAAACTTTTTCAAAGTAATTTTTGCGTTGCCGTCCCAAGTCTCAGACTCTGCAACGCTGCGCTTTTTTAAGGCGTATGCGCCAAGAGATATTGGCTCCATCTGTTGAACTGGCCTTCCTGTCCAATCCTGTCGAACAACGCTCAGCGTCACGGGCGCTGCCTCCTGCCCGCAGGCGCAGAGACCCAACAGCATTGCCGCCGCGAGTGCCATTGCGATACGCTTCATGGGGGGCTCCTTTCTTCTTTGAAAACTTGTGGGTACCGAACGAGGTACGTCGCTCCGCGATACTCCCTCACCGCTGCGGCGGAGCTCCCTCACGAGGGAGCCGGGGGCTTGTCTCCGAAAATTTACGAAAGCCGCAGGAAAAACCCCCTGGCTCGCTCGTGAGGGAGCTCCCGCCTCGGGCGGGTGAGGGAGCACCGCGGAGCGGCTGACCGCTTTGCGCTCAAGTCAAAACCCCGCTACCCGCATCACCATTTCGGCCTTCACGCCCGCCAGCCCGGCCAGCGCCGCCCGCATTTGGCCGTCTTTTGTTGGGAGGATGACGAAGGCCAGATCGCCCGGCCTTGCGCCGTCGATCTCGATGAACGACGCGCCGGGGAAGGCTTGCAGCACCTGTTTTCGGGCGGAGGGCTCATCATCGCAGGAGACGCGGGCGTAGAATTTCGCGATGTCATCTTCAGCGGGGGCGACGTAATCCGGCGCGCCGTCCTCCCACTCGAAGTGGCGGCGGCGGTCAATATGCCTGGCGCAGTCGAGGATGTCCGCCACAACGGCGCTGGCCGTGGGCTCCGGCCCCGCACCCCGGCCGTAGAAGATCACGTCCCCCACGGCGTCGCCCCGGATTAAAATCGCGTTGTTGACGTCGCTCACGCAGGCGAGGAGGCTGCCCTCCCGGGGGACGAGCATGGGGGCTACGCAAGCCGTGATTCTCCCGTCGGGCAGGCGCTTCGCGCGCGCCAGCAGCTTGATGCTGCAATCGAGCCTGTCGGCGTAGGCGGCGTCCTCCGGGGTGATGCCCTCTATGCCCTCGGTGCGCACCTGTTCGGGGTAGACATGCCGCCCGAAGGCGAGGGTGGCCAGGATGCATATCTTGCGGCAGGCGTCCGCCCCGCCGATGTCGGCGCTGGGGTCGCGCTCGGCGTAGCCGTTCTCCTGGGCCATTTGCAGCGCCCGGCCGAAGGGCATGGCGTCGCCGAGCATACGGGTCAGGATGAAATTCGTGGTGCCGTTGAGGATGCCCGCCACCTCGGCGATCTCGTTGGCGCACAGGCACTGGGAAAGCGGGCGTATAATGGGGATGCCCCCGCCCACGCTGCCCTCGAAGAGGAAGTTGGCGTTGTTCTCCCTGGCGGCCTGCAGCAGCGCATAGCCCTTCGCCGCGACGAGCTCTTTGTTCGAGGTCACCACGCTCTTGCCCGCGCGCAGGCAGGCCAGCACATATTCGAAGGCCGGGTGCAGCCCGCCCATGGTCTCTGCCACCACGCGCACGTCCGGGTCGCCCAGGATGGCGTTGAAATTATGGGTCACCAGTCGCTCCAGGGGGTCGCCGGGGAAATCCCGTATGTCCAGGATATATTTCAGCCGCAGCGGCAGGGCGCGCAGGGCGGCATCGCCGCTGATTTTCTCCAGCAGCCGCGCCGTGCCCGAGCCCACCACGCCGTAGCCCAGTATCGCGACATCCATCCGCAAAAACCTCCCACATGCGTCTCCCCGGTCATCCGCCCAAAAGAGACGCTTTACACATTATATTGTATTATAACATACTTTGCGGAGCTTTGGGAAGGGGTTTTGCGTGAAAAATCACTGAAATTTTTGTATATGGGCTATTTTCTTATCCCGTCGATGCGTATACCCCGGGCGCTGACGTAGCTGTAGGTGCTCAGCGGCCTGTCGTCGCAGTCATAGCTGTGCGCGGCGATGCGTATGTTTACAGGCGTGGGCGGCTCTTCTATTGACACCACCAGCAGCGAATGCGAGTAATCCGCCATCCCCGCGAACTTCAGCTGTATGATGTCCCCCAATTCGAGCTCCTCCAGGGGGACTTCATGGCCGAAGGGCCCGCGCCCCCGGTTATTCACCAGGAATTTGTATAGGTAGGGCACGGCGCTCCACCCGGCGGCGCGGCTGTTCATGGAGTGGTAGAACCAGCCCGTGCCGCGGGTCTCGTTCATCACCGCCCCCCCGGCCACGAGGCACTGGCTGATGAAATTCGAACAATCACCGCCGATATTCGAGAAATCCCCGTACCTCGGGTTGCGGCCCATGGCCCACTCGTGGGCGTAGGCGACGGCGGCGGGCCGGTTATAAGGTATGATTGTCATGCGCAGGGCTCCTTTCGGGTTCTGCTCCAGTATATGCGGAAAGCGCGTTTCGATGGCACTCCCGGTACTCGGGAGAAACTCTCCAGCATTTTGATGTTGCATTGGCGATGAAAATGGGGTAATATGGGGGTACAGGGAAGGAGGGAACCCCATGCAAATTCTATTCGGCGAATCCCTGCGGCGTTTGCGCCGCGAAAAGGGCCTCACCCAGGAGCAGCTGGCCGCTCGCTTAAACGTGTCCTATCAGACCATCAGCAACTGGGAGCGCGACGAAAACTGGCCCGACCTCTCCATGCTGCCCGTGCTGGCGCGCTTCTTCGGCGTGCGTACGGACGACCTGCTGGGCATTGATCAAGCGGAGAACGAGCGGCGCATACAGGAGATACTCGATTTGCTTGGGACAGACGGGCGCAATTGGGAACAGACCCTGCAGGCGGCCAGAGAGGCGCTGAAGGAGTTTCCCATGGAATACCGGCTATGGGGCGCATACTTTAACAGGCTGACGGCGATTGGCTGGCATGACGCGGGGGAAGGCGAGCGAATGCGCGCGCGGCTGCCGGAGATCAGGAGTGTCTATAGCAACATTCTCGAAAACTGCACGAATGACGCTATACGGCTGGAGGCCAAGAGCTGCCTATGCCTCTATTATGGCGTCCTCGTGAAAAAAGAGCCCGAGAAAAGCGCGGCGGAGCTGAAAGAGCTCAGGCGTATCATCGGCGAATTCCCCGGCCTGTGGCAGACCAGGGAGTATATGGGCACCTTCCATCTGCTGCCCCATTCCCGCGAGGAGAACCGAAGAATCTGCCACGAGGCAATCTTGCAGATGCTGCGCGTGCTCAACGGCATGATGGTACATCTGGGGAACACGATGGACAAGGAGGAACACCTGCCGATCGAATACGCCCTGCTGGACATATTCAACGCGGTATGCCCGGACGGCGACTACGGCGCAATCGGCCCAAACGTGTTTAACCTGTGGGAAGCCATCGCGCTTGGGGCCGCCCACGCGGGTAACTGCGACGCGGCCTTTGCAGCCATAGGTCAATGCATCGAAATCGCCCGCCGCTTCGAGGAACTGCCGCAAACGAGCGTACACACCTCGCCCATGCTGCGGGGGCATGTTTTTGATAAAAGCGGCTTCCCATGGCTCAACATGAACCAGGTGCGCAAATCCCTCCGCTGCGAGGAGCACACCCATGCGTCCATAAACCCCTGGCCCGAGGCCTTCAAGGCCGACCCGCGCTTTGCGGAATTGCTGGCGTTGGCGGGGTGAGGCAAAAAAGCAGAGACGCAGGGCATCTGCGTCTCCGGAATAAAAAGCACACGCTTTATATCGGCAGCCCCTTGCAGGCCCCTATGCGCTGGGCGGTCAGGAGGGCGCCTGGCATGATATACAGCACGCCTATACTCCTCAGGCGCACGACGAGGGAAAGTTGGGTTCCGGGGTCCAGGCAGGCCTGCGTGGTCTTGGCGATATACCGGGGCAGCAGCGGCAGCAGCGGGGCCCGCTCCAGGGGCGCTTCGGCGGGCAGAATGGATACGTCGTCGCAGAGCGTCTGCTCCAGCGTCTCGGCGATGGGCGTGAGCACGCCGCCCAGGCTCTTCGCCACGAACACCTCGTATGGGAACAGGGAAAGGAACTGCGTACCGATATAGCAGCGCAGGTCATACAGCCCGCCCTGCGTCACCACGAGGGAATTGCCGGTGACGGACATCCCCAGCAGCGGGTTGAACACGTTGAGCGGCACGGTCACGTCCGTCACAGGCAGGTCGCCCAGGGTGATGGCGCGGGTGAAATACGGCTCGTCCCCGTCAAAAAACAGCCCCGCCCCGAAGACAGGCCCGAAGGGCCTTGGAGGGCAGCAGCACCGGTTTTGCCGGCAGCGAGGGCAACAGTTATTTGGCCTGCCGCAGGAATTCTGGCAGCAGCAGAACAGGTTGCAGTTTGTATTGAAGGGCATTGGAATTCCTCCTCTTTCGATCTCTTGGCCGATTAGCCCGGCCATTGCATTGTATGCGCGGGAGGGACAGCTTGCCCGCCGCAAAAAGCGGAGACGCACGGCCGTGCGCCTCCGCATATATTGACACTTCGAATTGCTAATGCAAAAAGCTCAGCATGTGCACATAGCACGGCCCGAGCTTCTCCAGGGCCTCGTAGTGCGCCTTCGTGCCGTAGCCCTTGTGCTGGGCGAAGCCGTAGCCGGGGTACTGCTCGTCCAGCTTGACCATCGCGCGGTCCCGCGAGACCATCGCGATAATCGACGCCGCCGCGATGCTGGCGCAGCGGGCGTGCCCTTCGAGCTGCACATAAAGGAGCTATTGTGAAGCGAAAATCGCTGCGGACCATGCTCGCGGCCGCGCTGTTCGCGGCGCTCATCACGGTGTCGCGTATGTTTTGCACATCCCCATGCCCGGCATCGGCGGCTACGTGCATTTCGGCGACGTCCTCGTCCGGCGCGTCGTCGCCCGGCGGCTCCGGCTCTCGGTGATCCAGGTTCAATGCCTTGCCCTAAAACCGCCTGATTCCACTCATTTTTGGCTATGTGAATCTGCTCTCCGACATTCCGAACCCACACTACTAAACGCAGTGATAAAACCTGGCCTCCAAACCCCGCCTCTTTGTTTCATGGCTCAGTTCACTCCATCGCTTTGACCTTCCCCTCGATAAACGCAATCTCCATCTCGTCCAGGCCATATTTCGCATAAAGCTGGCGGTCGATATCCGCAATAGCCTGCGTCCAGTCGATGTCGCTGTGCGGGGTAAAGTCCTGGAGGGGGACGCATTGCCACTTGTCAGGCGAATTGTCCTGGGTCACTTTCATCACGCCAAGAAGCACTCTTGAAAACCTTGATTTTATATACTTGAATGCAGCATTAACTTCATACTCCGAGTCAAATGCGCCAACGCTTATAAAGGACTGGGTAAATCCTTGATTGGGCGTTCCGATTTCTGGTGTGCTTATTATCCGAGCAGATTCTTCACCAAGAGTGCCCGATGCTCCATTCGATTTTGAAATCAGAACCTTGTACATATTTACATTCTCTGACGGCACAAGATATTTTCGATTTATATACCGAATTATTCTTGATGCGTTTTGTACTCCCAATATTCTTATATCAGTAACTGACTGTTGCTCTTCATTAAAAACATCTCCCAGTGTGTCGAAAATGGATGTTGTGAGCCTTTTTTCTCTGCCACCACTCCCAATTACTGATCGTAGTGCAGGGTAATCGTTGTACAGCGCATCTAAATCAAACTTGTTTTGTAGATACATAATAATGTTTAACGATTCGTTCGCAATGGAGAAAACCTTGCGCGTAATTGTATCCAACTCAGAAAATGCGTTGAATTGTCCTATAGGGCCATTGATTACATTAACATCTCGATATGTTATCGCCACTCCGCCTTCGAATGTAATGTTCGGAAACACCTGGCCCGCATCTTTCCAATAACTAAGCACCTTAAGGTATTTGTCGCCTAACATTTTTTTGTTCCATACCGCAGGAGTCTTTCCAGCATTGAACAAAAATTTTGCAGGCGATATTATGCAATAGACACTAGCTAAGCTTTCAGCTAGATTATAAAAGTGATGATAAATTGGGAGATCACTCGTGTCCTTTGTTTCCTCCTGATACGGCGGATTGCCCACCACGCAATCAAATCTCATTTCCAAGTTCCCTCCTGCTTTCGCTGTTTCGGTTAAATTGCGGCACTGCAAGTTTGAACTGTCTATGCCGGGAAAGCCGCCATAGACATAGTTGCGTGCAATGTTGTAGATGATCTCGCTGGGCGCAAAGCCGTACCTGTCTGCTGGCGAATGCGCTCGTCCACGTTTCGGCGTTCGGTATAGCCGATTTTAACCCAGCCCTCGTTTCGCTCATATCCGGAGGTAACAAAAGCGTACACCTGAGGGTAAACTGTCCTCATTGTTTTGATGCTTGTGTTTTCGCTCATGGCCTTTTAATCCTTTTATCGAAGAATTCCATTTGATTGGTATCCCAGTTCATGATCCTGACGCGCTTGCCGGGGATGGTTCGCCATTCCTCTTTCTCTTCTTCCAAGTTGAATAGAGAGAATCGATGCTCGACTTTTTCCTTGCTTTCCGACAGCGGGATGGTATAGGTCAGCCCGTCCATCTGAAAGATATTGTAGCTGACGATTTTGGCAATCTCCTCAAACGCAGCGAAAGACGGCGGCTCGCCCCACTTTTCAACGTAGTAGTCACGATATGTATATAATAGATTTTCACGCGCGAGGAGGAGCGAATCCCCGTTCCATTCAAAGCCATAGCTTGCTTTGTAGGCGAGTTCGGCAAACCGCTGCCATTCGGCTTTGTCGATCACCTCGGCGTTGATTCGGGCGAGTTTGCGGTCAACGAGCCCCACGCGCCCGGAAAGCGCAATCGCCTCGCCGGTTTCCATATCATAGCGGGTCGCCATGTAGGGCGCTTCACCGCAGGTGATTTCGAGCCATTTCCGGCGGGTGTACGTCTCCAGGTCGTCAGCCATATAATCGGCGTCCACGGCGTCATTTTGCTTTTTGACAATCCAAGTCGGGGTGAACACCTCGGCTTTTATTTTTGTGCGTTGCTTTTGCAGTTCGGCGGCCTTCAATGCACGGGGCATAATCAGCGTGCCCCGATTGCCCGTAATCAGTTCCGGGCGCATTTGAGCCTTTGCCGCATAGGAATCCATGCCGAATTCTATATAGTTGTCATTTGCCCAGAGTATGTTCCGT
>WRDW01000013.1 GCA_009779995.1 Oscillospiraceae bacterium | reverse complement strand
GCGGCGCAGATGGACGGCGCGATCATCGTCATCGCCGCCACCGACGGCCCCATGGCCCAGACCCGCGAGCACCTGCTGCTGGCCCGCCAGGTGGGCGTGCCCTCCATCGTGGTGTATATGAACAAGTGCGACCAGGTCATCGAGGAGAACGGCGAGGACGCGGACGAGTACCTCGAGATGATCGAGCTGGAGATCCGCGAGGCCCTCACCGAGCAGCAGTTCCCGGGCGACGACATCCCCGTCATCCGCGGCAGCGCCCTGGAGGCCCTCAGCTACGACGGCGGCCAGATCGACGCCCCGGAGCTCAAGAGCATCTGGGAGCTGCTGGACGCCGTGGACAGCTACATCCCCACCCCGGACCGCAAGGCAGACCTGCCCTTCCTCATGGCGGTGGAGGACGTGTTCACCATCACCGGGCGCGGCACCGTGGCCACCGGCCGGGTGGAGCGCGGCCAGATCAAGTCCGGCGACGAGGTGGAGATCGTGGGCCTGAAGGACGCCAAGCGCAAGGTCGTCGTCACCGGCCTGGAGATGTTCCACAAGACCCTGGACTACGCCGAGGCGGGCGACAACGCCGGCGCGCTGCTGCGCGGCGTGCAGCGCAAGGAGATCGAGCGCGGCCAGGTGCTGGCGAAGCCCGGCTCCATCACCCCGCAGACCAAGTTCCAGGGCCAGGTCTACGTGCTCA
The DNA here is from genome assembly GCA_009779995.1 of Oscillospiraceae bacterium. Lineage (GTDB taxonomy): Bacteria > Bacillota > Clostridia > Oscillospirales > Acutalibacteraceae > WRMQ01. Next base: position 45,044 of record WRDW01000013.1, on the reverse strand, counting down.
CCAAGGACGAGGGCGGGCGCCACAAGCCCTTCTTCAACAACTACCGCCCGCAGTTCTACTTCCGCACCACCGACGTCACCGGCGTGATCACCCTGCCCGAGGGCGTGGAGATGTGTATGCCCGGCGACAACGTGGAGATGAGCGTGGAGCTGATCACCCCCATCGCCATCGAAGAGGGCCTGCGCTTCGCCATCCGCGAGGGCGGCAAGACCGTAGGCAGCGGCGTTGTGGTTGGGATCAACAAGTAAGTTCGCGCAACAGAAAAATGCAGCCGTCACGGTGTGGCGGCTGTTTTATGGAAAATATTCAGTTTTCAAGGTGCAAAAGATAAGCCTCCACTATACCCGCGGAAACCTCTTTTTTGGCGCGCTTTTTTGAGCGACGATGATAAAACTATACCGCCTCGAGCCCTCAAGGCCCGCGGCGGTTTGTTACGTTATGATGCGGGCGGCAAGAATGCCGCCCCTACAGTGTCATTGCTCTTCCGTTCCATCCTCCAAATGCTCCAGCGCGTAGCGCAGCGCGATGTCCACGAAACGGTTCATCGAAATATTCTGCTGTGTGCATACCACCTCAACCTCGCGCACCAGCTTTACATTCAGCCGAAATGTCTTGTTGACGAACTCCTCCCGTTCGATACGAAGGCCCATTGGCTTTCCTCCTGCATAATTTTATGTGTAAATTATACGAGAAGAAAAATTTATTAGATACACATTAAAAATACACTTGACAATCAAGTGCAACGTGGTATAATGGAGGCACAAATATTGAGGAGGTCATTCAAATGAAAAAGTGTCTGGGCGTACTGTTGGCGTTGTGCATGATTATGGGGGTTGGGATGGTGGGCGTGTTGGCGGATGGTTATATGATTACGCTAACGCTGAACACGCCCCGAACTGTGACAGTCGAAGAAGCCAATGATGCTTGGCGTGGTTGGCTCGATTTTCGTTACAGGCCCTCGGAAAGCGGCAGCTATACCATTCGTGTGGAAGGTAACTTCGATTCGCTGGAATTTAAGCTGGGCGACACATCAATGGATGGAGTCCCGATGGAGACCTTTGACGGGCTCAACGGGAGCTGGTCGTGCGATTTCAGTATGACAGCCGAGATATATTTTCGGTTTGTCATAGGTTGCGCAACAGACGCCCCCTATACCGTTATAATTACAGAAGCCGGCCAGTCAAACCCAGAACCAAAATGGTGGGAGGGCCTTCCCTCCTTCGTGCAATTCCTGCTGCGCTACATCTGCTTCGGGTGGCTTTGGATGAACTGGTTCTAAACAGAATAAACAATCACCCGCCGTGAGCCCTCAAGGCCCGCGGCGGCCCAAAAACACCCCCCTGACCCCCCTCGTGCGCGAGGGGGGCTTATTGTGCGTTTGCCGAAGCTTTCGTAAAGAGCAAAGAAAGCCCCCCTCACGCATGAGGGGGGTAGGGGGGTGTCCTCACCCGCTACACCCTCCGCACCCACACCCCCGCAGGCCGCCCAGGCGCTTGGCATAGAGCATGAGATTCACGCCGTCGCACAGCGAGTAGCATTCGCTTGCGCAGTCCCCGCCGTGAGCAATGAAGTGCAGGTGCGCGCCCGCGCTGGCCTCGGCCACGGCAACGCCGCTGACGCTGAGGCTTTCACCGCCGCCTGTATCCCTGCAAACGCGGCTGCAAGGGATCATCACGCCGTCGTTGGTGACGGCCAGGTTCAGCTGCGAGCGGCCATGGCTGACGGCGCGCAGGGCGTAATGGATCTCGTACACGCCGCCGCGCTCAAGCACCATGGAGTGGTTGCTGTCGTAGTGCATACCCGCCGCCGGGAACGCATCGGAGAAGGTCATGGCGGCCACCTCGTCCGGCTGCGTGCAGAACTCGCCCGCGTTCGTATTGAAGAGCCCGCCGTAGGCCGCGCCGTCCGCGCCCGCCGGGCCGCGCTCGCCCCTGGGCCCCGCCGGGCCGGTGACCCCTCGGGGGCCCATCGGGCCCTGCGCGCCCGCCGCGCCACGGACGCCCGCGGCTCCCGTCGGCCCGGAAGCGCCGCGCATACCGGGCATCCCCTGGCTGCCCTGCGCACCCGCCTCGCCTTGCAGGCCCTGCGGCCCCTCCGGGCCCATGGGCCCCGGGTCGCCGGGATCGCCCTTGTCGCCTTTGTCGCCCTTGGAGCCGGTCGCCCCGGGCGCGCCGCGGAAGTACTTGCAGCAGTAGGCGGGGTCGGAAAAAGCGGCCCCGGCGCAGGGGTCAAATCCATACGTATTCGGCAATGGGAATTCCTCCTAATCAGTGAAAGATATATAGGCAGAAGGACGCTGCGCTCTGCCCTACAGTATATTCGCCGGCGGGCGGCGTGTGACTTTTTTTGGGAACCGCATGTTTTTCTTTCGCGGGGGCTTGACAAAGCCTCCAAGTTGATGTATTATGGGTAGGTATCCCAAAAAGCAGGCAAACTCTAACCAAGAACAGAGCATAAGTGGGGCAAAGTGGTGGAAAACCCTGTGGAAACAGTGGATAAGTAAAAAAGCAGAAAATAAAAAAGTAAAAAAGCAAAATGACAACCTGAAAGGAGGCGGGCGGCATGCCGAGGACGCGGGGCAACGCGGAGGGGACCATCGACCAGAAGCGCAGGGTCAGCGTGCCCGCCAGGTTCAGCGACATCTACCCCCAGGGGGAGGAAATCGTCCTCTGGGAGCCCCAGGGCAAGGAGCAGCCCTACCTCGTGCTCAGCCTGGACGAGTATTTCGACGAGATGTTCGAGCGCGAATACGCCCAGTCGGAAAAGCAAGGGCGGCAAAACCTGCTGCGGGACGCCTACGGCCACGTGGAATACGTGGAACTCGACAGCGCCCGGCGCTTCGTCATCCCGGAGCGGTATCGCGAAAAGGCGGGCTTCGACAGAGGCGATAAGCTGTTCTTCCTGGCCAACCGGACCTATATGGAGATCTGGCCTTTGGCGGTGTGGCGCCTCTGGGAGAGCAACCGCCGCGCGGATACCAGCCGCTTCGACTACACCCCCGACCCGGCGCGGCCCATCCCGCAGGAAACAAGCGATGACATTCCATCATGAGACCGTGCTTTTGCGCGAGGCCGTGGCGGCGCTGCGCCCCTCTCCGGGCGGCGCGTGGCTGGATGGCACCGCGGGCGGTGGCGGGCACACCGCTCTGCTGCTGGAGTCCATAGAGCGCGAGGGCCGCATTCTGGCAGTCGACCGAGACCCCGACGCCATCCTGGCCCTGCGTGAACGCTTCGCGAACGAGCCCGCTATCACGATATACCAGGGCAATTTCTTTCAGGCAGTACGATTTGTGGAGGAACCCCTGCGGGGCGCGCTGCTCGACCTGGGCGCGAGCTCGCACCAGTTCGATACGCCCGCGCGGGGCTTCAGCTACCACCGGGAGGCCCCCCTGGATTGCCGCATGAGCCGCGAGGGCGTCTCGGCGGCCGGCCTGGTGAACAGCCTGCCGGAGGGCGGCCTGCGGCAGATATTCTGGGACTACGGCCAGGAGAAATACGCGAATCGCATCGCGAGGGCGATTGTGCTGGCGAGAGAAAACGCCCCCATCGAGACCACCACGCAGCTGGCCGCGCTCATCGCCAACGCCGTACCCGCGGCGGCCCGGCGGGACGGCCACCCGGCCCGCAAGGCCTTCATGGCGCTGCGCTACGCCTGCAACGGCGAGCTGGACGGCCTCGAGGAGGCGCTGCTGGACCTGTTCGGCCTGCTCCTCCCCGGCGGCAGGCTGGCCGTGATCACCTTCAACTCCCTGGAGGATGCCGCCGTGAAGCGCGTCACCAAGAAGCTGCGCGCGGGCTGCCAATGCCCGCCGGAATTTCCAAAGTGCGTCTGCGGCGTCACCCCGAAGGCCCGCATGCCGCAGAAGCCCCTCACCCCAAGCGCGGAGGAGCTCGCGAGAAATCCACGGGCCAGAAGCGCGAAGCTTAGAGTTTTAGAGAAATTATAATTACAAAACGCCGTAGGGGACGGCCTCCGGACGTCCCCGGCCCAGAAAAACAGGGCTTTCGCCGGATGTCCTTTGGCGGATAGAGCAAAGCTTTTGTACCCGGGGCGTCGGGGACGCCGCCCCCTACACATGAATTTACCATTCACTACACTAAGGATGTGACCCCTATGCCCCTACCCCAACCGCTGACCGACGACTATTTCGCCCCGTTTGCGGCTTCGGCCGCGCCCGCGCCCGCGGTCAAGCCCCGGCGCGAGCCCATACGCCCCGTGCGCCCGCAGCGGGAGGACCCCATGGAGACGAAGAACCTCCGGGCGTCCCAGGTGTGGCGAAAGACGCTGGTGGGCTACACCGTGGCCGCGCTGGTGGGGCTGTGCCTGTTCCTGGTGATCCAGTCCGGGACGCAGGTCCACATGGCCCTGGTGAAGAACCAACAGCTCAAGGAGCAGGTGCAGCTGGCGCAGCAGAACAACATCAGCTACAAGGCCCGGCTGGACAGCCGCTTCTCCCTTGAGGTCATCCACAATACGGCCCTGCGGGACTATCACATGGTGCCCGTGGAGGGCGGCCGCGTGGTCTACCTGAACATTACCCACGGCGACAGGCGGCTGGACTGATGCTTAATTCTGAATGCTTAATGCTTAATGATGGAGGTGGGCAGTGGCTGCGCCATAGACAATTAAGCATTCAGCATTCAGCATTAAGAATTAAGCATTCGCATATCCCTTAGGCAGGGGGGTGTTACCTATGGCTAGGCGCAGGCAGACCGCCAGCGACCGCCTGTTCCAGCGCTCGATGATCGTGCTGTTCGTGCTGATCTTCGCGGGCTTCGGGGCGGGCGCGTATGGCTTGGTGGACGTGGTGCTGGTCAACGGGCGGGAGTACACGGATAAGGCGAAGGTCAACCAGCTGCGGGATACCGAGATGGCGGCGCAGCGCGGCACGATCTACGACATCAACGGCGCGGCCCTGGCCCAGAGCGCCACGGCCAGCAAAGTATACATCAACCCGAGCACCCTGAACAAGGCGCTCAACAAAGAAGAGATCATCCAGGCCATGTGCGACGAGCTGGCGCCCATCCTGGGCATCACGCCCGAGAAAATCCGCAGGCAGGCGGGCTATGTCAACAACAACTTCATGGCGCTGCAGGGCCAGGTGGACAGCGCCGCCATGGTGCAGGTGGACGCCTTCCGCAAGAAGAAGCTCGACATTGTGGAGAAATCCAAGGATCTGAAAAAGGCCGACGAAAACGGGAATGTCACCATCCGCAGCACCTACGGCCACTTTGTCGGCGTGCAGCCGGACATCATACGCTTCTACCCCCTGGGGAACCTCTGCTCCAACGTGCTGGGCTTCACGGGGGCGGACGACATCGGCCGGGCCGGGCTGGAGCTGTTCTACAACAAGACCCTCACCGGCGTGCCGGGGCGCATCGTCTCGGCCAGGAACGCCGCCGACGCCAACCTGGATATCGAGTTCGAGTCCATCTACGACCCCCTGCCCGGCCACAGCCTCGTGCTCACCATAGACGAGGTGGTGCAGCGCTTCCTGGAGCGCGCGCTGGAGCAGGCCCGCATCGACGCCAAGGCCAAGGCGGTCTACGGCATCGTGATGGATGTGAAGACCGGGGCCATCCTCGGCATGGCCTGCGCCCCGGACTACAGCCCCGCCGACTACCAGGAGATCGCTGACCCCGCATTAAAAGCGCAGATCGCCTCCATAAAGAACGAAGAGGAGAGAACGAAAGCTTATAACACGGCCATGATGGCCCAGTGGCGCAACGGCACCCTGGAGCTCACCTACGAGCCGGGCTCTGTCTTCAAGACCATCACTTTTTCAGCCTGCCTGGAGGAGGGCGTCGTCAACCAGAACACGCACTACACCTGCGGCGGCGGCATACAGATCGCCAATCGCTACATGCGCTGCCACAAGCGAACAGGGCATGGAAACCAGAGCCTGGCCGAGGGCCTGATGAACTCCTGCAACCCCTTCACGATTTCCATCGGCCAGCAGCTTGGCGTGGATAGATTTTACAAATACTTCGAGGGCTTCGGCTTCACCGAGCCCACGGGCATAGACCTCCCCGGCGAATACAGCCCCCGCAAGGGCGTGAACATCCACGCCCAGGAGAACATGCGCCAGGTGGAGCTTGCCTCCTGCTCCTTCGGCCAGAGCTTCGAGGCCTCGCCCATCCAGATCATCACGGCGGTGTCCGCCATCGCCAACGGCGGCAAACTCATGCGGCCCTACATCGTGGACAGGGAGCTCGACGAACTGGGCCGCGTGGTGAAGCAGGCCCGGCCCGTGGTGCGCCGCCAGGTGATCTCCGAGAACACCGCCCGGCAGATACGCGCCATGATGGAGCAGGTGGTGGTGGCCGGCACGGGCAAGAACGGCTACGTGGCCGGGGCGCACGTGGCGGGCAAAACCGGCACCAGCCAGAAGCTCTCCGCGCCGGGCGGGGGCTATGTGGCCTCCTTCTGCGCCTTCGCCCCGGCGGATAACCCCGAAATTTCCCTGCTCATCGCCATCGACGACCCCCAGGGGATGATCAACGGCGGGCAGATCGCCGCACCGCCCGCGGCGCAAATCATGGAAAATGTGCTGCTGCATAAAAATATCGAAATGCGTTACACTGAGAAGGAGCAGGCGGAGCTGGGCGGCCGCGCGCCGGATATGAGCCGCAAGGCCGTCACAGAAGCGAAAGCATTGCTGGAGAAAGAAAGCTACCGGGTGATGGTGATAGGCGAGGGAGACAGCGTGCTGCACCAGATCCCCGAGCCGGGGCAAAGTATCGCGAAAGGGGGCCTGGTGATCCTCTACACGGACGGCAGCGGGGCCAACCGCATGGTCACCGTACCCAAGCTCACCGGCATGACCATCGCCCAGGCCTCGCGGGAGGCCTCCGACGCGGGCCTGAACATCAAGCTCACCGGCAACTTCGATTCCACGGGCTTGGTCACCCACCGCCAGTCCATCGCCCCGGGCGCGCAGGTGCAGCTGGGCGAGACCGTCACCGTGCACTTCGTATCCAACATCGGCGTGGTGGACAGCACGGCGGGCGGCGGGGAGGACTAGGGTGTGTGTTTTCGCAATTTTTGTCACGGCGGGCCACTGGCGCGCCCTACGAGGATTGCGCCAGTGGCGCTGGAAAATTAACCTTCCGCATTCGCCATTGGCGAAACCCTCGTAGGGCGTTGCATCGCAGCGCCGCTGGCATAAACGTCACATGACGCTAAAGAGGTACCTATGCTTTTACATGAATTGTTCCAAGAAATAGAATATAAAGGGACATTGCTGCCCGACTGCGCCGTCTCCCTGGTGACCGAGGACAGCCGCAGGGTCGTCCCCGGCTGCGTGTTCGTCTGCGTGGAGGGCAGGCGCTTCGACGGCCACGACTTCGCCGCGCAGGCGGTCGAACAGGGTGCCGTGTGCGTCGTCGCGCAGCGTGACACAGGCCTTGCCGCGCAGGTAATCGTGGAGGACGCGCGCACGGCCTACGCGCTGCTGTGCGGGAATTTCAACGGCAACCCGGCAAAACAGCTCACCCTGGTGGGCGTCACCGGCACCAACGGGAAGACCACCATCGCCTGCCTGCTGAAAGAGATTTTCGACGCGGCGGGCTACAAATCGGGCCTCGTCAGCACGGTGAAGATCCTGGTGGACCAGGAGGAGCTGCCCACCGACAGCGACATCCCCACCACGCCGGATACCTGCAAGCTCCACTCGCTGCTGGCCAAAATGGTGGCCGCGGGCTGCACGCACTGCTTCATGGAGACCTCCTCCATGGCGCTGGTGCAGCGCAGGTGCGCGGGCTTACAATTTGCCGCTGGAATTTATACGAATCTCACGCAGGACCACCTGGATTATCACGGGACATTCGAAAATTACTTCGAGGCAAAAAAAATACTCCTCTGGCAGAGCGATATAGCCATTGTGAACATCGACGACGAATACGGCCCCGCCATGCTGGAGGGCGCCGCCGCCCGGCCCGTGACCTACTCCCTCCATGACAATCACGCGCATTACACGGCCAAAAACGTGCAGCTGCCGGCGGACGGCGTATCCTACGAGCTGGTGAGCCGCGGGCAGATCGGGCGCATCAAATACGGCACGCCCTGCGAGTTCTCCGTGTATAACTCCATGGCGGCGGCCTGCGCGGCGCTGGAGCTCGGCCTGACGCTGGAGCAGGTGCAGGCGGGCCTGGCGAACAGCCGGGGCGTCAAGGGCCGCATGGAGGTGCTGCCCACCGGCACGCCCTACACCGTGATCATCGACTACGCCCATTCCCCCGACGGCCTGGAAAAAGTATTGCAGACCCTGCGGCAGACCTCGAAGGGCCGCATCATCTGCGTGTTCGGCTGCGGCGGGGAGCGCGACGCGGGCAAGCGGCCCATCATGGGGCGCATCGCGGCGGAGCTGGCGGACATCGCCATCGTCTCCTCCGATAACCCGAGAAGCGAAGACCCCCTGGCTATCATCGCGGACGTGCTGGAGGGCGTGAAGAACAAGTCCCAGGTCTTCACCGAGCCGGACAGAGCCAAGGCCGTCGTCCTGGCCCTGAAGAAGGCCCGGGAGGGCGATACGGTGCTCCTGGCGGGCAAGGGCCACGAGGACTACCAGGTGCTGGCCGGGGGCAAGGTGCACCTGGATGAGCGGGAGATCGTGGCGCAATTCTTAATGCTTAATTCTTAATGCTAAATGAATTGAAGCAAAGCTATTGCGCGATGAGAAAATTAAGCATTAAGAATTAAGCATTTAGAATTAGCAAAGAGGATGGTTTGGGTATGAATCAATTCCTGGTGATGGCGCTGGCGGCGGGGGCGGCCATGGGGAGCACCTGGCTGCTGGGCTACGTGTTCATCCCCTGGCTGCACAAGCTGCGCTTCGGGCAGGTGATTTTGGACATCGGGCCCAGCTGGCACAAGCACAAGCAGGGCACGCCCACCATGGGCGGGTTCATGTTCATCATCGGCATTTTAGCCTCGGCGGCGGCGGCCTGGGCGGCCGACTACGCCACGGGCGGCAGGCTGCTGGCGAGCCCATGGCCGGACTACATCCAGCAGCAGACCGCGGTCAAGCTGCTCGCCGGGCTGATCATGGCGGTGCTGTTTGCCCTGATGGGCTTTGCGGACGACTACGTGAAGGTCGTGAAAAAGCGCAACATGGGCCTCACCGTGGTGCAGAAGACCGTCGCGCAGGTGCTCATCAGCGCGGGCTACCTCACCAGCCTGTGGCTCTCCATGGGCAAAAGGCCCTTCACCCTCATCCCCTTCCTGGGGGAGAAGGCGCTGTTCCCCGGCACGCTGCTCTTCTTCGTGTTCGGCTACGTGGTGATCTACGCCACGGTGAATTCCGCCAATTTCACCGACGGCGTGGACGGCCTTTGCTCGGGCGTCACCATCACGGCGGCGGCGGGCTTCCTCGTGTTCGCCGTGCTGCGCGGGATGTTCGGCATCGGTGTGGTGGCGGCGGCCACCGTCGGGGGCCTCGCGGGCTTTTTGATCTGGAACCACAACCCCGCCAAGGTGATCATGGGCGATACGGGCTCGAACTTCCTGGGCGGGGTGATGCTGGCCATCGCCTTCGCCCTGGATACGCCGGTCATATTGCTGCTCATGTGCCTCATATACGTGATAGAGGGCATGTCGGACGTTCTGCAGATCGGCTGGTACAAGCTCAGCGGCGGCAAGCGCATCTTCAAGATGGCCCCCATCCACCACCACTTCGAGATGAGCGGCTGGAAGGAGAAGAAAATAGGCTGGGTCTTCTCCCTGGTGAACCTGGCGGGCGTGATCGCGGCCCTGGTTGTTGTTTGGTTTGGGCTGCAGGAGCATCTTAGACCTTAGATATTAGACGTTAGACGTTAGATGTCTAAAATCTAAAATTCCGGAGGAATTTTATGCCGCGCGACGAAACACTGCAATGGGGCTCGCGGCAGAGCAGGGCCCCGCAAAAGATTCCGCTGGCGCACAGGCTCTTCGCCTACGGCGGCTTTGATTTCCCCTTCATGCTCATCGTCACCGTGCTCATGTGCGCGGGGCTGGTGATGATGTTCTCCGCCAGCTACGTCAACGCCCTCAAGCACGAGGGCGACGCCTACTATTACATCAAGCGCCAGGGGGTTTTCGCGCTGCTGGGCGTGGTGGCCATGCTGAGCATCTCTAAAATAAACCTCAACGTGCTGCGGAAGCTCGCCATCCCCGCGCTTCTGGTCGCGTTTTTGTTGTTGGTTGTGGTGCTGTTCTACCATACGATTTTCTACGACTTCAAGCGCTGGCTCCCCATCGGCAGCCGCACCAACCCGATATTGACCGTGCAGCCCTCGGAGGTGGCTAAAATGGCGCTGGTGCTGTTCTTCGCCTACGCCATGGAGCGCTTCCAGCGCCCGAACCACGCCATCGCCCGGGACGCGGTGGGCGCGCGGCGCTTTTTTCTGCGCTGGTGGAGCACGGGGCTGTATATGTTCGTATTGCTGGCCATGGTGGTGCTCATCGCCCTGGAGAACCACGTCTCGGGGATGCTCATCACCGGGGCCATAGGCGCGCTGATGATCTTCATCGGCGAGCAGCGCATCCCCCTGTGGCTCTACGCCGCGGGCATAGGCGCCGCCGTGCTGGCCGTCATGTTCGTCTTCAAAAACCCCGAAATCCTGGGCGAAAACGCCGCCGCGCGCATCATCTCCTTCCAGAACCCCATGAGCGACCCCCTGGGGGACGACTGGCAGACCTACCAGTCCCTGCTGGCGGTGGGCTCGGGGGGCTGGTTCGGCCGGGGCTTCGGCAACTCCATCCAGAAGCACCTCTACCTCCCCGAGCCGCAGAACGACTTCGTGTTCGCCATCGTCTGCGAGGAAATCGGCTTCCTCGGCGCGGCCTGCATCCTGCTGCTCTTCGTGGCGCTGGTGTGGCGCGGCTTCATGATCGCCCTGCACACGAAAGAAAAATTCGGCTGCCTGCTGGTGATCGGCATCGTCTTGCAGGTCGGCCTCCAGACGGCGCTGAACATAGGCGTTGTCACCGCCGTATTGCCCAACACCGGCATCCCCCTGCCCTTTTTCAGTTACGGGGGCACGGCCCTGCTCATGCTCATGGCGGAAATGGGGATCGTGTTGGCGGTGTCAAGGGTGAGCAGGGAGATCAAGAGGTGACGCAATGGACATACAGTCAATGGCGAAAAAATTCAATTTCAATGTGTGCGGTACAGAGTCCCTTCGCACAGTATTTACGGCGCAGTCAAAAGCATATTTCTATTGCAGGGAAGCCGTATGCGAGTTTGTCTTCAGCAAAGGCATGCTTCCGGTCAACCCATTCATGGCGTTCGACTATTTTCTGGGCGACAGGGCTGACAGGGACTTGATTAGAAGGGCGAATAATCAGCTCATCTCCATGTGCGACGAGCTGTGGGTGTTCGGCGACATCGCCAACGGGGTCATGTTTGAGATCATGCTGGTGAAGAACTTGAAAAAGCCCATCCGATATTTCACGATCGCGGCAAGGAGCCATGAAATAGCGGAAGTCACCTTGAGCGATTTGCCTTTTGAGGCTGAAATGGCATTGACGAGAGAACAGATTGACGAGTTTATCGCCACAGTAAATCTGTAGGGGCGGCATTCTTGCCGCCCGAAACCCCAAACTGCATCAATGCAAAAGGAGAACTCATCCTCATGAAAAAAGAATTCTCCGCAAGGCCGGAGACAATCACCGAAGAATATTGCAAGGCCTGCGGCTGCTCGTGGCAGGCGTTTGTGACGGCCATGCCCTCGCTGCTGTTCGTCGTCACCGGCTGGAAGAAGAACGGCAAAGAGAACGCCTGCCTACAATCCTGGGCAAGCTTTGTCGGCGACGGGGCGGACGATTTCGTCTGCGTCATGCGGCTGTGCGGCAGGCACGCGCAAAAGTCGCTGAAAAGAACCAAAGCCTGCGTGCTGAACTTCCCGTCGAATGACATCTTGGACCGCTGCTCGAAGACCATAGGCAACAACCAGTGGGAGACAGACGAAATCACCGCCTCGGGCCTCACCGCCGAAAAGGCGACAAAGGTGAACGCGCCGCGCATCAAAGAATGCTTCCTGAACATAGAGTGCGAGCTGTTGTGGCGGCATAAGGGCTGGGTCGCGGTGAAGGCCGTCAATATCTGTATGGACAGCGACTGTTTTGACGGAGACGGGCTTGGCAGATACGGGAAGGCCGGCTATGTGTTTAACATCGATCAGCCCACCCATCCGGAAACGGGCGTCATCACGCCATTCCCCGGGCCCGCCATCATAGTGCCGGGCGATCCCGTTGAATGGAACGCGAAATGAGGTAACCCCTATGTTCGATACCCAAACCATCCTTTTCGCCGCCGGGGGCACGGCGGGGCACATCAACCCGGCGCTGTCCGTGGCCGGGCTGATTCGCTATTTGCACCCCCAATGCAAGATTCACTTCGTCGGCACAGCCGACCACATGGAGGCGCGGCTGGTGCCCCAGGCGGGCTACGCCTTCCACACGATAAAGATCAGCGGCTTCCAGCGCAGCTTCAGCCCGGAGAGCATTAAGCGCAACCTGGGAACTGTAAAGAAGCTGCTGACTGTGACAGGGCAGGTCAACAGGCTGCTGAAGGAGATTAAGCCGGATTTGGTCGTCGGCACCGGGGGCTATGTCAGCGGGCCGGTGCTGCGCGCGGCTGCGAAGGCGGGCATCCCCGCGGCCATACACGAGGCCAACGCCTGGCCCGGCATGGCCAACAAGGCCCTGGCCCCCCGCATGGACGCCGTGATGCTCACCGACATGGCCGCCGCCGGGCGCATGAAGTGCAAAAACGAGCCCATTCACACGGGCCTGCCCGTCCGCCCGGAGCTCCTTCGGGCCAACAGGGCGCAAAGCCGCCGGGCGCTCGGCCTGGATGAGCGCCCCATGGTGCTCTCCACGGGGGGGTCGCTGGGGGCGCAGGCCATCAACGAGGCCGTCAGCGGCATGATCGCCCTGCTGTGCAAAGATTGCGGCTGCTGCTTCCACCACGCCTACGGGCAGTACGGCGCGTGGATGCCCGAGAAGCTCACAAAATCTGGCGTGGACATCGCCGCCCCCGAGATTACCCTGCGGGAGTACATCGACGACATGGACCGCTGCCTGGCCGCCGCCGATCTGGTCATAGGCCGGGGCGGGGCCAGCACCGTCAACGAGATACAGGCCCTGGGCAAGCCAGCGATCATCATCCCCTCGCCGAATGTGACGGAAAACCATCACTATTACAACGCCAAGGGCCTGGCCGACAGGGGCGCTGTGATTCTCATCCTTGAAAAGGATTTGACCCCGGAATTGCTGACAAAGACAGTGAAAGAGCTCATCGCCGACCCCGCGCGCCTGCGCGCCATGGGCGAGGCGGCAAAGGCCGGGGCCGTCACGGACGCGAACGAGAGGATTTACGAGGTGCTGTGTACCTTAATGCACAATGCACAATGCACAATGCACAATTGATGAAAGGCTAAGAGTATACCCAGTTCAAAAGGCGCACAGTGCTGTAGAAATTGTGCATTGTGCATTGTGCATTGTCAATTGCAAGCCTCCCCGCATATAATGACATGTAAAACTCTATGCGGGGGGTAAAGATGGCTTCCTACATCATTCATGGCGGGCAGCGCCTGGAGGGCGAACATACGGTGCAGGGGGCGAAGAACAGCGCCCTGCCCATCCTGGCGGCCACGGTAGCGGCCCGTGGCGAATGCGTCCTCCACGGCTGCCCCGATCTCTCCGACGTGCGGGCCACCCTGGCCATTTTGGAGCACCTGGGCTGCGCCGTGAAGCGCGAGGGCGGCGCGATTATCGTCGATTCCTCCCGCCTGCGCGGCTGCGAGATACCCGGCTGCCTGATGAAGGAGATGCGCTCCTCGATTGTGTTCCTGGGGCCGCTGCTCTCGGCCATGGGCTGCGCCAACTTGACCGCGCCCGGCGGCTGCGACATCGGCGAGCGGCCCATCGATATGCACCTGGAGGCCATGCGCGCCCTGGGCGTGCGCGTTGTGGAAGAGGGCGGCCGCCTGCGCTGCGACGTGCGGGAGGGCATGAAGGGCGCGCGCTGCTCGCTGTATTTCCCGAGCGTCGGGGCGACCGAGAACCTCATGATCGCCGCGAGCACCGCCAGGGGGATCACCGTGCTCACCAACGCGGCGCGCGAGCCCGAGATCGCCGATCTCGCCGCTTTTTTGAACGCCTGCGGTGCGAAAATCCACGGGGCGGGCGAAGGGACGCTGGTCATCGAGGGCGTGGAGCAGCTGCACGGTGCGGAACATACGGTGATTCCGGATAGAATTACAGCCGTGACGTTCCTGCTCGCCGCCGCCGTCACAGGCGGGGAGATTTTGCTGCGGGGCGCGCGGCCCGCGCACATGGACGCCATGCTCTCCGTGCTGGAGCAGGCGGGCTGCCGCCTGCGCCGCCTGGAGGGCGACATGCTGGCCCTGCGCATGTACGGCCGCCCGCGCCGCCTGCCCACCGTGCGCACCATGCCCTATCCGGGCTTCCCCACCGACGCCCAGGCCGCATTCATGGCCCTGGCCGCCGTGGCAGACGGCACGAGCATCATCACCGAGACCATCTTCGAGAACCGCTTCCGCCACGTGAGCCAGCTGCGGCGCATGGGCGCGTTCATCCGCGTGGAGGGCCGCGTGGCCGTGGTGGAGGGCCGGCGGCATCTCCACGGCGCGGAGGTGGACGCCTGCGACCTGCGGGCCGGGGCCGCTCTCGTAGTGGCGGGCCTGGCCGCCCAGGGGGAGACCCGCGTGCGCGGGATACGCCACGTGGACCGCGGCTGCGAGCGCTTCGAGGAGGACCTGCGCCTGTTGGGCGCGCGGATTTCCAGGGAGGAGGACGACCTTGGCCAACCAGAGGAAGCAAACTAAAGATAAGAATCTCTCCAAGCACCCCAGGTTGTTTCGCAAATTTGTGAAGCTCCTGCTGTTTATGGGCGTGCTGGGCGTTGTGGCCCTGCTTTCGGCGACGGTGCTCTTCCCCGTGCGGGACTGCCGGGCCGAGGGCCGGACAAGCTATACCGAAGAGCAGTTCGCCGACGCCCTGGGGCTGGGTGAAGAAAAACTGAATTTATTCACCGCGAACAAGGCCGCGCTGACCGAAAGAATTCACGCCGCGCTGCCCTACGCCCGCGTGGTGAAGATCGCCCGCCGCCTGCCCGGCACGCTGGTGCTCACCGTGGAGGCGCGCGCGCCCGCCCTCGCCCAGGAGCAGGACGGGCTGTGGTGGCTGCTCACGGGGGAGGCCCTGCTGCTGGGAACCGAAGAGGACATGCCCGAGGGCCTGCTGCCTCTCGCGGGCGCGCCGCTGGAGGCCCCCGCCGCCGGGCAATACGCCAGCTGGGCCAACGCCTTCACCGCCCCTCGGGACGTGGAGGCCCTGCTCATCTGCCTGCGGGAGAGCGCCCTGTGGCCCGGCGTCACCGCCCTGCGCATCGCCACCGCCGCCTTCCCCGACGCCGTCTACCAGGACCGCATCCTCATGCGCTTCGGCGCGATCGGCCCCTCGGTGGAGGGCGTGAGCCAGGAGGCCGCGCTGCGTGAGAAACTGCGCGTGGCCGAGGCCTCCATCGCCAAGGCGGACGCGCAAAACCCCCTCCAGCGCGGCATCCTGGATCTGAGCATCCACGGCCAGGCGCATCTGACGCCCCGTTGGGACGAAGGGTTTTTGCGGTGATGTCAACGGCGTTGGCGGCCGCGAAGGCCATAGGGGCCGTGAGCACCGCCCCGCCGCAGCGGCGCATCCTCGCGCGGCATTTCCTATTTTCTGTTTTCGCATGGAGCTTGAAAAAACAAAAATTATGCTTGTCAACTTTAGCAAAGTATGCTAAAATATACAAAAAGAGATTATACGAACGGGAGGGAAGAAATTTGCCTTCTTTTGAACTGGCCAATGACGTGGCCTCCGCCGTGCAGATCAAGGTCATCGGCGTGGGGGGCGGCGGCGGCAACGCCGTGAACCGCATGGTGCAGGGCGCCGTGCAGGGCGCGGAATTTATCGTGGTGAACACGGACAAGCAGATTTTAGGGGAATCCGTGGCCACCCACAAGATCCAGATCGGCGAGCGCACCACGCGGGGCCTCGGCTGCGGGGGCGACCCCGGCATAGGCATGAAGGCCGCCGAGGAGAGCCGCGAGGCCATCACGGACATCCTGCGCGGGGCGGACATGGTGTTCATCACGGCGGGGATGGGCGGGGGCACCGGCACCGGCGCGGCCCCCATCATCGCGGAGATCTCCAAGGAGATGGGCATCCTCACGGTTGGCGTTGTCACCAAGCCCTTCAAGTTCGAGGGCAAGCTGCGCATGGAGCAGGCCTCCAAGGGCATAGACCGCCTGAACGCCTGCGTGGACAGCCTCATCGTCATCCCCAACGAGCACCTCAAGCGCCTGAAGGCCGACGGCAGGCTCCCCATGAAGGAGGCCTTCGCCATGGCCGACCAGGTGCTGGTGGAGGGCGTGCGCAACATATCGGAGCTCATCAAAGTCCCCGCGTACATCAACCTGGATTTCGCGGACGTCAGCGCCGTGATGCGCGGCGCGGGATACGCCCATTTGGGCGTGGGCCACGCCCGGGGCGAGGACAAGGCCCGGGAGGCCGCCCAGCAGGCGATTTCCAGCCCGCTGCTGGAGACCACTATCGACGGCGCGGCGGGCCTGATCATCAACATACGCGCCAGCGACGACATCGACCTGGACGAGGTGGAGCAGGCGGTGGACATGATCACCGAGACCGCCGACCCCGCCGCCCGCGTGATCTGGGGCATCCTCATGGACGAGGGCATGGCCGACGAGATCGCCATCACGGTGATCGCCACGGGCTTCGACCCCGCGAAAAGAATCACAGACCCCACAGCCGGGCCGGTGGCCGAGTTGAAGAAGAAGCGCGACATCCCCATCCCCTGGAACAACCTGGATTTCCCGCAGTTCGACCCCGTGCGCAGCCCCCGCCCTGCCAGGGCCGAGGCGGCGGCGGAGCCCCTTGCCGTTGGTGCAGGGGAGGAGGTGGGCCCCTTCTCCGACCCCTTCGCCTTTGAGAACGCCGGTGCCGCGGACGTGGACAAGGACCACGACACGGTCATCGGTATGCTGGTGGATAAATTCCAGCGAGAGCGGGGAAAGAGAAGAGACGGCGTGCTGGAATAAGCGATAGCACTAAGCCTACAGATTTTTTTTGCGGAAGGAGGTGTGCATTTTGGGCGCTGTTTTCTTTTGGATGTTTTTTCTGCCATTTATGCCAATTCTACTGCCAATCTTTTTAGTGATGCTTTTGTTTGATATTCAGGTAGAATCGCTTGGGCCGTTTATCCCGCCGTTTATCGAAGCCCTGACGCAGATTATCACTTGGATTACCGAATTGTTGAAGCAGCTGAATGGATGATTTCCAGCGCGAACGGGGGAAGAGAAGAGACGGCGGGCTGGAATAAAAAATCCCTTCCGATGCGAAAGCCGCCCCATTGGGGCGGCTTGGGTTATTAGGGATAAAGCGGCGAGAAGGCGGGCAGTTGGCGGGCGTACGGGTCTCCCGCATCTCTCGGGGTTGCCCCCTGTCGTTACCATCGGCGTGTGGTTCGTACGAAATCTACCACCTCAACCGCCCTTGCCTTATCGTATTATAGTATAGCACAATTATGCGCGTTTGTAAAGCCTTTTTTTGTTTCTTCTCATCCGCTCTATTTCTCTTTCGTCTGTCCGCGTGAAAGTGATGACTGAATTCTTGTAATCATCCGGCTCTGTTGGCATATTAAGCCGAAGTATAAGCTTAAATGGAATTCCCGCTTCTTCTACCAATTTTGTCAGCAACGCGCTGTACTTTTTATTTTGCCCGGCCTCGAAAATATCGTCGGGGTCAAGCAAAACCTGCGGAATGAATTGACCGTACTGCTCATAGACGCCCGGATGGGTTTCGCGTATTTGAAGAAGCTGCGCCTCGGTGAGCACAACCTCATCTGTGAGTGGACAAAACCCTGCCGCTCTCATAACGCTCAAGTCAATCCGTCCAACCGTATACACATCGGTACTCCTTGCTTTCTTAGCTTTTGACATTATATCGCTTTTTGTCGAAGAAAGCAAGATATTTTGGAGGCCCCCCATGAAACTTCTTGTCCTCGACGGAAACAGCATATTGAACCGGGCGTTCTACGGCATCAAGCTGCTCACCACGCGCGACGGCCGCTACACCAACGCCATCTACGGCTTTTTGATGATCTATCTGTCATTGAGAGACCAGGTGCAGCCCGACGCCGTGGCCGTGGCCTTCGACGTGAAAGCGCCGACATTTCGCCATAGCTTGTATGACGGCTACAAAGCCCAGCGTAAGGGTATGCCGAGCGAGCTGGCCGAGCAGCTGCCCGTCTTGAAAGAATTACTCTCTGCCATGGGCCTGGCCGTGCTGGAGGCCCCCGGCTGGGAGGCCGACGACATCCTGGGCACGCTTGCGCGGGCCTGCGATGGGCCTGCCGGGGCCCCCGACGAATCCGCAGATTCGTTGGGGTGGGAGTGCATTCTTGCCACCGGCGACAGGGATTCCCTCCAGCTGGTGCGGGAGGGCGTGCAGGTCTGGCTGGCGGCGACGAAAATGGGCCGCCCGGAGACCCGCAAGTACGATCCGTTAACAGTAATGGAGGAATACGGCGTTAAGCCATCGCAGTTGATCGACGTGAAGGCTTTGCAGGGCGATACCTCGGACAACATCCCCGGCGTGGCGGGCGTGGGCCCCAAAACGGCCCAGACGCTCATCGCGCAGTTCGGGGACCTGGACGCGCTCTACGCCGCCCTGGACGACCCCTCCATCCGGCCAAACCTGCGCGAAAAGCTGGAGCGCGATAGAGACAACGCTTTCTTAAGCCGCACACTTGGCACGATTGACTGCAACGCCCCCGTGCCCCTCGGCCTGGAGAATTATATCCCCAGGCCGCCCGACAGCGCCAAAGTGACGCGCATCATGGCCGAGCTGGAGATGTTCAAGCTGCTCGAGCGGCTTGACCTGCCTGTTACTGAAACAGAGGCTGCAAGCACAGAAAAGCAGCGCGATTTGCTGGAAGAGCACGATTTGGACGCCCTGCTGCTTCGATTGCAGCAGCAGTAAAAGGCGTATTTCACGCCGCAATTTTCGGGGGAGCTGCTGGAGGGCCTGCGCTTCGCCGAGCCGGAACAAGATACATTCGCCGCCAGCGGCAATTTGCAATTTTTTATTTTCTGCAAGGCCCTGCTGGAGGACGAGGCCATCGCGAAATATGCAAGCGATACGAAATCGCTCTGGCATTTCTGCTTTCAGAATGGGATAGAAGCAAAAAATATCGCCTTCGACGCCGCGCTGGCGGCCTATTTGCTGGGCCCCGGGGCTTCGGGCTATGACGCCGCGCGATTGCTGCGTGAATATTCTTGTGCCGATTTCGCGGCGCTCTGCAAAAAGCTCGAACAGGAATTGCGCGAGAACGGCCAGTACGCGCTGTTCAGCGAGGTCGAACTGCCCCTGGCCCGTGTGCTGGCGGGGATGGAGAGCGCGGGCGTGGCCGTGGACGCGGCGCGCATAGAGCGCTTCGGGCAGGCCCTGGAAACACGCATGGGAGAGCTTGTCGCCGAGGTCACGGCCTACGCAGGCCAGAGCTTCAATTTGAACTCGCCCAAGCAGCTGGGAGAGATTTTGTTCGACAAGCTGGGGCTGCGCGCCCCGAAGAAGACCAAAACCGGGTACTC
This sequence comes from Oscillospiraceae bacterium, assembly GCA_009779995.1. Lineage (GTDB taxonomy): Bacteria > Bacillota > Clostridia > Oscillospirales > Acutalibacteraceae > WRMQ01. The sequence continues at coordinate 25,386 of WRDW01000013.1, read as the reverse complement.
GACAAATGTCGAGGTACTGGAAAGCCTGCGCGGCGAGCACCCCATCATCGAAGGCATACTGGAGTATCGCACAGTCTCGAAATTAAAATCGACCTACTGCGACGGCCTGTTAAAAGTCGTGGGGGCTGACGGGCGCATACGCTCCACCCTCAACCAGACCGAGACCCGCACCGGGCGCATCTCGTCCTCCGAGCCGAATTTGCAGAATATCCCCATCCGGACAGAGCTTGGGAGAGAGCTGCGGCGCTGCTTCGTGGCCCGGCCCGGCTGGGCGCTGGTGGACGCCGACTACTCCCAGATCGAGCTGCGGGTGATGGCGGCCATGGCCGGCGAGGAGGCCATGCTGCGCGCCTTCCGGGCAGGCGAGGATATTCACACCCTCACGGCCTCCCAGGTGTTCGGCCTGCCGCCGGCGCTCGTCACCCCGGCCCTGCGCACCCGGGCCAAGGCCGTGAATTTCGGCATCCTCTACGGCATAGGGGCGTTCTCATTGGCAAAAGATATAGGGGTGGGCTTTCAGGAGGCCCGAGACTACATCGAGGGCTACCTCGATCACTACCCCAATGTGCGCAGGACCCGCGCCCGCCTCATCGAGCGGGCCAGAGAGCGCGGCTACGCGGAGACCCTCTTCGGGCGCAGAAGGCCCCTGCCGGAGCTGGGCAGCTCCCAGCGGCAATTGCAGGAGTTCGGCGGGCGCGTGGCCATGAACATGCCCGTGCAGGGCACGGCGGCGGACATCATCAAGATCGCCATGGTGCACGCGGCGGACCGCCTGGCGCGCGAGGGCCTGCGGGCGCAGCTGATATTGCAGGTGCACGACGAGCTCATCGCCGAAGCGCCGTTGGAAGAAGCTGAGACAGTCGCGATGCTATTGAAGGAGGAGATGGAGGGCGCGGCGGCGCTGTCCGTGCCCCTCGTGGCCGAGGTGCATGTTGCGGAGAACTGGGATGAGGCGCATTAAACCGCGAAATCCGATGAAACACTTGACAAACAGCGCTTTCGTGTGGCATAATAAGAATGGAAATTTTTATAAGGATGGAGTGCCATGCCCAACAGAGCAAAAATACACCCCCTGAAATTCCTGGTTTTCCTGCTTCCCATTTCTCTGCCCCTTTTGTTCATGATACCCGCGAGCTACAACCCCGTAACCTATGAGTGGGAAAACACGATAGCGGGGATTGACGTCAATCATCTCATCTACGCCATCGCTTTCATCTATCCGGCTGTAAGCGCTCTTGTTTTTTGCAAGCACAGGCTTTTGCTCTGGTCGCCGCCCATGGTGTTCGCCGCGGCGGCGATCGTCAGCGCGATTTTCATGCGCGGCTCGCCAAACGCCTTCGGCATGATTTTTATTGTCGAGCTGGCGGCCATCGCGTGGAGCCTGCTCTGCTCGCTCACCGCATTTTTCATCAGGCGAATAAAACAAAAAGGAGCAACACCATGCGTGTAATCACCGGTTCGGCACGCGGCGTGCCGCTGGCTACCCTGCCGGGGGAGGAGACCGTGCGGCCCACCTCCCAGCGGGTGAAGGAGGCCATGTTCAGCGCGATACAGTTTGAGATCGCGGGCCGCGCGGCCCTGGACGCCTTCGCGGGCAGCGGGCAGCTGGGCATCGAGGCCCTCAGCCGGGGCGCGGCTTCGTGCGTGTTCCTGGAGCAGGACGCAAAAGCGATGAAGATGATCGCCAAGAACCTGGAGCGCTGCAAGATGGCCGAAAAGGCCAAGCTCATGCCCGCCGAAGCCATGCAATACCTGCGGCGCACAGTTGACAGGTTCGGCCTGATTTTCCTCGACCCGCCCTATGGCGGCGATTTACTCGGCCAGGCCATCCCCATCGCCGCCCAGCGCCTGGAGCCAGGCGGTCTGCTGGTGTGCGAGGCAAACGCCCGTGAGAGCCTGCCCGAGCAGTGCGGCGATACGGCCCTTCGAAAAGAGTATAAGCATGGCAGGACGAAAATTTGCGTGTATCAGAGGGACGAATGAATATTACAATCAAGCCGCTCGCGCCGGAGCTTGCCGCCGACTATTTCGATTTCTTCGAAAATCGGGCGTTCACTGACGATAGTCCCTATCGGTGTTATTGCCAGGTCTTCCAGATGTCCAAGGCGGCGTATAAGAAAGCGCATGAGAGGGCAAAGGCCAATCCCGGCCCCGTGTCGCGGGAAGAAGCCGCGCGGCAGATTGAAACGGGCGTCCTACAGGGATACCTGGCATATGTTGACGGCGTTTCGATAGGCTGGTGCAACGCCAACGACAGGGCGAATTACCCAGCAAAACCATACCATGACGTACCTTTTCACGCATCGGCAGAAAAACGGGAGATGGCCGTAATTTGCTTCGAAATTGCCCCGTCATATCGTATGAGGGGTGTTGCCACCGCGCTCCTCGCCCATGTGTGCGAGGAAGCGAAAGCGCAGGGCTATGCCGCCGTTGTGGGCTTCCCCGTCGCACGGACTGAAAGATACGAATGGGATTGCCGTGGCCCCCTTCGGATGTACGAGAAGCTGGGCTTTGTCGAAGCGGAGGAAAAAGCGGCGAAGCGGGGCGGGTTTATGGCTATGCGCAGGGTATTGAAATAATTTTACAGGGAGAACCCCATGAAAACCGCCGTCTACCCCGGCAGCTTCGACCCCGTGACAAACGGGCATATGGAGATCATCCGCCGCGCCGCCGCGCTGTTCGACCGCCTGGTGGTGCTCGTGGCGGTCAACGCGCTCAAGGCCGGGTATTTCACCATGGAGGAGCGCGTGGCCCTGCTGGAGCGCTGCACCGCCGCGCTGCCCAACGTGACGGTGGACTATACCGAGGGCCTGGTGGCGCACTACGCGCGGGACATCGCCGCCGACGTGATCGTGAAGGGCCTGCGCGCCCTCTCGGACTTCGATTTCGAGTTCCAGCAGTCCCTTGCCAACACCCAGCTCAACCCCAACGCTGAAACGATTTTCCTGCCTGCCAGCAGCACGGGGATGTACGTGTCCTCGGGCATGGTGAAACAGGTGTGCGCCCTGGGGGGCGACATCGGCGCGTTCGTGCCGGGAGAGGCCCTGGCGTTCATTGAGAACAAAATACGCAGCAAATAAATCTTCCGGAGGGTGCTGAAATGTCAACGGATAACGTCGATTCCCTGCTTACGCAATTGCAGGCCGAGGTGGATAACGGCAAAAAGTTCGGCCGCCAGCGCCTGGTGGACCCCGCCGTGATGCAGGACCTGCTCGATTCGGTGCGGGATTCCATGCCCAACACCATCGAGCGCGCGAAGGAGATCGTGGCGCGCCGCGCCGAGATCCTCGAGCAGGCGCAGCAGAAGGCGGCGCTCATCGCCGAGCAGGCCCAGCGTCACCTGGACGAGGCACAGGCCACGGCCGCGGCCATCCTCGCCGAGGCGCGGCAGAAGGCAGACGAGAGCGAGGCCAGCGCCAGCGTGCGCATCCAGGACGCTGTGCAGCGCGCCAAGCAGAGCGTGATGCAGCGGCGCGAAGAGGGCGAGCAGATCGTGGCCGAGGCCCGCGAAGAGGCCGTGCGCCTGGTGAGCGGGCACAGCATCACCGTGGTGGCGCAGGAGCAGGCGGAGCACATGCTGCGCCAGGCCCGCGAGGAGGCCGCGCAGGTGGAGGCCGACAGCCGCCGGGAGGCCGAGCGGCGCGTCGCCGAGGCGCAGGGCTACCAGGACGAGATGCTGCGCGGCACGCGGGAGTGGGCCATGCAGTTCACCGCCGGGGTGCGCACGGTGGTGGAGGAGATCGTGGGCGAATCCGAGGAGATCCTCACCAACTCCCTCACGGACATACGCAACACGCAAAAGCGCCTGCAGACCACCCTGAGCCGCTCCGCCCCCGAGCCGGAGCTCCGCGCGCCGGCCGAGCCGGGGTTGTTTTGATGTTATAGGAACCCCCTGTCGCCTATTTCCGGCTTACCGTCCCTCGCATCTCCCCCGTGCGACCTCACCGCTCTTTTCCCCGCAAGCCCAGGCTCTACGCCGCCGCCAGGCAAAACCGTCCTTTGATCCTTAACTTATTGACATTGCCTCTTTGAGGGGGGGGTCGTCAACCCCCAGCATCTCCCTTGCCGCCGCTCGCTGCGCCGCTGTGATCTCCTCCCCGCCCATGATCCGCGCCAGCTCCTCCGCCCGCTCATCGTGATTGAGCCGACGGATGCGCGTCTCGGTGGCCCCGCCGTCCGTCTGCTTTTCTATCAGCAGGTGGCACTCGGCCAGCGCGGCGATCTGCGCAAGGTGCGTCACGCACACCACCTGGCGGCCCCCGGCCACCCGGCGCAGCTTGCGGCCTATCTTCCCGGCGGCCCTGCCGCTCACCCCGGCGTCGATCTCGTCGAAGATCAGCGTGCCCACGGGGTCCTTCGCCGCCAGCACGGCCTTGATGCCCAGCATCACGCGCGAGAGCTCGCCCCCCGAGGCGATGCGCGCCAGGGGCCGGGGGTCCTCCCCGGGGTTGGCCGAGATCAAAAACTCCATGCGCTCCCCCCCGTCCTCCGTGAGGGGGATTTTCTCGCTTCGCGTCTCGAAGCGCACATTCGGCATGTCCAAATCCAGCAGCTCGTCTTTCACAGAGCGTGAAAAGCCCTCGGCGGCCTCCCTGCGCGACTTCGACAGCGCCTTTGCCAGCCCTATCACAATCGCTTTTTTGGCCTCGATCTCCATATCAAGCGCCAGAATGCGCTCGTCGCTCTGCGTGATCGAGGCCTCCTCGGCCCGGGCTTTTTCCAGGAAGGCCAGCATCTCGGCCTCGCCCTGCCCGTATCTGCGCGAGAGCCGGTAGTACACGTCCAATCTTCTCTCCACGGCCTCGGCCCCGGCGGGGTCGAAGGCCGCGCTCTCCAGCAGGCCGCGCAGTGCGGCCGCGCACTCGTCGAGCTCATAGGCCGCCGAGCGCACGGTTCCGGCCAGCTCCCGCGCGGCGGGGTAGAGCTCCCCCGCGCGCTCCAGCGCTCCGGCGGCATCGAAGGCCAGCGCTGCCGCCCCGGTAAATTCCTCCGCCCCCTCGAGGGTGCTTGCGCCCGCAAGGGCGTCCCCGGCGGCTTGCAGCGCCTCCAGAATCTTCTCGCTGTTGCGTATGAGCGCCTGTTTTTCCAGCAGCGCGGCGCGTTCGCCGGGCACGATCTCCGCCTGCTCCAGCTCATTGATCTGATGCCGCAGCATGTCAAGCCTTCTGGCTTTTTCGTTTTCGTCCATTTGCAGGGAGGCCTGCTCTTTCTGCAGTGCCCGCAGCGCCAGATAAGCCTCCCGGTACTCCCCGCGCAGCCCGGCGTTTTCCGCCATGGCGTCAATAAACCCGACATGTCTGGATGGATCAAGCAGTGCCTGGCTGTCGTGCTGCCCGTGTATGTTCACCAGCGCGCCGCCCAATTGGCGCAGCGTGGCGACAGTGACAGGCACGCCGTTCACGCGGCAGCTGTTCTTGCCGGAGAGCGAAATCGCCCGGCTGAGGATCAGATCCCCGTCCTCGGCAACAGGCAGATCCAGGCTTTCCAGCAGCGAAGCGACACTCGTTTCGGTAAACAAGGCGGTCACCCGGGCGCTGTCGGCCCCGGTGCGTATGAGGTCGCGGCTGGTGCGCTCGCCCAGCACGGCGTTGATGGCGTCGATCACGATGGATTTCCCCGCGCCGGTCTCGCCGGTCATCACCACAAAGCCGGAGGGGATGTCCTCCAGCCGGGCGTGCCTGATTACGGCGATATTTTCGATGGTCAGGCTCTGCAGCATGGTGTGCTCCTTATGTATAGCCAAAACAGGTGATAGGTGATATTCCGATTGTCTTGTCAAAGCCGCACGAGGGACGCCGCTGCGCGATGCGCACCCGCTGTAGGGGCGGCATTCTTGCCGCCCGGGTGGCAAGAATGCCACCCCTACAGCCATCAGCATAGCACAGAAAAGCCTACTCCCCCGCAAACCCCAGCACAACCTCCACCACCGCGCGCATCTCCGCCTCCCCCCGGCACAGCAGGAAGATCGAGTCGTCCCCCGCCAGGCTGCCGATCACGCCCTCGGGGGGCATGGCGTCCAGGAACGCGCACACGCCCTGCGCCATGCCGGGGCTGCAGCGCACGCAGGCGATATTCCCCGCGCCCTCCACCGAGAGGATGGAGCTGCCCAGCACCGTGCGCCTTCGCGCGGATTCAGCGCTGCTTGGAGGCAATTCGTAGCTCGTGCGCCCGCCTGGCCCGGCGCTCTTGCGCAGCCCGAGCACCTTCACGTCCCGGGAGACAGTGGCCTGGGCGGCCGCCTCCCCGTGGGCGCGCAGGTATTCGATGATCTGCTCCTGCGTGGAGACCTCGCCCTTTTCCACCGCCTGCAAAATCAATTGCTGCCGTCGGTTTTTCATATGTGTCAAGCCTTTCGGATAGATTAAGTTCCCATCTTCATTCCCAGCACATCCAAGAAATGCTCTGTTTTTAAGCGAAAAAACAGCGCCTCCGGTTCGGCCCTTTTCACAAGCACCCGCTGGCCGGGCAGCAGGGAGACCGGCGGCTCGGCGTCGGTGGCCAGGGCCAGGCCCTCGCGGGTGATGTCAACTGAGAACACAGTCTGCGCTGAAAATACGACCGAGCGCGTGAACAGCAGGTGGTTGCACACCGGCGTGAGCAGCACGCTCTCGAAGCTGGGCTCTACCACCGGGCCGCCCGCGGAAAAATTGTATGCCGTGGAGCCCGTAGGCGTGGCGAAAATCACGCCGTCGCCCATGAATTTCAGCGCGTGGCCGCCGCCGCAGTCCACCGAAATCTCCGCCAGGCGCGGCGTGCCGAAGCGCGAAATTACCGCGTCGTTGAGGCAATATCCCTTATATATAAGGCTTTCGCCATCGCTTATCTGCACCTCCAGCAGCATCCTCCTGTCCAATGAAAAATCCCCGGAGGCCAGGCGCGGCAGCAGGTGCAGCTCGTGGCGCTCCAGCCCGGCCAGGAAGCCCAGCCGCCCCGCGTTGACCCCCAGCACCGGCAAACGCCACGGCAGCGCCATGCGCGCGGCGGTGAGGATCGTGCCGTCGCCCCCCACGGCGATCAAGGCGCCGCAGCTTTGGAGGCTCTCCGGCGGCGCGGTTTCGAGCCCCGCACCCTCCAGTATTTTCCTGATTTCATCGGCGAGCTCCGGCGCGCCGGGCTTGCTTTCGTTCACGATGAGGGACAGACGCTTCACGATTTCAGATCCTCCCAGGCAGAATATACCGTATCGTTTATCGATAAGTGCAGATTTTGACAATTATCGTTTTTCGATAAGTACAGCAAGAATTCTATATTTCCGTCGCCTCCTAAGAGGGGCGAATATGTCATATTAATCCAGGATATTCCTTCCTGCCGCGCTGACTGAACGACCTCTCCGATCACCCGGACGTGCTCTTTTTTGCTTTTCACAACGCCGTGCTTCACCGGGCTGCCGGTCTCGAACTGCGGTTTCAAAAGACAGACGCACTGGCCGTTATTTTCTAATAGTGAAATAAGATTTGGAAATATCAGCCGCAGCGAGATGAAGGAAACGTCCACGCAGGCGAACGCGCAGGGCCCGATTTGCGCGGGCGTGACGGCCCGAAAGTCCGTTTTTTCAAGGCACACGACCCTCGGATCGCCCCGCAAACATGCAGCCAACTGGCCTGTGCCCACGTCGATGGCGTAGACCCGCGCCGCGCCGCGCTCCAGCAGCAGCTGGGTGAAGCCCCCGGTGGAGGCCCCGATGTCCATGCAAATTTTGCCGGTTACATCGATGCCGAAAACCTCGAAAGCCTTGCGCAGCTTGAGATAGCCGCGCCCCACATAGCCGTGAATCTCGCGCAATTCGATGCTGTCATTTTCGCCGGCATCTAAGCTTGGCTTGCGCGTTTCGATGCCGTTTACAGTGACCTCGCCCGCCAGAACAGCCGCCTTGGCGCGCGCCCGGGAGGGCAGCAAGCCGCGATATACAAGGGCTTGGTCAAGGCGCATGGGACATCCCCCGGCCCTTCGGGCCACCCCCCTCTAAAGAGGGGGGCTTGAAGCCCCTCCTCGTAACCGCCTCATCTATGGTACGGCAAACGCGCTCAAATTCATAGCCTACATCCTCATTTGCAAAACGCAATACCTCAAATCCTCGTCCACGCAGACAGGCGTCGCGTTCTTCGTCATATTCTCTCCGGTTCAAGTGATAGCCGCCGTCAAGCTCGATAACCAATTTCGCTCTGCGGCAACAAAAATCGGTGATATACTCCCCGATGATGAACTGCCGGAAAAATCGAATGGGATACCCGCGCAGGTAATCGTACCACAGGTGATTTTCCTGCTTTGTCGCGTTTGTGCGCATCTCCCGCGCACGTGGGGTTAAGCGGGTGTCGCGGTCTTGCATGTCGGCTTGCCTCCTTCGCGGGGGCGGACACCCCCCCGGCAGCGAACCCTTCGGGAGTCGCCGCCTCCCCCCTCTAAAGAGGGGGCTTTTTGTGCTCTTTTCGTTGTTTCTTCTATAACTATGGGAATTATGTGCTCTTTTGTCGATTTCTTCTATGGCCCTTGGCAAATGATGGGGAAACACACCCATGGCCCCCCTCTTTAGAGGGGGGAGGCGGCGACTCCCGAAGGGGTCGCTGCCGGGGGGGTGTCCATTGATTTCGCGTCCAGCCCAAACTCCGCCAGCAGCGCCTCCACCGTGGCGTGGCGGGCGAAGCCATCCACTGCCGTTAGGGTGAATTGGCCCGGCCAGCGGCGCTCCAGCAGGGCAAGGCCGAAGCGCTCGCCCGCGCCTCCCGTGCGGATGCCCTCCTCGTAGAAATCGATGCGCGCGCAGGGGAGGGCGGCCTCAATCGCTTGCGCATCAAGGGGTTGCACGCGCTTGAGTTTTAAAATTTTTGCGTTCGGGACTTGGCAGGCCTCGAAGAAGAGGCGGCCGTATGTGACGATAGCGCGCTGCGCGTCGGTTTCGCCATAGATGTCGAAGGTCTCGCTGGAATGCAGCAGGGGGAGGCCGGGCGGGGGCTCGCGCAGGACATCCCGGGGGAATCTAACTAGCTGCAAAGTCTTACAGGCCAAGGCGTGGCGCAGTGCAATGCGCAAATCATCCGCCGTGGCGGGGCTCCAGACGGTGCAGTTTGGGATGGCCGCGCAGAAGGCGACGTCGTAGAGGCCGTGGTGGGTGGCGCCGTCGGCCCCGACGAAGCCCGCGCGGTCCACGGCGACGGTCAGCGGCAGCCCCTGCAGGGCGGCGTCGTGGAGCAGCTGGTCGAACGCGCGCTGCAAAAATGTGGCGTAGATGGCCGCCACGGACCGCAGGCCCTGCTTTGCCATGCCCGCCGCGAAGGTGACGGCGTGGGCCTCGGCGATGCCGACATCGAAGAAGCGCCTGGGGTGGGCGGCGGCGAAGAGATCGAGCCCCGTGCCCATGGCCATGGCGGCGGTGACGGCGCAGATTTCCGGGTTTTCGTCGGCCAGGGCGCACAATTCCTCGGCGAAGACGTCCGTGTAGGTACTGCCGGAGGGCACGATGGGCTCCCCGGACTCGATGTCGAACCTGGCGATGCCGTGGTAGAGCTCGGGGGCGGCCTCGGCGGCGGGCAGGCCGCGGCCCTTCACGGTGCGCACGTGCACCAGGGCAGGCCGAGGGCTGAGCTTGGCGCTCTCCAGGGCGGCGCGCAGCAGGGGGAGGTCGTGGCCGTCCACCGGGCCGATGTAGTCCAGTCCCAGCTCCTCGAAGACCGTGGTGCCCGCGAGCACCCGCTTGACCAGGTCCTTCACGCCGCCGACGAACACGGCCAGGGAATTCCCGAAATAGGGGATGTGCCGCAGGGCGCGCTCCACGCGGCGTTTTGCCTGCCTATATGCCGGGCGCGCGCGCACCACCCGGGCCAGGTAGCGCGAAAAGCCGCCCACGTTGCGGGAGATGCTCATCCCGTTGTCGTTGAGCACGACGACGAGCTTGACGCCCTCCCGGCCCGCGCCACGCTGACGCCCGGCGTTGTTGAGGGCCTCGTACACCATGCCGCCGGTGAGCGCGCCGTCGCCCAATATCGCAACGCTGAAGCTTTGATCATCCATCAGGCGCTTGGCCTCGGCAAGGCCCAAGGCGGACGACACGCCGGTGCTGGCGTGGCCCGCGATGAATAAATCGTGCTCGCTCTCCGTTGGCGATGTAAATCCAGAAAGGCCGCCGGACTGCCTGAGAGAAGAAAAGTCCCCATAGCGCCCGGTGAGCAGCTTGTGGGTGTAGCTCTGGTGGCTCACGTCCCACACCAGGGCGTCGCGCGGGGAATCGAAGCACAGGTGCAGCGCAAGCGTGAGCTCCACCACGCCCAGGTTCGAGGCCAGGTGCCCCCCTGTGCGGGAGACCGTTTCGATCAAGACCTCCCTGATTTCCTCGGCGAGCTTGGGTAGGTCTTGGGGGGGCAGGGCGCGCAGGGCCGCGGGGGAGGTTATGGTGGGTAGGATTGTTGGCATTTGGTGTCCTTTTGTTGTGTTTAGGTGGTGCGGCCGCACGGGGAACGCCGCTCCGCGAGACCACCCCGCCTCTGCGGAGGCACCCCTCCTAGGAGGGGAATTGGGGATTAGGCGCAAGCGGGTGGTCAATGCCTGCGGCTTACCAGCCATTCCGGCAGTTCATATAGGAAGTGCCCCTCCCCGGCGTAGGGCGCGATGGCCTTGCGGGCCTGTTCGGCGTAGTATTGGGCCTCGGCCTGCGCACTTTCCAGACCCAGGAGGGACACCCAGGTGCTTTTGCCGCTGGCCTGGTCTTTGCCTGTGGTTTTGCCGAGGGTTTCTTGATTGCCGGTGACGTCCAGGATGTCGTCTGTGAGCTGTAAGAGCACGCTGAGGGCCCCGGTGTATTCTTCAGCCGCATCCCGTTCGGGGTCGTGATCATCATGATTGTGAAATCCTGCGGCAAGGCAACCCAACCGACAGGCCGCGCAGAACAGTGCGCCGGTCTTTTTTTGGTTCATAAAAATTAAGTCGCTTAGGTAGACGATCTTGTTTTCCCAAAGCAAATCCAGCTGCTGGCCTTCAATCATGCCGTAAATACCAGCGAGTTGGGCCAGTATTGTGACGGCCCCATCGACGTTGTTTGCCACCCAGAATGCTTGGGTCAGCAGCGCATCCCCAGCCAGCAGCGCGAACGCCTCGCCGAACTGCTTGTGGCAGCTGGACTTGCCCCGGCGGAAGTCGTCGTCGTCCATGCAGGGGAGGTCGTCGTGAATGAGCGAGTAGCAATGCACCATCTCAATGGCGGCGGCCAGGGGCATGGCTTTCTCAACATCGCCGCCGAAGAGCTCGCAGAAGGCCAGCACCAGGGCCGGGCGGATGCGCTTGCCGCCCGCCTCCATGGCATAGCGCATGGCCTGCTCCACGGGAAGGCTCCCGCCGGGGAGATACGCCGGCAGGGCGGCCTCGAATGTGCCCGCGTATTCGCGTAATTTCGTTGCGGCGTCAGTCATCGAGATCTCCTCCCCCGGAGGAGATTGCCTCCTCGGGCAGGCGCAGCGTGGTCAGGCGCTGCTCTGCGGCGGCGAGGCTCTTTTGCAGCGCGGCGGCCAGGCCCGCCCCCTCCTCGAAGAGCTTGAGGCTCTGCTCCAGCGGCAGGCTGCCCTCCTCGAGCAGGGCGGCGAGCTCCTCCAGGCGGCGGAAGGATTGTTCGTAGTCGAAGGGTTTTTCCTTCATTTGCTGCGGCCCTCTTTTCATTCGATATGAATATTATACCATGGGTTTATTCAAAAATCAAGGGATAAAAAAAGCACCCGATGGGGGGTGCATAAATAATCGAAAAGGCGGGCGGAAGGCGGGCGGTTGGCAGGCGCGGCCGCTCCTGCATCTCTCAGGGCCGAAGCCCCTGTCATACCATCGGCGTGTGGTCGCCGCGAAAATTACCACCTCAACCGCCCATACCTTATCGTAGCTTTATTATAGCCGAATTATGCGCGTTTGTCAAGGATTTTCTTTGTTCGCTCGTATTGGCACCACTTTACATCGCCAATATCCCACAATTGCGTTCATCGGTGATTATCACCTCAGCAGCAGTTATATCTGGGAAAAACGTGCGAAATCTGTCCAAATCAATCCGTCCTACTAACTGCACATTAGGCCTCCCACACGATCACATGGCATTCGCCCTCCCCCAGGGTGAGGCGCAGCTTGTCGCCGGGGTCGAGCTCGCGGGCGGAGGTCACGGGATGCCCGCCCTTCATGGCGATGGCGTAGCCGCGGGCCAGCACGGCCAGGGGGCTCATGGCATCCAGCCGGGCGGCGGCGCGGGAGAGGCGGGCGTCTTCGGCGATGAGGCGGGCCTTCATGGCGTCGCGCAGGCGCTGGGAGGCGTAGTCCAGGCGCAGGCGCGAGGCCCAGGCCAGCTCCTCCGGGCGGCGCAGGACGCGCCGGGAGAGCAGGTTTTCCAGCGCGAACCGGCGCGACTGCATGTCGTGCAGCATGGACTGCTCTATGCGGGAGCGCAGGGAGTACAGCCCGCCCAGGAGATCGGCCAGGTCCGGCACGGCAAGTTCTGCCGCCGCCGAGGGCGTCGGTGCGCGCAGGTCGGCGGCGAAATCGCAGATGGTGACGTCGGTCTCGTGGCCCACGGCGGAGATCACCGGGATACGCGAGGCCGCCACGGCCCGGACGGTAATCTCCTCGTTGAAGGCCCACAGGTCTTCCAGGGAGCCGCCGCCCCGGCCTACGATCAGCACGTCGGCGGCTTGCTGCTCGTTGAACAGGGCGATGGCACTGGCGATCTGCGCCGCCGCGCCCGCGCCCTGCACCGCCACCGGGCAGAGCACCGCCTCGCTGGCGGGGCAGCGCCGGGCGAGTATCTTCAAAATATCCTGCACAGCGGCCCCTGTGCCCGAAGTGATCACGCCCACGCGGGCCGGGAAGAAGGGCAGGGGACGCTTGCGCGCGGGGTCGAACAGGCCCTCGGCGGCAAGGCGCTCCTTGAGCTGCTCGTAGGCGAGGTAGAGCGCGCCCAGGCCGTCGGGCTGCATGTCGTCGGCATAGAGCTGGAACTTTCCGTCTCTCTCATACAATGAAGCCCTGCCGCGAATAATCACGTGCATTCCATCTTGGGGGATAAAGCCGAGCCTTCGGTTGGACTCCCGGAACATCACGGCAGGCACAGCCGCCCCGGCGTCCTTCAATGTAAAATACCAGTGCCCGCTGTAGTGGTTCTTGAAATTAGAAATCTCCCCCGCGACGCAGAGGCCCCGCAGGGCGTCGGCTTCCTCAAGGAGGAATTTGACATATTTGTTGAGCTGGGTGACGGTGAGGGGCTGGGAGGTTAGCATGTTATTCCTCTGTGACGAAGTGTTTGACTTCCATAGAGAGGTTCGGCAGCTGCGCCGGGAAAAATTCGGGAAATATTTTGTATTCGCCCAGACGGTCCACCGGCAGCCATTCCAGGGCCTCGCCCTCGTCGGTCAGTTCGCGCACCGGGGCGTCGCCGGGCTTCATGAGATAGACAAGGCTCATCTCGTGGTACTGATCAAAAAAATTCTCGTGCACAAACAGCAGGCGCTGTGCCTCAAAGGCCGCGCCGGTCTCCTCAAAAGCTTCGCGCTCGGCGGCCTGCGCGGCGGTTTCGCCGAATTGCACGCGGCCGCCCACGGGGTAGTAGTACCGCCCCAGCAACTCCTTCACCATGAGGATGCGGCCTTCGCGCAGTATCACGGCCCGGGCGACCAGGCTGAATTTGCCGCCGGATGGAGTGGGGAGGGTTATGTCCATGGGAGGGATTCCTTTCATGATTTGACACTGACCTCCATCCCCATGCCCACCCCCGCCAGCATGGCCACGCCCGCGGCGTTGTCGCCCGAGAATTCGGGGTCGGCGAAAAGGGCCTCGGGGAAGCGCCCGCCGAGCAGGCGGCGGATCACCTGGCTGCAGCACACCCCGCCGGTGAAGAGCAGGGGCAATTCGCCGCAGCGCGCCAGCGCGCCCTGGGCCAGGGCCTCCAGGTTGACTGCAATTGAAACCAGGCAGTAGAGCGCGACGTCGTTCTTGCTCACCCCGCGCGAATACATCTGCCCGAGCTTGTTTTCCAGGCCGGAGAAGCTGCACGTCATGCCGTTGACCGAGGGCTTGATGCCCTTGATGATCTGCCCCTCCATTGCCAGGGCGTCCATGGCGGGGCCGGCGGGGAAGGGGTAGCCGAGCAGTACGCCCACGCGGTCCACCAGCTGGCCCGCCTTGAGGTCCCCCGAGCCGCCGAGAATTTCGGCCTCCAGGCCGGGTTTGACATGTAAACATTCTGTCGTGCCGCCGGACACATGAAAGGCGATGAACCCGCCCTCGAGCAGCTCCGCGCGCCCGGCGGAGATCAGCGCGGCGGCCAGGTGTCCCTGCTGGTGGCTGAATTTGAACAGGGGGATTCCAAGCGCGGCGGCGAGGCTCTGCGCGACGCATACGCCCGGCAGGAAGCAGGGCATGTAGGAGCTCTCCACGCTGCGGGGCTTGTCGCTCACGCCTATGGCCGAAAGGCTTTGGTTCGGTTTCAGCTGCGAAAAAAGCGCCTCCAGGAGCGCCGGAAGCTGGAGCGTATGATGGAACAGCGCGTCGCTCTGCCGCAGGCCCAGCGCGCCGGGCTTGACGGGCAGGGGCCGCCGCTCATGCAAAACGCGCCCGCCGTCGCAGAAGGCCGCGCTGGTGGTGTAGTTGCTGGTATCGATGCCGAGTGTCAGCATGGTTCACCTTTTCTCGCTTCAATTGTAGGGGGCGGCGTCCCCGACGCCCCAAGCATAACCCTCAATTTATCCAAGCGCCGTATTTTGTGGACCGGGGACGTCGGGGACGCCGTCCCCTACCCATCCATTTCCCGCGCGATACTCCCCAGCACCCCGTTGATGAATTTCGGCGCGTCGGCGTCGCCGTAAATTTTCGCCAGCTCCACGGCCTCGTTGATGCTCGCGCCCACGGGGATGCCGTCGAACCAGAGCATCTCGCACACGGCCAGGCGCAGCAGCGCGTGGGATACCCTGGATATTCTATTCAGCTTCCAGCCCTTTAGACGCCCCGCGATGATCTCGTCGAGCCCTTCCAGGTGGGCGGCGGCTGTTTCAGCTAAACGCAGGGCGAGGCTGTCCGCCGGGGCGTCATTGTCCGCTGCGGGCGGACAGCCCCCCTCGACGGCGTGCTCGAGTAGGGACGCGATGCTCTCGCCCGGCTGGAAGGAGAGCTCGAAGAGCAGGGCGAAGGCTTTTTCGCGGGAGGCGCGGCGAGGGTCTGGCATACTTCCTCCAATGCTTAATTCTTAATGCTTAATGCTGAATTGTCATATCGCGCAGTCGCTCTGCATCAATTCATTAAGCATTAAGCATTCAGCATTCAGCATTCAGCATTAGTTTTCCGAGCCCGCGATCTTCAAATTCACGCGGGCCACGGTTTTGCCGGTCATGTCCTGCAGGGCGGCCTTCACCGCGCGCTGCACGTCGCAGGCCAGGGCCGCTATGTTCACGCCGGTGCGCACAAGCAGCGTCAGCTCCAGGGTGAGCTCGCCGCCGCCCTGCGTGAGCCGGACATAGCGCAGGTCCCCCTGCCTGCGCAGCAGCCGCGCCAGGCCGGACGGGCGCGGCACAGTCCGCGGCGCGCTGGGGATAATCCGCGGCGCGCGGGGGATAATCCGCGGCGCGCGGGGTACAATCCGCGGCGCGCGGGGAACGAGGCTTGCCACGCCCTCCACCCCCCGCGCGGCGGTGGCGGCGATGGAGGCGAGCACCTCCTCGGAGATCACGATGCCGCCGTCCTGTTTCACGTCCTTCGGGCTGCGCTGCTCCATGGCGGCTCCTTTCGATGGCTCCATACATATGCATTATACCACGCGGAGGGGGAAATCTCAATGCCTTTTTTTATTTTTTTTGGGAGGGCGTAAAGCGGCCGGCCACCCCCTCGCGTGGCCACCCCCGATTCAACGTCCCTGTGGGACGCTGAACCTCCCCCCTCGCAGGCGAGGGGGGAGGCGCGCGGCTCCGCTGGAGCCGTTAGCGCCGGGGGGGGTCCACGCGAGGGGGAATGGCGCGCCGACACTGGGGGCGTCCGGCAAAAAACCCCCCCCGCCAGGCGGAAAACACTTGCTAAGCGCACCGATCTGTGCTATAGTGTGATTGTGAAACGGCACGACACAACGGGAGGAGTGATTTTCATGACAAAATTGCAAGAGAAGCTGCGAAAACCCCAGCCGGAGGAGTGGATGACCACCAGGGGCGAGCGGCGGGACTACGGCTTCTACATGTTCGGGCAGAATATCATCTACACCTTCGTGACGACCTTCATGGTCACCTACATGCTCATGTGCGGCATCCCGCCGATGAAGAGCGCGGCGATCATGCTGATCGTCAAGGTGTGGGACGCGGTGAACGACGTGCTGTTCGGCGGCCTGATGGACAAGATCAAGTTCAAGAAGCAGGTGAAATTCCTGCCCTGGGTGCGCGTCTCGGTTGTTTTTATCCCCCTATTCACCTTCATCATGTACGCCGTGCCGGGCTCCATCGGCGAGAACGCCAAGCTCTTCTGGTTCGCCGCGGCCTACGTGCTGTGGGAATCCTTCTATACCCTGTGCGACGCGCCCATCTACGGCATGGTGACCACCATGACCAGCAGCCTGCACGAGCGCAACACGATCATGTCCCACTCGAGCATCTATTCGGCGCTCGGGTCGGGCTTCCCGGCGCTGCTGGGGGCCTACCTGGTCAGCCGCGAGGTGGGTATGAGCTTCTCCTCCGTGGGCGGCATCTTCTCCGTGATGGCGCTGGCCGCCATGCTTCCCATCTGCCTGCGCGGGAAGGAGCGCAACTACAGCGCCACCGACCAGGCGCAGGAGTTCGGCCTGCGCGAGATGGCCCGTTACCTGGTCTCCAACAAGTATCTGTTCATATTCTTCGGCTCCTACCTGGTGTGCCACTGCCTGGGCACCGGCGAGATCATGAACCTGTTCGTCTCCTACTACCTCTTCGGCAACGAGATGTTCAGCGTCATCCTCCTGGTGCTCACCTATCTCCCCGTGGCCATCCTGGCCCTCTTCGCGCCGCGCCTGCTCAAGCTGGTGGATAAAAACAAGCTGTTCTTCTGGTGCAGCGCGGCCGCCGCGGCGCTGGGCCTGCTGATTTACATGGTGGGTTACTCAAACATATATCTTTTCGTCGGGCTCAACATGCTGCGGGGCATCCCCATCGGGATACGCGCGTTTTTGGTGTTCATGTTCACGCCCGACTGCGCGGAATACGGCAAGTTCAAAACGGGCATTGACGCGCGCGGCATCACCTTCTCGCTGCAGACCTTCTCGGCCAAGCTCACCGGCTCGGTATCCACGGCGCTGGGCATGTTCGTCTTAGGCCTGTACGGATGGAAGGAGGTCGTGGCGGAGAACTTCGAGGAGCTCGTCGCCCTGGATGCCCTGCAGGGGCCGCTGCAGACGCCCCAGGCCATACAGGGGCTGTGGGTCACTTATGCGCTCATCCCCGTCATCGGATTCATCCTCAGCACGGTGTTCCTGTATTTCTACCGGCTGTCCAACCGGGACGTGCAGGCGATGAGCGACTGCAACGCCGGGAAAATCACCCGGGAGGAGGCCATAGAGCAGCTGAACCCAAAGGTGAAGCGGGAGTTTGTGTAGGGGCCCCCGGCCCTAACGGGCCGCCCCCCTCCCTAAAGAGGGGGGGCTTGGGTTTTGCTCTCTACGAAAGCCATGATTGATACTTATACTATTCCCGTTCTAAAAGAGCAGTGCGCTCTATCAGAGCGGGAATAGTATTAGCGCCTGCTCACAGCACCAGCGCGAGCAGGGCGAAGAACGGCCCGACGATGGGCACGAGGGACAGCGCGCCGAAGATGACCTTCAGGAGCCAGAAAACCGGCCCGACGATGGGGAGGAAGGACAACATGATTCGAAATCTCCTTTCGTTGAAGTTGGCGGTCCGCGCCGCTACAGAGCCCGCAGGAACCAGATGATCAGCCAGTTGAAGGGCGGCGGAACTACGCCGCTGAAGAAGACCAGGTATTCGGCGGCCTCGTCGGCCCAGCCGGGGGCAATCAGGTTCGGCAGGTAGAGCAGCCAGTTCATGATCTGCTGCGCCAGGCCGGACGGGGCAGGCGGCAGCGCCGGCTCGCCGGCCGCGCCGGCGCAGATCGCGAATACGCCCAGGAGCATGAGCGCCGCCAGGAATATTGCCAGTGCGCGTTTCATGGTGAAGACCTCCCTGAATCAAGATAAACGAGCCAGTCTCGTTTTCAAGGGCAGTATACCGCACACGGGCTGCCTTTTGCAAGCTCAGTATTTAAAAAAGTGACGCAAATGCGTCACTTTTTTAAAATGCGTCGGGTAGCGGACAGATTCCCGGAAAGCGTCGCTATGGCAGAGGAGAGGAGACAAAAAAGTGCTTGACAAAACGAGAAATATCGCATATACTATAAGTGCAGCGCAAGCTGCGGGTGGGTTGACACCTTAAAAATCCGATAGACTTGCCGGACTTCGGGTGCCGGTGGCTGGCGGGTAGCCAAAAACCCGAAAGACTTGCCGGACTTCGGGTGCCGGTGGCTGGCGGACAGCCAAAAATCAACCATAAAGGGAAGTGCCTTGGCTTGCGGGCCCTGCGCTTCCCTTTAAAATTTTGAAAGGTCAAATGGCAAGATGATGACGGCGAAGCAAGCTGTGCCGATAATACGCAGGTGCGCACAGCTATATGAGGCAAACCTGGCGGAAACGAGCATCCTGTTTGTATCGGAAGAAAATGGAACGCTTTGCTCCTGCGAAGCGGAATTTAACCGGCACAATTTTATGCACCTAACGGGTGTAGACTGCAATCTGAATCCCGGCGAATTCTACTATCGTGCTCTGCGCAACGCGCTGAAACCGTCCGCGTTCAGAATGAAGCAAGACCAGACAACGGAGCAAAAGCTGAGTATTCTGGCGGAATTGATGCAGTTTCACAACAAGGCGTGTATAATCGGCGAATACGACGGTAGCAGAATGAACCTGCAAACCGATGTGTTGGCGGGAACTGTCCGCTCTGTGCTGGGTTTTATAAAAACCCAAAGACTCTATGTTCCCAATACGGCGCTGAAAGAGGACATACGAAATATCACAAAGAAGGCATACCCCGTTGTAGCGATATTCAAAAAGCCGCGTCTCGCCAAAACATATGGAGCGCCTTCATTCGTCAACCATAAAAGAGTATCTCTCGATGCGCTGCGCAGCGCTCTATCTGAGAAAGTGGATTTTTGACGAGAAAGCGTTATTTCCTGATCGGCAGGCCCATGTCGTAGATGATCTCCGCGATCTCCCGCGGGGATTCCTTCAGCCCGTTCTTCAGCCAGTATTGGATCAGCCCCACCCCGCCGCTGACCAGGAACACGTAGGCCGGGTCATCCGTGAGGGGGATTTTTCGGGGGTTGCGCGCGCCCGCGGGGTTGCTCATGCGGTAGGCGGCCTCAAAGAAGCGCCTCTGGAAATAGATGTCCCCGTGCTCGCTCATGAGCACCTGTAAATATTTGCCGTTCTCCACAAAGTACGCGAACAGGAGCTCCAGCGAACGAATCGTGGATTCCCGGCCCTCCAGCAGCTTGCCGTCCAGGTCGTCGGTCCCACGGCGCTGCCACTCCAGCACCCCCTCCTCTATGGAGCACAGCAGCGCGTAGATGTCCTCGTAGTGCATGTAGAACGTGGAGCGGTTGATGTCGGTGTGGGCGCAAAGCTCCGTCACGGTGATCTTCTCGAAGGGCTTGGCGCGCATCAGCTCGATCAGGCCGTCCTCCAGCGCCTGCCGGGTGTACTGCGTCTTGCGGCTCGCGCGCATGTCCCTGCGCATGAGGAATCCCCCTTTCACCCTGTTTGCAAATATACAGTGTGTATATTATAGCACAGCCTTTTTCG
The DNA here is from genome assembly GCA_009779995.1 of Oscillospiraceae bacterium. GTDB lineage: Bacteria > Bacillota > Clostridia > Oscillospirales > Acutalibacteraceae > WRMQ01. The sequence goes on along the minus strand of WRDW01000013.1, from coordinate 5,579 downwards.
TTTGGCAATCCCAAAAATGGACAATCGGTTATCCAACTGTCCATTTCGCGACGTTTGCACCCCCCGTTGGCATTGCAAAGCGGCGTCCGCGCATGCTACAATGCCCATGGAAGCGGGCATTCCGCTTACTAACACGAAAGGGGAAGCAAAACATGGTAGCACTGGTCATGGCCGTCACGACGCTGATCAACATCGTCATCATCCCGCTGATTGGGAGCATCTTCTTCCGCTGGCTGTTTTGACGCCAGGAAAAAACAGGGGGCCCGTGGGCTCCCTGTTTTTTTTAGCATTTTTCTCGGCGTTTCAGGATTTTTGTTTATACTCTTGCTTTTTCCAAAAAAAAGATATATACTTGTTTCAGTATATAAAGAGGGAGGACAACCATGCAATATCGTACCGACAAAAAATCGAACACAGAGCTCTCCGCGCTGGGCTTCGGCTGTATGCGCCTGCCCAGGAGCCGCCCGGGGCAGGTGGACCTGGACAAGACCGCCGCGATGCTCCAAAGCGCCGTGGAGCGCGGGGTGAACTACTTCGACACCGCCTACATCTACGGCGGCAGCGAGACAGCCCTGGGGGACGTCTTCAGGCTGCGCCCCGGCCTGCGGGAGAAGATGAACATCGCCACGAAGCTGCCGATTTTCATGGTGAAGTCTTATGAAGACTTCGACAAGCTGTTCGACACCTCGCTGGAGCGCCTGGGGACCGACCACATCGACTACTACCTCATCCACGGCCTGACCGCCCTGGCCAACTGGGAGCGCCTGTGCGCCCTGGGGGCCGAGGACTGGATCGCCAAGCAGAAGGCCGCCGGGCGCATCCGGCGCATCGGCTTCTCCTTCCACGGCAGCCGGGTGGACTTCGAGCGGCTGCTGGACGCCTACCCCTGGGAGTTCGCGCAGATACAGTACAACTACTCGGACGAGAACTACCAGGCGGGCGTGGCCGGGCTGAAAAAGGCCGCCGCCATGGGCCTGCCGGTGATCGTGATGGAGCCCCTGCTGGGCGGCCGCCTGGCCACGGGCCTGCCCAAGAAGGCTGCCGCCCTGCTCAACAGGATTGATCCAAACCGCAGCCACGCCGCCTGGGCGCTGCGCTGGCTGTGGGACCAGCCGGAGGTGACCTGCGTGCTCTCCGGCATGGACGCCATGGACCAGCTGGACGACAACATCGCCACGGCGGAGGCGGCCCTGCCCGGCTGCCTAAGCGACGAAGAGCGTGCCACCTATCCCAAGCTCGTGGAAATATTACGCGAAGCGTATAAAATCCCCTGCACGGGCTGCAACTACTGTATGCCCTGCCCGAAGAACGTCAATATCCCGGGGGGCTTCGCGGCCTACAACGCCAGCTACGCCGTGGATATGTTCACGGGCTTCGCGCAGTACACCACAGGCATGAACATTGCCCTGGGGAAGGACAGCTCCAGCGCGCGCCACTGCGTGAACTGCGGGGCCTGCGCGAAGAAGTGCCCGCAGCACATCGACATCCCGAACGAGCTAAAGCGCGTGGCCCGCAGGCTGGAGCCCGCCCCCATGCGCTGGGGCGTGAAATTCAACGCGGCATTGCACGGGATCAAGCATCTCGATAAGTACGCGAAGATGTAAGGTTACATCTCCCCCTCAGCCGCTTCGCGGCAGCTCCCCCAAGGGGGAGCCTTTGAAGGAGTTATCTTTTGGATGACAAAGAAATACCCCCCTCCCCTCACGACGACCTGCTCGCCTGGATGCCGCCCGAACTGGTGGAGCGCGCGCGCGTACAGGCCGAACGTGACGCGCAAAGCGCCGCCCCCGGCAAGCCCGGCAGATCCAGGCGGGCCAGGGCGCAGCAGAAGCCGGTGCGCTACGTGGAGCCGCCCCGTGGCGAGCATCGCGGGCGCTCCCTGGCGGCGGCGGTGCTCGGCGCGCTGCTGCTGAGCGCCGATTCGCTCTGGCAGGCGCTGGGCACGCGTGCCCCGGCGAGCCGCGGCATGCTGTGGCTCGCGCTGTGGGGCATAGGCCAGGCCGCGGGGCTGTGCGTGTACCTGCTGTGCCTGTTCCCCATGGGCAATAAAACGCACTATGGCAATAGCTTGCCCATGGAAAACCCTGAGCCCACGGGCAACATATTGCCCACAGAAAATAAGCTGCGCCGCCTGGCGCTGATCGCCGCCCTGGGCGTGAGCCTGCTCTTCGGCATGGCCGCCTCCGTGGCCGCCGAGCTGCGCAAGGGCCCCGGCAATGACTCCCCGGCCGTGTGGATTACCGCGCTCGCCGTCGCCACGCTGCTGGTGCTGGCCTTCTCCCCCAGCCTGTGGCTGCTGCTGGGGGCGCTGCGCCGCAAAACCACGGAGAAATTCGCCGCGTTCACGGCCGGGGTGAGCCTCGCCGTCAGCCTGATCGGCCTGATCCTCACGCTCACGGGGGGCAAGGCCGCCACGGCGCAGCCGCCGGTCTATATCGCCGCGCTGAACCTCGCGCAGAGCCTCTGCTTCCTCTATCTGATCGCCACCTGGCCCGTGCTAGACCGCCCCGTGCTGGAGCCCAAGCCATGATTTTTTCCGGCCCGTAAGGGCCCAACCCCCACCCCCTGGCCCCGTATCTTGTGCAAACGAGATGCGGGGCCTTTTTGCGCACACTTCGAGCGTTTTTTCGCCCCGGACATGCTATAAATAAATATGTTAATCCCAGAAAGGAGCGTCTGCTTTATGCCTGTGCAACTGCACTACGAAAAAAGCCGCCTCACGGCGTATTTGAGCGGCGAAATCGACCACCACAGCGCTGCCGGGCTGCGCGGGGAGATCGACCAGGCCCTGGCCCGGCTGCGCCCGCCCATCCTCGCGCTGGATTTTGGTGAAGTGACCTTCATGGACAGTTCCGCCGTGGGGCTGGTGATGGGGCGCTACAAGCTCCTGACCGCCTTCGGCGGCGGGATGGAGGTGGTCAACCTATCCCCTGTCGCATATCGAATGATGCAGCTCTCGGGGCTGCAAAGCCTGGCGAAGCTTCGCCCAAAGGACGAAGCGAAAGAGAAAGAGAGGGCGCACGCATGAAACATACCCTGATCAACCAGATGAAGCTGGAGCTGGAGAGCCGCTCGGTGAACGAGGGCTTCGCCAGGGCGGCGGCGGCGGCCTTCGCCGCGCAGCTGGACCCCACCGTGGAGGAGCTCACCGACATCAAGACCGCCGTGAGCGAGGCCGTCACCAACTGCATTGTCCACGCCTACCCGGATACCCGGGGCAAAATCACCCTGTGGGCGCGGGTCTACGACGACGGCCTGCTGCGCATCCTGGTGAAGGACAGCGGCTGCGGCATCGCGGACATCGAAAAGGCCCGGCAGCCGCTGTACTCCTCCCTGGGCGAGGAGCGCGCTGGCCTGGGCTTCGCGGTGATGGAGAGCTTCATGGACACGCTCAAGGTGCGCTCGCAGCCGGGGCGGGGCACCTCCGTCACGCTGGAAAAGCGCATCAAAGGCCGGACATGATCGCAACAAGCCCGGCAACAGAAAATCGAAACGCCTTTGTGGAACAGAACATGGGCCTGGTGTACCTTTGCGCGAGGCGGCTCACGGGGCGCGGCGCGGAGTTCGACGACCTGGTGCAGGCGGGCTGCGTGGGGCTCATCAAGGCCGCCGACGCCTTCGACCCCGGGCGCGGCCTGGCCTTCTCCACCTACGCCGTGCCGGTGATCCTGGGCGAGATCAAGCGCCTGTTCCGCGAGGGCGGCGCTGTCAAAGTTGGCCGCACCACAAAAGAGAAGGCCCGCGACTTGCTGCGATTGCAAGAAACACTGGCGGCCTCCCTTGGGCGCGAGCCGAGCATCTCGGAGCTGGCCGCCGAGGCCCGCATGGAGCCCGGCGAGGCGGCCATGCTGCTGGGGGCGGGCCTGCCGGTGCTGTCCCTCACCGCCGCCGGGGACGGCGGCGGCGCGCAGGAGTGGGACCTGCCGGTGGAATCCCCCGCGCAGGGCATTTCAGACAAAATCGCCCTCCGGCAGGTGCTCGACAGCCTGGAGGAGCCCGAGCGCCGCCTGGTGGAGTGCCGCTACTTCAAATCCATGACCCAAAGCCGCACCGCCGAGCTGCTGGGCATGACCCAGGTGCAGGTCTCGCGCAAGGAGAAGGCGATTCTGGCCAAGCTGCGGGGGTGGCTGGGGTGAAAATCAACCCGCGTTTGCGTTTGCAACAAACAACAAGCCATTGAAAAAGTAAAAAATCTCTGTTATAATACAAACAAATTATAACAGGAGAAATCATATGAAGCATTTTGGGGCGACAATCAAAACATTGCGCAAGCAGAAAGATATGACGCAGGAACAGCTCGCCGAATATCTCGGCATATCCCCGCAGGCGATTTCCAGGTGGGAGATAGGCTCCACGCTGCCGGATATAGCGCTGATACCCGTCCTCGCGAGCATCTTCGATGTGACCTCAGATATACTCCTGGGCATCGACATCAGCGTGAAAGACAGGCGAATCGACAGGATAGCAAAAGACGCGGAAGAACAATATCGCAACGGCAATCAAAGCAAAGCCGTCGAAATCCTCCGCGCGGGCTGGAAGGAATATCCAAACAGCTGTAAAATCATGAGCGGCCTGATGACCTATATACAGATTCATGACGACGACAAAACAAAATCGCCGGAAGACCGCGACGCGGCAAACAGAGAGATCATAGCGCTCGGCGAAAAAATCCTCGCGGTATGCACCGACGACAACTGTAGGCATTTCACGCTGGAAAGGCTCTGCCGGGCCTGCGCGAAAACCGGCGAGATGAACAAAGCCGCCGCTCTCGCGGCGCGCGCGCCCGACAGCAGGGATTTATTGGCGCAAATCTCCACGGGCACGAAACGCTTTGAGCTGTTGCGTCAAAATTTATTTGAGCAGATCGGCGCGATGCGCACAGGCCTGGTATATAACTGCGCCCGGCTTGACGACGGCACCTTGCCCTACACAACGCAGGAGTGCATTGTCAACAACGAAAAATTTATTGCGTTGCTCCATCTCATGTTTGACGACGGGAATTTTGGACTTTACAGGCGGCAGCTCGCGGAAACATATATTTTTACAGCCGGATTCTATGCCCGGCTCGGCAATCACGGCAAAGCAATTGAAAACCTGGAGCTCGCCGCTGAGCACGCCATCCTCTGCGACGAAGAATACAACAACAATCCAGAACCAGACAAGACGTACACGTCGCTGCCCTTCAGGGGAATGAAATTCGGCGGGTTCTATATCACGGCACCGAACTGTGCGGCGCTGAACTATCTGACGGAAATGGCGCACCCCGACTTTGACGCAATCAGGCAGGCCCCGGCATTTATCGCGCTTGAGGAAAACGTGAGAAATTCCGCGCCGCCTGAGAAAGCGTGAGAAACGTAAATCGCGTCTATCTCAGCCTTCGATTTTGCCTGCGCGGCGATAGACGTGAAGCCACACAGCATCACCGCCGCCAGTAGAAACCCAAGAACCCTCTTCGCCATAATAATGATCATTCCTTTCTGCGAAAGGCACAAAACGGGATGAAACAGCCCTGTACCTCTCGGGTGAGATTTGTGTTAAAATGAGTGCGGGGGAAAGGGCACACTACAAAGCACGGGGAG
>WRDW01000012.1 GCA_009779995.1 Oscillospiraceae bacterium | reverse complement strand
CCTGGCATACCAACCGCAACGCTACACAACGCGGTGTCGACTGGCAGTTCTCTACCCAAGACGCTCGAACTAAACTCAAACACCTTTATCCAATTGTCAAGTATTAGCGCGGACATGGTACTACGGGGATTGGGCCAAAGGCCCATAAAAAACCTGCGACAGCTGCAAAAAATCTTCGGCCTCGGGCCGCGTCCCTGTAGGGCGCTGCTTTGCAGCGCCGAGCAACCCGCACGCAGCCCACCCCCCGCATACAAAAAAACCACTCAACATACCCTAGTCAAAGGAGCTGAACCATAATGCTTTGCCAACATTGCAAGCAAAACGAGGCCACCACCCACATCCGCCGGGTGGTGAACGGGGCGGCGGAGGAGTTCCACCTTTGCGCCGCCTGCGCGCGGGAGGCGGGCCTTCCGCCCCAGAAAGCCTTCGGCTTCCTGGGGACCCCGGGGCAGCTGGCCGCGCCCGAGCTCGGGTTCCAGCTGGGCGATCTGTTCAGCGGGTTCCTCGGCAGCAGCCTGCAGGGGCTGGCCGCCCCGGCGCGCTGCGGGCTGTGCGGCAGCTCGCTGAACGAGATCATCCAGAGCGGGCACGTGGGCTGCGCGCAGTGCTACGAGACCTTCGCCGAGCAGCTGCAGCCGACGCTGCAGCGCATCCACGGGGCGCTGCGGCACACGGGCAAGGCCCCCGGCGCCGACCCGGCCGTGGCCGAGCGGGGGCGGCGGCAGGCCCGCATCGAGCATTTACGCGCACAGATAGCCTCCGCCGTGCAGGAGGAGGACTACGAGCGGGCCGCCGCGCTGCGCGACGAGATCCGGACACTGGAGGAAGGGGGGCAGGACAATGCTTGATCGGGACAAATGGTATGCCCAAAGGGGCCCGCAGGGCGATGTGGTGCTCAGCACGCGGGTGCGCCTGGCGCGCAACCTGGCCGGCGTCCCCTTCCCGGCGCGGCTGGACGCCGCGGACAGGCAGAAGGTCTGCGGGGAGATACGCAAGGCCGCGAAGGAGCTGGCCATGGCCCAAAAGGCCATAGAGACCGTGCGCTGGATCGAAATGGCCGACCTGCCGCAGCTGGAGGCCGTCTCCCTGGCGGAGCGGCGGCTGGTGAGCGCGGAATTCGCCGGGCAGGAGGCGGGCACGGCCCTGCTGCTGCGGGGCGACGGGCGCGTGAGCGCAATGCTCTGCGAGGAGGACCACCTGCGCATCCAGGCGTATTCCCCGGGGCTGGCCCTGGAGGAGACCTGGGCCATGGCCGACGAGCTCGATACAGCCCTGGGCTGGGGGCTCACCTACGCCTTCGACGAGCGCCTGGGCTACCTCACCCAGTGCCCGACCAACCTCGGCACGGCCATGCGCGCCTCCGTGCTGCTGCACCTGCCCGCCCTGGCGGCGCTGGGCCGCGTGGGGCAGCTGGGCGAGAGCATCGCCAAGCTGGGGCTCACCATACGCGGGGCCTTCGGCGAGGGCAGCGAGGCCGAGGGCTCGCTGTTCCAGCTGAGCAACCAGGTGACGCTGGGCATAGAGGAGCGGCAGGCCCTGGAGAACCTCCAGGCCATCACGCTGCAGATTGCCGAGCAGGAACGGCGCGCCCAGGCGGACTTATTGCAGCGCCCCGAGTGGGACAACAAGTGCTGGCGGGCCTACGGCATCCTGCGCTACGCGCGCATCCTTGACAGCGGCGACGCCATCAAGCTGCTCTCCCTGGCGCGGCTGGGGGTCACGGGGGGGATTTTGCCCATCCCGCTGGAGACGCTCAACGCCCTGATGACCGACATCCAGCCCGCCACGCTGTGCCTGGCCAGGCAGGTGCAGGACGCCGGGCAGCGGGACAGGGCGCGCGCGGAGATGATTCGGGAGCAGTTGACAGTTGACAGTTGACAATTGCTATGCTGTAACGCGCATTGTAGGGGACGGCCTCCGTGACGTCCCCGGGGAAAAAGACCGTTCGTGGGGCCAGGTGCGTCGGGGACGCCGCCCCCTACAAATTCGGGCGGCCTGTTGGCCACCCCTACAGACACTGCGAAAGGAGAAGCGACATGACGAACGAAACTTTAGGCTGCATCATCACCGGCGGCGTATGCCTGCTGCTGCTTGCCATCGCCCTGGTGCTGCTGCGCGGCAGGGGCGCGATGCTGATCGCGGGCTACAACACGATGTCCCCCGCTAAAAGAGAGAAATATGACGAAAAGGCCCTGGGCCGCTTCGTGGGCTGGCTGCTCATCGCGATGATTCCGTGTATTTTGCTCACCAATGCCGCGGCGCACTACGATCTGGGCTGGCTGGTTGGCGGCAGCGTGGCCGCGTCCATTGCTTTACTGGTTGGCGGCGCGGTGTATACGAATACGGGAAAACGTTTTTTGAGGGAAGAGTAAAGCTTGGTATAGCGGTCAGCCGCGTTTTCAGAGCGGAAAAACAGCATCATAATTCAGCATTCAGCATGGAGGGATTTAAATGTCCAATTACAGATTCAGAGGCTTCACCGAAAAGGCCAACGCGGCCATGAACAGGGCCGTGGAAGCCGCCGAGGCCTTGGGGCACACCTTTGTCGGCAGCGAGCACCTGCTCCTGGGACTGCTGCGCCAGGGCGACGGCGTGGCCCGCGCCGTGCTCAGCGCGCGCAAGGTGGGCGAAAAGAAAATCGAGGACGCCATACGCGCGGGCTCCATGGCGGGTACGCCCACGGTGCTCTCCAACGCGGATTTCACCCCGCGCACCAAGCACGTGCTCGAGCAGGCCATGGCCATCGCGCGCTCGGGGGCACTGCCCATGGTGGGCACCGAGCATCTGCTGCTGGCCCTGCTCCAGGAGCGCGGCAGCGCGGCGGTGAGCCTGTTATTGCAACAGAATATCTCCGTGCAGGACCTGATTAACGACATCCATAGGGCCATGAAGGGCGGCAAGCCCGACGAAGTGCCCGCCGGGGGCGTGGGGGAGACCGCCACGCCCACCCTGGATAATTTCGGCCGCGATCTCACCAAGATGGCCGCGAACCAGGAGATCGACCCCGTGATCGGCCGTGAGACCGAAATCGCCCGGGTGATGCAAATCTTATGCAGGCGCACGAAGAACAACCCCGTGCTCATAGGCGAACCGGGCGTGGGAAAAACTGCCGTGGCGGAGGGCCTGGCCCTGCGCATCGCCTCGGGGGAGGTGCCCGAGCTGCTGCGGGGCAAGCGCGTGTTCAGTGTGGATTTGACCGGCATGGTGGCCGGGACGAAATACAGGGGCGACTTCGAGGAGCGCATCAAAACGGCCATCGACGAAGTCCACAAGGCCAAGAACGTGATTTTGTTCATAGACGAGCTGCACACGATCATTGGGGCCGGCGCCGCCGAGGGCGCCACCGACGCGGCGAACATCCTCAAGCCCTCCCTCGCCCGGGGGGAAATGCAGGTAATAGGCGCGACGACGCTGGACGAATACCGCAAGCACATCGAGAAGGACGCCGCCCTGGCGCGGCGCTTCCAGCCGGTGACTGTCGACGAGCCGGGCGAGGCCGAGACCCTGGATATTTTGCACGGCCTGCGCGACAAATACGAGGCGCATCACAAGATCCGGATTACAGAAGAGGCCATGGAGGCCGCCGTGCGCCTGAGCTCCCGCTATATAGGCGACAGATTCCTGCCCGATAAAGCGATTGACCTCGTTGATGAGGCTGCCTCCCGCGTTCGATTGAGGGCCTTTACAGCGCCTGCCGACGTGAAGGAGATCGAGGACCGCCTGAAGGAAGTCGAGGACGAGAAGAACGCCGCCAAGGAGGCCGAGGAGTTCATGCGCGCGGCGGAGCTGCGCGACGCGCAGCGCAAGCTGGAACTGGAGCTGGAGGAGAGAAAGCTCGCCTGGCAGGAGGGCAGCAATAGGGAGGCCGGGGAGGTGACGCCCGAGGAGATTGCGTCGATTGTCTCCCAGTGGACGGGCATCCCCGCCACGCAGCTCACGCAGGAGGAGACAGAGAGACTGCTGGGGATGGAGGACGAGCTCCACCGGCGCATCGTGGGGCAGGACGAGGCTGTGACAGCAGTTGCAAAAGCCATACGCAGGGGCCGGGCCGGGCTCAAAGACCCCAAGCGTCCCACGGGCTCGTTTCTGTTCCTCGGGCCCACGGGCGTGGGGAAAACCGAGCTCTCGAAAGCCCTGGCGGCCAGCATCTTCGGCAGCGAGAACGCCATGGTGCGCATGGATATGTCCGAATATATGGAGAAGCACACGGTGTCGCGCCTGGTGGGCTCCCCGCCCGGCTACGTGGGCTACGACGAGGGCGGCCAGCTCACCGAGCAGGTGCGGCGCAAGCCCTACTGCGTCGTCCTGTTCGACGAAATAGAGAAGGCCCACCCGGATGTATTTCACATTTTACTGCAAATTCTCGAAGATGGCCGCTTGACCGACGCCCAGGGCCGCGTGGTGGACTTCAAGAACTGTATTGTCATCATGACCTCCAACCTGGGGGCCAAGCTCATCACCAAGCAGACCGGCGGCCTGGGCTTCTCCCTGGGGGAATCCCACGGGGGCCTGCAGGACCAGGAGAAAATCCGCGAGGCCGTGATGGGCGAGCTGAAGAAGGGCTTCCGGCCCGAGTTCCTCAACCGCGTGGACGACATCATCGTGTTCCACCAGCTGGATATGGCGCAGATCCAGGAGATCGCCGGGCGTATGCTGGCGCAGGTGCGCGCGCGCCTGCTGGAACAGGGCATGGACGTCGCCTTCCACGAAAGCGTGGCCGCCCGCATGGCCGGCGCGGGCTTCGACCCCATCTATGGCGCACGGCCCCTGCGCAGGGCCATCCAGACGCAAATCGAGGATTTGCTCAGCGAGAAGCTGCTGGAGGGCAGCGTTAAGGCTGGGGGGGCGTATGTTTGCCGGGAGGTTGGGGATGTATTGGTCGTCGAGGAGGCGTAAGAACCCAATAGAAACGCACATTGTAGGGGGCGGCGTCCCCGACGCCCCAAGCTCGGGACGTCCGGCCGTCCCCTACAATCCCTGCAAAAAACAAGGCGGCTGTCCGTGTGGGCAGCCGCCTTGTTTTTTAGAGCAACTAAAGGGTATTGAGGAAAGTCAAGCCTGAGAAAATGGCCGCAGCCCTGGTGTTTTTGTCAATCTGCTGCTGATAGAAATTGTTGATCATCATCAGTTCGTTGTTTTCCTCCAGCAGGCCTTCTAAGCGCATTCTGTGCATGGTTTCTTCATATCGGTCGGCGCACTCCATCCAGGTGTTGGCACGGAAGCTTTGAAGCAGCTGCGACATCTGCTCCAACGCATAGCTATAGCGATAAGCGGAGGGAATGCTAAGCAAAGCCGACGACTGTTCGCAGGCGGCCAACGCCTCGTCGAGTTTCGGCAATGTGGCTTCGAGGACGCCTTCCGCCTCTTTTCGTATGGATTTGTTGGCGCGGTTGAAAAAGATGAAACCACCGACAAGCCCCGGCACAAGCAACAGGAGAGCAAGTAAAAAGCTGACTTGCAACAGGGCCATGAATAGAATCACACCTGCAGCCAGACAACCCACGCCGCTGAAAAACTCCTTTGGATGGGTTTTCATCATATCCGCTAGCCCGTTTTGCGCCCGCTCCGTCGCGTTGCCCGATTTCAGTTCTTCCTTGTAATCCTTCCAAGTGTCACCTTTTTTCATGTCTTCCAGATGTCCCCGCTGATCGCTCGCCATGTCCCGAAAGGATTCGTAGTTGGTGAGCACCGGAAGTGCCTGCGCGAATGTCCCCAGCAGCGCCTGCCTGTCCATCTTGCTGATGTCCGCGATTAGGGTATTGCCCATTGAGATAACCTCCCCTTTTCTTTATGTTGCACTTAGTTTATCAGACAAAATGTGACTTGTCAAGATGTAACGCAACATTTTTTCTTGCAAGGCCTATTCTGCTGTAAAATGAACAGCAGGAGGTGAGCGGTTTGACCTTTGGGCAAAAACTGCAACTGATCCTGGAGGAGCGGGAGCTCAGCCAGAAGCAGTTGGCGAACGATTTGAATTTGCACGACTCTACGGTGCGCAACTATGTGCGCGGGCTGCGGGAGCCTGACTTTGCCACGCTGAAATTGATTGCGGAGCACTTGGAGGTCTCTATTGATTACCTGCTGTCCTTCAGCAAGCCCTTCGGCCCAATCACGCAGGAGGAATTCGATTTTCTCCGCACCCTGCGCCAGCTCACGCCGGAGCAGCGGCAGGTTTACCTGCGGCAGGGCAAGGCGTTTTTCAAAAAATAGCGGCCCTCTCACCCGCTGCCCCCGCCTGACGCGGGGGCTTTTGCTCCTCGCTTTTTTTCAAACATTGACAATTGTGCGCGCCCGTGCTATAATTGACGCAATGAAATTGAGAGGGGTGAGGAGCTGAAAATCGCTTTTTTGATGCTGGGGGAAAATGTGAACTGCATCGGGGCGTTCCGGGTTGCCGCGATTATCAAAAAAATAGAGACGAATACGGACGCCTATTTTATACTCCCGCACAACGAGCGCACGCTTGCCACCTATCTCAACCCGAACAGGGCAAATGTGACCTCGCACTATACGGACGACGCCGAAATCATTTCCAAACTGCTTGCCGGCTACGACATCGTGTGTTTCTCCAGCATGTCAAACACATTCAATTACGCGGCCGAAATATCGAAAAAGCTGAAAGAGCGCTGCGGCACTGTATTCACGCTGCTCGGCGGCGTCCACGCGCGGCTGTATCCAAACGAGGCGATCGGGCATTTTGACGCCATTTGCACCGGCGAGGGCGAAAAGCCCGCGCGGCAGTTCATCCAGGCGTTCCGGGAAGGCAGGGATTTTTATCGCACCAAGGGGCTTTGGTTCCGAAAAGGCGGCGGCGAAATCGTAAAAAACCCCTCCGAAACGCTCAACAGCAACCGGGAGCTCAATGAATTCCAGTCGGGATACAATCTTTTTGACTGCCTGCTGTATGACAACAGGAAAAAAAAGTTCGTGCAGTTCAAGCGAAAGGACTATCTCAGGCTCAACGGCCTGCAATACAACACCATGTGGACGCTGGGCTGCCCGTTTGCCTGCACCTACTGCTCCAACAGCGGCTTTGCCGAGGCCGACAAGGGCAACAGGATGCTGCGGTATCCGGAACCGGAGGCTGTCATCCGCGAGATCGAGCAGGAACTCGCGTACCATCCCTATGTGAGGAACGTCAGCTTTCACGACGACAACCTGACCGCGCTCCCCTACGACGTCCTGAAAGGCTTTTGCGAACTGTACAAAGAAAGAATCCACCTGCCCTTCGCCGTATACGGCATCCACCCCAAAACCATCGATAAAGAGAAAATGGATTTGCTCGCTTCCCACGGGATGTTCCGGTCCAAGCTGGGCATCGAAAGCGGCTGCGAAAAAACCCTGCGGCAATACGGGAGGAACATGTCCATCCAGACCATCCGCGACGCGGCCTCCATTTCCACGGCGATTCAGCGGAAATACCGCCGCCACATGATCCCGCCGGACTTCGACGTCATCACCGACAATCCCACGGAGACCAGGGAAGACATCATAACCTCCCTGCGGCTTTACAACAGCTTCGAGCGGCCCTTTACCCTCAACGTGTTTTCTCTGCGCAAGTTCCCCGGCACCAAGCTGACCGCGTATTTCGACGAAAACGGCATCGACTGCCCGGATCTGCCCTTCTTCGCGGTGCGCCCCACCATGTGCAACGTGCTGATTTACCTCATCGCCTGCGTAAAAATCCCGGACAGGCTCTTCGAGAGATTGCTTCTGAATGTCAAAGGCAACGGGGAGGAGCAAAAGGAGTATAACTTCCTGCTGCGCATAGCACACTTTTTGTTTTTGGTCAAACGGGGCCTGGACTGCCTGCTGAAGCTGGATTTTTCCAGATTCTCGGGCAGGTGGCTGTATGTATACTGGACCATTTTCTACAGGTGGCGGCGGTAGGCGGGCCGCTTGAAAAAAATAAGCGGCGGCTGTCCGATGAGGGCAGCCGCCGTTTTTGTTTGATAAGACGCGCTATCCAATCAGATGCCGCTTCTTGGCGTCAAATTCCTCCTGGGTTATCAAGCCGGAATCAAGCAATTGCTTGAATTTTAGCAATTCGTCAGCCGGGCTTAACTGCTGTACGACTGTTTGTGGCACTGCTTGCTGTGCTAAATTGCGTGCCAGAAGACCCTCAAGCGCACTGCACAGCGTCATAATCTCGCTGTCCATTTTTTTGGCACGTTGGCTTGCCGAAAAAACAAGCTTCATCGCATTGGGATTTGCAACGCTCCCGACAGTACCATTTTTATCAAACAGGTTTACCATGATCATCGGGTTGTCCGAGCGTGTCGTCACAATCTTCAGGTCAATCCGTGTTGATTTTCCAGCCCCGGCCAGAGTGCCTACCATTGCGCCCGCCGCGCCAAATGCCAAGCCGCCGACAGCCGCCGCTCCAAGGCCGCTTGTTTGCTTTTCGAGCACCTCAAAGCTGACAATCTCGTTCACATGGAGCGCTACAAATGTACGCGCGGCTTTTTTTCCACCGTAAGCTGCCAGAAAATTTTTCATCGCGCCAGTTTGCTCGATTTGCCAAGTCCCTACATACCCATTCTCGGAAATAGCTACCGGGGTAAAAATGCGCTCGTCAAAGATACGCGGGTTCTGAAAATGCCCATCCGCTTGCACCTCTGCGCGGAAACCCGTTAAAACCTCCGTTGTTGCTGCCGATGCGGCCATCGGCTGCTGCGCCTGCACTGCCAACGCGGCAGCGTCAATTGTCTGCCCGCAACCTCCGCAAAACCTCGAGTCATCAGCCAACTGGTTTCCGCACTTAGAACAGAATGCCATACAGTCTTCCCCTCTTTCAAATTTGTTGCCTCTATTATAGCGCTCAGTCCGAGCGTTGTCAATATAATTTTCACTCATAACGCAACATATTTCCGCAAGCACCCCTTCACGCTGTAAAATGATTGCGGAGGTGCTTGCCATGACATTCGGAGAACACATACAAAGCCTGATGGACGAACGCGATATGAACCAGAAGCAGCTGGCCTGCGAACTGGGCATTCCGGCGTCCACGGTGAGAAACTACGTGCGCGACCTGCGCGCGCCGGACTACGATACGCTCAAGCTGTTCGCGCGGTTTTTCGGGGTATCGACCGACTACCTGCTCGGCTACAACCAATATGACGCCAATATCGAAGCCCTTGAATTGGAGGTGCTCCGCACCCTGCGCCAGCTCACGCCGGAGCAGCGGCAGGTTTACCTGCGGCAGGGCAAGGCGTTTTTGAAGAAATAGCGGCCCGTAGGGGGCGGCGTCCCCGACGCCCCAAGCCGAAGCCTTGTTGTATGATCCGGGACGTCCGAAGGCCGTCCCCTACAGCAAGCCCTTGCCTGACGCGGGGGCTTTCGCATTTGCCCCTTTACATCGCGCTCGTCCCATGTTATAATAAAGCATATCTTTCACAGGAGGAACAACCATGAACTACACCCACGAAATTGAGCACATGTGCCCGGTGGCCAAGGGGCCGCACCACGGGCCCGCGCCCATCCCCGAGGAGGGGCGGTGGGTCAAGGCCTACGAAATCAAGGACATCTCGGGGCTCTCCCACGGGGTGGGCTGGTGCGCGCCGCAGCAGGGCGCGTGCAAGCTGACGCTCAACGTGAAGGAGGGCATCATCCAGGAGGCCCTGGTGGAGACCGTCGGCTGCTCGGGCATGACGCACTCGGCGGCGATGTCGGCGGAGATCCTCCCCGGCAAAACCCTGCTGGAGATGCTCAACACCGATCTCGTGTGCGACGCCATCAATGTGGCCGCGCGGGAAATCTTCCAGCAGTTCGCCTACGGCCGCACCCAGAGCGCCTTTAGCGAGGACGGCCTGCCCATCGGCGCGGGCATGGAGGACCTGGGCAAGGGCCTGCGCTCCCAGGTGGGGACAATGTATTCCACCCTGGCCAAGGGCGTGCGCTACCTGGAGATGACCGAGGGCTACGTCACCCGCATGGCATTGGACGACGGCGGCCAGGTAATCGGCTACGAGTTCGTGCAGCTGGGCGTGATGATGGAGGACATCCGCAAGGGCGTGGACGCCGCCAAGGCCCTTGCCAAGAACACCCGCAATTACGGCAGGTTCGATGAGGCGGCGAAGTATATTGACCCGAGGGAGGAGTAGAGCACTGGAATGCCTTTGCCGGGACGCCGAGGGGATGCGGCGTGGCGATGCCGCGCCCTACGAGTGTTTCGCCAATGGCGATTTCCGCACACGATCCAACCCCGCCACGGGCGGAACCCTCGTAGGGCGCGCCATTGGCCCGCCGGGGACGAAAGGATGATTCTATGAAACGCGCAATCGCCCTGATGGTTGCGCTTTTGCTGCTGAGTGGCTGTGGCGCGGTGCAATCCGCTCCGACGGAGCCGACAACGGAGGCAACGATTGAGCCGACAACAGAAACAACAACTGCGCCAGCAATGGAAGCAGGGACCGATGACCGCAGGCCCTTCAGCGAAAGTGATATTTGGAGGATAATCCCTAGAGAAGCTGATGGGAATCCCTTTGAGCTCACGGTTGCGGATTTCGTGGAGCACGTGCCTGCGTCATGGTATCTTGTGACTTGGGACCCGGAAATTGGGTATGTGCACGTTTCGTTTTATGACCACAAGCCAAGTGACGATTGGCAAAACCGAGAGGACGATCCGCCGTTCTTAACAATCAAGACGACCGTCGAAAATGTATCGGGATACGCTTCGAACACGGGCCATGGCATTGTCCAAATTGTCCAAAAACTTTCCAAGGCGCTGCTTGCCACACCCGCTAATGTCCTGGACATCAATTTCGCAAAGGTCGATACCATTCTCACTCCGCGCGGTATTAAAATAGGCGATTCCGTGCAGGACATTTTCAATGAATACTATGGCGGACAAGAAGGGTATAAACTGACGGATGTGTTTCATCCAGATTATACCGGCTCTGGACGGATCACGGATGACTGCATAGTATATTCTCTGTCCAAATACGGCTCAGAAGGATCGAGCTGGGCGCTGACCTATCACATTGATGAAAATGGCGTCATCAAAAATATTGAATACAAAGTTTGGCATGTATACACTTAAACAAAAAAGGAGAACCCCATGAACAACGTAACCTTCGAAGGAAAACCCCGCCGCATGGCAAAAATAGAGGCCGCCCTGGCCGAATACGGGCTGGAGAGCCTGGAGGCCGCAAACGAGCTGTGCCTCAGTAAAGGCATCGACGTGCGCGAAATCGTGATGGGCGTGCAGCCCATCGCTTTCGAGAACGCCGTGTGGGCCTACACCCTGGGCGTGGCCATCGCGCTGCAAGAGGGCGCGGCGGGCGCGGCGCAGGCGGCGGCGGCCATCGGCAAGGGCCTGCAGGCGTTCACGATCCCGGGCTCCGTGGCGGAGCAGAGGAAAGTCGGCCTCGGCCACGGGAACCTGGGGGCCATGCTGCTGGACGAGCAGACCAAGTGCTTCGCGTTCCTGGCGGGGCATGAGTCCTTCGCCGCCGCTGAAGGCGCGATCGGCATCGCGAAGACGGCGAATAAAGTGCGCAAAGTCCCTTTGCAGGTGATCCTCAACGGCCTGGGCAAGGACGCTGCGATGATCATCAGCAGGATAAATGGCTTTACTTATGTCGAGACCGAATATGACTTCGCCGAGGACAAGCTCAATATTGTCCAGAGCACTGCCTATTCTGATGGAGAAAGAGCAAAAGTGCGCTGCTACGGCGCGAACGACGTCCTCGAAGGCGTGGCCATCATGCAGCACGAGGGGGTGGACGTGTCCATCACCGGCAACAGCACGAACCCCACGCGCTTCCAGCACCTCGTTGCCGGGACCTACAAGAAGTGGGCCAACGAAAATCAAAAATCCTATTTCAGCGTGGCCAGCGGCGGCGGCACGGGCCGCACGCTCCACCCGGACAACATGGCCGCGGGCCCCGCCAGCTACGGCTTCACGGATTCCTTGGGCCGCGTGCACGGCGACGCCCAGTTCGCGGGCTCGTCCTCCGTCCCCGCCCACGTGGAGATGATGGGCCTCATCGGCATGGGCAACAACCCCATGGTGGGGGCCACGGTGGCCTGCGCCGTGGCGGTTGCGGTGGCGGGGTAGGGAAATCCCGGGAAACAGAGAAAAATTCAAGGCATCCCGAACGGGATGCCTTATTTTTTAGCGATAAATTCATATTTATTTCATTGCATTTTCCATAGCAGTATGTTAAAATAGTCCATGAGTTTAGACAGAAAGAAGGTATCCTATGGCCCACACCATCCACATGATCGCCAACGCGCATTTGGACCCCATCTGGCTCTGGCGCTGGCAGGAGGGCTGCAACGAGGCCTTGCAGACTTTTCGATCCGCGCTGGACCGCATGAAGGAGACCCCCGGCTTCGTGTTCACCTGCTCCTCGGCCTCGTACTACCAGTGGGTGGAGGAGATCGACCCACAGATGTTCGCGGAAATTCAGCAGGCCGTCAAAAACGGCCAATGGGTGCCCGTGAACGGCTGGTGGGTGCAGCCGGACTGCAACATGCCCTCGGGCGAAAGCTTCGCGCGGCACGCTTTGTACAGCCAGCTGTACTACTACGAGAAGTTCGGCAGGATTTGCAAAACGGGCTACAACGTGGATTCCTTCGGCCACAACGCCATGATCCCCCAGCTGCTGCGCCAGAGCGGCATGAACGCCTACGTGATGATGCGCCCCGGGATGCACGAGAACGCGGAGATCCCCCAGAACGTCTTCTGGTGGGAGAGCCCCGACGGCTCCCGTGTACTCAATTACAGGATTCCCAGGGGCTACGGCTGCTCGGGGCGCGACAGCATCGACGACACCGTCGAGTTCTACCAGGAGCGCGCCGAAGAGGTCGATCACGGGATGATGTTCTTCTACGGCGTGGGCAACCACGGCGGCGGCCCCACCAAGGCCGACCTGGCCCACTTGGTGGACAAAATGAAACAGGACGGCTTCAAAGACCTCGAATTCAGCTCGCCCGATCAGTTCTTCGAGGACCTGGTGCAGACAGAGCTGGATTTGCCCGTGTGGAAGGACGACCTGCAGCACCACGCCAGCGGCTGCTACAGCTCCATGTCACTGGTGAAGCAGCTCAACAGGAAAGTGGAGCAGTCGCTCTACTTCGCCGAGGTCTTCGATACGGCGGCGGCGAAGCAATTCAATCTCAAGCCCGCCACGAAGAAGCTGCGCAAAGCCTGGGAGGACGTGACCTTCAACCAGTTCCACGACATCATGTGCGGCTGCTCTATCATGGAGGCCTATGACGACGTGCGGGACACCATGGGCCACGCCCACACCATCGCCGACAGGACGGCCAACAGGGCCATGCTGCAATTCACCCGCAGGATCAACACCTGGGTGGAGGGCTGTTCCGATCCAACGGAGGAAGTCCGCCACCGGGGGATTCCCAGAGAGCTGCCGCGGCCGATTGTTATCTTCAACGCCCTGGGCTTCGAGCGCGAGATACCCGTGCAGGCCCTGCTGACCTCCACCAGCGTGGAGGACGCCGAGGGCAATCCCGTGGCCTTCCAGAATGTCCTGGCCTCCCGCTTCGACGGCCCCTTCGCCATGGACACCCTCTTCACCGCGAAAGTCCCGGCCATGGGCTATTCCATGTACTGGCTGTGGTCGGACAGGCGCGACGCGCCCGGCTTTGCCGAAACCGGCGTGGACTTCGGCGACTTCTTTATCGAGAATGAGTATCTTCGCGCCGAGTTCGACCCGGCGACCGGCGGCATCGCCAGGCTGATTGACAAGCAGGCCGGGCGTATGGTCAACGCCGAACCTCTGGCGATTCCCACGGTTATCAACGACATCAAGGCCGACACCTGGGCTCACGACATCTTTAAGTTTCACGATGTCAAAGGCCAAATGCAGTTGGAACGCATCCGACTCATCGAGAGCGGGCCCGTGCGGGCCACGGTCGAAGTGAAGCACAGCTTCGGCAAGAGCAGCCTCTACCAGCGCTTCAGCCTGGCGGCCGGGCAGAAAAAGCTTACGGTGGAGGCCAAGGCCATCTGGCACGAAGACTTCACCATGCTGAAAATCCCGCTGCCCCTGGCCGGAACGGACGAGATTTCCACCTACGAGATCCCCAACGGCTACCTCAAGCGGCCCTGCAACGGCGAGGAGGAGCCGGGCCTGAACTGGGCGGACGTCACCGTCACGGACGAAGCCGGCCTGCGCCACGGCATTTCGGTCATGAGCGATTCGAAGTACAGCTACGACGCGCCGGGCAGCGCGATCAGGCTTACAGCATTGCGCAACGTGATCTTCGCAGACCATTGCAGCAAGCGGCCCGATAGGGAATTTAACTTCACCGACGAGGGCCTGCAGCGCTTCACCTACGCGATTTACCCCCACGAGGGCGAGGCGGAGGGCAGCGACGTTGTGCGTGAGGCAGCGAGTTTGAACAGCCCGGCCTTCGTTGTGGCGGAGAGCTACCACCCCGGCGATTTACCGCCAAGCATGAGCCTGGCGGACATCGACGAGCCCAACATCCTGGTGACGGCCTATAAGCTGTGCGAGGACGGCTCGGGCGACCTGATCCTGCGCTGCTACGAAACCCAGGGCGCGGCCTACACCCACGCGGCGATCTCCCTGCCACAGGCCGACGCCGCCTTCTGGGCGGATTTCACGCGCCATGAGATCAAGACGTTCCGTATCGACGGCGAGGGCCGGGCCACCCAGGTGAACTTCCTGGAGGGCGCGGCGAAATAATCCGGGAAAGGGTTTATGGGCATACCAAAAAATTTATTTTAGGAGGCACTACCAATGAAAAAGCTTTTCTCCATCGCACTGATTTCCGTACTGGCACTCACCCTGCTGGCCGCCTGCAACACCCCCGGCGGCACCGCCCCGGCCACCGATGCCCAGACCGGCAAGGCGCTCATCACCATCGTGAACAACACGGGCTTTGAGATCGCCGTCACCGCCATTCAGCTGGCGGGCAGTGGGTATATCACCCCCCCCGGAGACCCCTTTGCTGACCACAGCATAGCGGACGGCGCGTCAAAGATCTTCCAGATTGACGCCCCGGCGGACGCCAAAGGCACGGCCATGGTGGGTATCAAATCGAGGAACAGCGAATGCAGGGACGTCGTGTTCAGCGGCATTCCCGATGTGGCGGCCGGCGCGACAATCACGCTGACGGCGGCGTACACGATCAACGTAAACGGCATGGGAGAAGGCGTAGCCACGGCGAAGAACCGCTGACGCTGTCCCCCCCTCGCCCACGCGAGGACACCCCCCGGCGCTAGCGGCTCCTGCGGAGCCGCGCGCCTCCCCCCCTCGCACGCGAGGGGGGCTTTTTTGTGGTTGGCCCGCAGCTTACGAAAAGAGCACAGACAGCCCCCCTCGCCTGCGACAAACAGCGAAAGGCTCGGAAAGGTCGGGCAAGGGATCGCCCCCCTCATCCTATGCGCCGCGACGCTGTCTTTGCCCAAAACTTCATGAAACCTTCATGCACAGCGCAAGTTTCCGTTAGATTGGCGTGTTACAATAAACGTATCACGCACAAGGAGGCAACTATATGCATACACAAATTTTTTCCCGGAAATTGCGAATTTTGGCCATTCTCCTGGCGGCAGGGCTCGCGCTTTCGATTCTAGGCGCCTGCGGCGGGGGCGGCGGCACAGGCCAGATGGGCCGCTACGTGGAGGAATCCCTGAATGACAATGTGGACATCGCGGGGCGATCGGCGGCGCTGCAAGACGGCATCCTCTCCTGGATAGGCGAACAGAACGGGTCGTACACACGCTTCGAGCAGAGCGTGGGCGGCGGGGACGCCTCGGTACCGGCCCTGGCCTCCGGCTGGCTGGAGGAGCTCACGGCGGGCGGCGGCGGCGTGAACGGCGTCTCCGAGGCCCCGAACGGGACCCTTTACGCCCTGTACACCGACGGGGAGGGCAAGTCCAGGCTGGCGAAATTTGAGGACGGCCAAGCCTATGACATCCCCATGGAGAACTGGACGGCCGCAGCTATACCAAACCGCGGCGGCAGCGGCCAGCAGGGCGCGAGGATAGGCGAGGGCCCCGCGACGCCGACCGGCCCGGCGGGCGGCGGCAATCCGGGCGGGCCCGGCGGGCCCGGCAACTTCATCAATATCGACCCCAACGCCCTCATGCCCCAGAGCGTCACCGCCCTGGACGGCGGCTTCCTCATCTCCTACATGCGGCAGGGCGTGGTCCAGTACGACGCCGCGGGCAAGGAAATCCGCAGGTACGGCGAGACGGAACGCGGCATGGGCATGGGCGGCCTGGGGTTCAGCGGCGGGCTGCCGGTCTTCGGGAACACCATGGCATGGGCCGACACGCAAAAGGGCGAGATCCTGCTGTTCGATCTCTCCGCCGGCAAGCTGGTTGAGACCGTGGCCTGCGAGGGCCTGGACAGCCAGGCTTTCGTCGGCCTGGACGCCGAGGGCCTCTTCGTGGCCGACGGCGCGGGCATCTCCCGCCGGAAGAACAACGCCTGGGAGCTGCTCGTGGACGGCAGCCTGACCTCCCTGGTGACGCCCAACCTGACCATACAGGACCTGCTCTGCGGCGGCGAAGGCGTGTGGTACGCCTTCCTGGGCACTGTGATGGGCGAGAACACCCGGCTGGTGCGCTTCCGGTATGACCCGGACATCCCCACCCAGCCAAGCCAGGAGCTGACCGTCTTCAGCCTCTACGACAACGCCACCGCGCGGCTGGCCATCGCCGAATTCCAGCGCAAAAACCCCGACGTGCGCGTAACCCTGGAGGTGGGCATAGAGACCCCGGCAAACGCGGGCATGATGATCACCATGGGCCCCGGCGGCGGGCCCATGGTGCAGGAGGAGCCCGACAACAGCGCCACCGTGGACGACGTCAAACGCGCCTTAAATACCCGGCTGCTGGCGGGCAAGGGGCCCGATTTGATCCTCCTGGACGGCCTGCCGCTGCAGAGCTATATTGAAAAGGGCGTACTCAAAGATATTTCCGCCCTGGCGCAGCGCCTGACAACAGAGGAGGGCCTGCTGGCGAATCTGACAAGCGCCTATGCATTCAATGGCAAGACCTACGCCCTCCCCTCGCGCTTCAGCCTGCCCGTCATGCTGGGCGACGGCGCGCGCCTGGAGGGCCTGGAGAGCCTGGCCGACCTGGTGAATGCCGTGCGGGACTACGGCAAGGCGGAGCCCGCCCTGCTGCGCGCCCCGGACACCCTTTGGCAGGACACGGGGCTGATCATGTACGGCTACGACGCCAGCGTGGCGGGCTTCACCAACGCCAACGGCAGCCTGGACGAGGCCGCCCTGGCGCGGTATCTCGGCGAGGCCCTGGCCCTGACCGACGCCCTGCGGGAAATCTATCCGAAAGCCAACCAGGCCCAGCCCAACATGGCCTACAGCGGGATGGTCATCCGGCGGGTGAGTATCGGCGCGAGGGACATCGCCAACAGAGACGCCCTTATCCATATGCAGACGCTGGATAACAGCATGACCTATATAATGACGGCCGATCTGCTGGGCGCGAAGGAGGGCATGGAAATCGCCTCGCTGTTTGGGCAGGGCTATTTCACCCCGGTGGGCGGCATAGGCGTGGTCTCGGCGGGCAAGCAGCAGGCGCTCGCGGAGAGCTTCATCCAGACCTTGGTGGGCGCCGCCGTGCAGGAGAACTTCCTGGCCGACGCCTTCCCGGTCAACCGCGCCGCCTGGGGCATCATGGCGGAGCAGCTGGAGGAGCGCTTCTCCATGCTCGGCAGCGAGGACTTCAACGACATGGGCTTCCCCGCGCTGTGCGAGAGCCTCGACACGCCCCTGTTCGTTGACCAGTACGTCAAATCCGCCGTGCAGGCCCGCGCGAAAAGCATTGTGGACGGCTCCATGACCCCGGAGGAGGCCGCGGCGAAGATTGTGGCGGATACAAGGCTGTATTTGGCGGAGTGAGTATAGAATTTTAAGGCGGGGAAAGGCCGCGCGAGGAGTGCCGCCTGCGGCGGCAGTGCTCCGCACCACCCCCGCTTCGCGTCCCCCCAAGGGGAGACTTCTGACGAGGCGGTAAGGCTTGCTCTCGTCTGTAGAAAATCTGACCGTCTCGTCAGGATGCTCCCCGTGGGGGGCCGCGAAGCGGGGGGGCATCGCGGAGCGACGTTCTTCCCCGCCGCAGCGGCGTTCCCCGTGCGATTCGCTGGCGGCCGGCCGCTGCATACAAGATGACAATAGGAGCCAGGTCATATGAAATCCAACCTAAATGCATTCTTTCAACGCTTCACCAGGCAGGCCCGTGAGGAGCGCAGGTTGCTGGAGGCGGGAAAAGACCCGGAGAGTAAAATCCAGAGCCCGCTGCAGCGCGCGGCGGCCAGGCTCATCGCCGGGTTTTTCGCGCTCATGCTGCTGTTCACGATTGTGTCCCGGGCGGCGGCGGGCATGACCGTACCCCTGGTGCAGACCGACACCGCGAAGTCCGGCATCATCAACCAGCGCATCGAGCTCACGGGCGTCATCCGGCCCTTGGAGGACATGGATATCCTGCTGCCCGGCAACCTCTATGTCACCAATGTCAAAGCTGAAGTGGGCCAGCGGATGGAGGAGGGCGACGTGCTGCTGGAGTTCGACTTGGAGGACGTGCTCGCCCAGCTGGGCGAGCAGCGGAACAGCCTCGCCATCGCCGAAGTCAAACTGGCGATCACGGAAAACGGGGCCTCCACGGACAGCACCGCCCTCCAGGCCGCCGAGCTGAACCTCAAGCAGGCCCGGGACGACTATGACCGCCTGGAGGCCAAGCTCGGCCGCAGCGCCGCACGGGCGCAGGAGGACTACGCCTCGGCAGAAGCCGATTTGAAAGAGGCAAAAACGAAATACACCGAGACCCTGAGCAAGGCAAAGCAGGACATGACCGACGCGGCGAATCTGAAACGCGACAACGCGAAAAAGGGCCTCGACGAGGCCAAAAAATCTGCGGACGAGGCTATAACCCAGGCACAGAGCGCCATTGAGACAGCGAAGGACAACGCAAATGAGTCAATCGCGACAGCGCTATACAGCTACGAGACGGTGCAGCTGCGGGACAATGCCTCCGGCATGGAAATTCAGCGGGCCTATGACCAGTGGCAGAGCGCCATTGAAAAGGGCCGGAAGAGCGTCGAGAGCGCGCAGGCCGCTTTGGAGACGACGAAAACAAAACAAAACGAGAAAATCGCCGACGCGCAGAAGGCCTATGACGACGCCCTGGCGGACAGCAGGAGCGCCGCGGCGGGCCAAAACCTGGAGGAGCAGCAGGCCGTGGTCTCCGCGCAGAACAGCGTGAAGAGCGCCGAAAAGGCCCTCGCCAACGCCAGGCGCTCCCTGGAGGACAACGGCGCGAGCCTGGACGACCAGCTGCTCTCGGCTTCTCGTAACGTGGCCACGGCCCAAAGAAATCTTGAACAGGCCCAGCGCGACGCCGCCGAGAAAGCCCGAAGCGGCGAAAATTCTGCCATGCAGACCAATATCGATAAGATCACCCAGCGGGCGCAGATCGCCTCTTTGAAGAAAACGATTGACAGCCTGGAGGAGATCGTCGCCATGGACGGCCAGCTCGCCGCGCCCATCGCGGGGACGGTGCAGGCCGTCACCAGGACGGGCAAGACCCAGGACAGGGTCGCCGTGGCGACCCTCAGCCGCAACGACATGGGCTTCCGCTTCGAGGCCAAGACCGACAGCCGCACCGCCGAGAACCTTTCCTACGGCGACGGCGGCTGGCTCAGTTATCGCGAAAACGGCGCCTCCCAGCGCGCCCAGGGCAGCATCTACGACATAGGCGCGGCCGATGAAGACAACAATTGCCTGGTCTTCATCGCGCTCCCCGAGGGCAGCTACCCCTCGGGGGCCAACGGCACGCTGACCATCACCCGCACGGGCGAGCGGCAGAACACCTGCCTGCCCGTGAGCGCCCTGCGCAGCGACAACGACGGCGACTACGTCTTCGTGGTGCGGGAAAAGAAGACCGTCACCGGCCTGGAATACAGCGCCGCGCGCATGGACGTCACCGTCCTCGACCGCGACAGCTCCCTGGTGAGCGTGCAGAGCGGCCTGGCCCGGGACGACAGAGTCGTCACCGGGGCGAACAAGCCGATCTCAGAGGGCGACCGGGTGCGGGTGGAAAATTGACAGTTGACAGTTGACAGTTGACAGTTGAGAGATAACCGTTATGAAAATTCAGCATTCAGCATTCAGCATTATAAATTGCGCATTGGCTGCCCTTGCGCTGACGCTCTGGTGCGCCTCGGCCTTTGGCGCGCAGCGGCAAAGCGAAGCCCTGCAAAGCGTGGCCGCGCGCTGGAGCAGCGGCGGGGTGAGCCCCGCGCAGCTGGAAAGCCAGATGGGCGTCTTCCGTGAGGACGGCACGGCGGGCGTCCCGGAGATGACCCTCTGGGAGGAGGTTGTGAGCCAGAAGCTGCAACATGGCGATGAGGCAAGCTTATCCTGCGACGTGACGCGAATCTACGGCCACGGGGAGGACGTGCTGAGCTTTACGATGCTTCAAGGCGGCTGGCCCGCGCGGGGCAGCACGGGCTTCTGCGCCCTGAGCGACACGGCGGCCTTCGGCCTTTTCGGCAGCGTGAACGCCATGGGGCACACGCTCACCTGGAACGATCGAAATTACATCGTTCAGGGGATTTTCAAAAGCGATAACGCACTGATGCTCGTCCAGGCCGCCCCGGAGAGCGAGGCGAAGATGCCCAACATGCAGCTGCGCTTCGCGAATGGCGGCAGCAGGCAGCAGGCGGAAGAGTTTTTAGCCCGCACAAGCTTCAGCAGTGGCGCGATATTGCTGGATATGCCTTTGATTGCCTGGGGCCTGGAGGCCCTCGCGGCTCTGCCCGCGCTGCTGCTTGGTGCCTGGATACTGGTCAGGCTCATCGCCAGGGGCTGGCAAAAACGCAAGTATCCCCGGCTGCTGCTGGCCGATTTGCCCCTGCTGCTGCCCCTGTCCATTGCGGCGATTTGCTTATCGCTGCGCAATTTATCTCTTCCCGCTGCGCTGATTCCCGGGGCATGGTCGGATTTCTCCTTCTGGGAGGCCCTGCCGAAGGGCTGGGGCGCGCATCTGACCGCCTGGCTGCGCCATCCGACGGGAGGCGACATCGCCCTGCTATTCGCCGCGCTGGGGGTTTTCGCTTTAATTTCTTTTGCCATGCTCTGCGGCGTTTTGGCGCTCTCGCGGGTGAAAATTCACAATCCCATGCATGTCTTGATCGCCTGCGCAGGCTGCATCGCCTGGATGTTCATGATGGCGCTGTTCTATCGCGGGCTGCGGCTGGGCCCCGCCATGTGGCTGCTGCCCGGCCTGTGGGTCGTCACTGATTTTGCGTTACATGCCTGGGGAAAGGAGGGGAGAAAACTGAAACTTCTTCTTAGTCAGCGGCGAGCCAATGGCTCACCCTACGAGAGTTGCGCCAATGGCGCTGATGGACAGACCGCCCAAAACCGCCATTGGCGGAACCCTCGTAGGGCGCTGCATCGCAACGCCGAAACCCACACACCCAAACAATCCCTCACCCCCTGGCTCTTCCTTGCCCCCAGCCTGCTCTTCGTCACCGTCATGGTGCTCGTCCCCTTCGGGGATGCCGTGCGCAGGTCCTTCTTCTCGGCCATGAGCAAGCAGTTCGTCGGTTTTAAAAATTACATAGCAGTGTTCCAAAACGAAGCCTTCAAACTGGCGGCAAAAAATACTGCCAAGTTCGCCCTGGTGTGCATCCCCCTGCTGCTGCTGTTCTCGCTGCTGCTGGCCCTGCTGCTCAACGCTTCGAAAGATAGCAGAGGCATCTTCAAGACGAGCTTTCTCGTGCCCATCGCCATCCCTGTGGCCTCCATGGTGCTGCTGTGGCGCGTGGTGTTCCACGAGAACGGCCTGCTCAACGCCGCCCTGGGCTGGGTGAATCTCCCCTCCGTGGACTGGCTGAACAGCGCCAGCGCTTTCGGCGTCTTAGTATTCACGTATTTATGGAAGAACGTGGGCTACGACATGGTGCTGTGGCTCTCGGGCCTGGGGGGCATCAACCCGGCGCTGTACGAATCCGCGCAGATGGACGGCGCGAACGCCTGGAAGCGCTTCTGGCGCATCACCCTGCCGGGGCTTACACCCACCCTGTTCACCATCACTGTGCTCTCTCTCCTCAACTCATTCAAGGTGTTCCGGGAGGCCTATCTCATCGCGGGGAGCTACCCCAACGACAGCATCTATATGCTGCAGCACCTTTTCAACAACTGGTTCGTCTCCCTGGACGTGGACAAGATGTGCGCGGGCGCGGTACTCATGGCGCTGGTCGTGTGCGGCTTGATATTGCTCCTGCAAAAGGCCTGGGGAAAGGAGCGCGCGTGACATGAAAGCGAAAAAATGGCTGATGCTCTGTGTGCTGGCCTTTGTGGCGTTTTTTCTGCTCACGCCCTTGTGGCTGCTGATCTCGGGCTCGCTCATGGGCGGGGCGGAGGCCGCGCAGAATTTCGCGCCCGTACTGGAAAACGCCGAGGGCAGCGCGATTTGGCCCATCCTGCCGAAATACCCCACCGGGCAGCCCCTGGTGCAGCTGTTGCTGGACAGCCCCGAGTTTTTCGCCATGTTCTGGAACTCGTGCGCGCAGGTGTTCCCCCTAGTCGCCGGGCAAATTTTGATCGGCGCGCCGGCGGCCTGGGCCTTCGCCCGCTACGACTTTAAATTCAAAAAAGCCCTGTTTTTGCTCTATATAATTTTAATGCTCATGCCCTTCCAGGTCACAATGGTGTCGAGCTATCTTGTGCTGGACAGCATGAAGCTCATGGACACCGTGTGGGCGATCATCCTGCCGGGGGCGGCCAGCACCTTCCCCGTGTTCATCATGACGCGCTTTTTCGCGGCCATCCCGGCGTCACTCACAGAGGCGGCCGCACTGGACGGCGCGGGGCCCTTCCGGGTGTTCCTGCGGGTGGGCCTGCCCATGGGCGCGCCGGGGATTCTTTCAGCCGTCATATTGGGCTTCTTCGAATACTGGAACGCCCTGGAGGTTCCCCTGACCTTCCTGAAGGACCCGAAGAACTGGCCGCTGTCCCTCTACCTGCCGAGCATCTCGGCGGACAACCTGGGCATCTCCCTCATGGCCAGCGTGGTCATGCTGGCACCTGCTTTATTGATATTTTTGTTTGGGCAGAAGTACCTGGAGCAGGGGATTTGCGCGGCGGGGCTGAAGGATTGAGTTGACAGTTAGGAGGAGTTTTATGCAACACAGCATTATTGCAGAAAAGAGCCTGGCGTTTGCAATTCGCGTAGTGAAGCTATGCAAAATCTTGACCGAAGACAAACATGAATACAATCTATCGAAACAGCTAATACGCAGCGGAACCAGTATTGGAGCCAACGTGAGGGAAGCTTTACAGGCACAAAGCACAAAGGATTTCATCTCAAAGATGAGCATTGCGCTCAAAGAAGCGGCAGAAACAGAATATTGGCTGATTTTATTGAAGGAAGCGGACTATTTATCGGAAAAGGAATATAAAAGCATTGCTAACGCTTGCGGCGAGCTAAACAGAATCTTGATTGCCATCATCAAAAGCACAAAGGCGAACAGCAAATAACTGTCAACTGTCAACTGTCAACTATGGAGGGAGCCATCATGAACCAGTCCATCTCAATAAAAAACGCCCACAAATGGTATCCTGGCGGGGTGCACGCTGTGAATGATATGTCCATGGAGATCGCCGAGGGTGAGTTCGTGGTGTTCGTGGGGCCCTCCGGCTGCGGGAAGACGACCCTGCTGCGCATGATTGCCGGGCTGGAGGAGATCCACGGCGGCACGGTGAGCATGGGCGGGCGGGTGCTCAACGACGTGCCGCCGAAGGACCGCGACATCGCCATGGTGTTCCAGAACTACGCGCTGTACCCCACGATGAAAGTCTATGACAATATCGCCTTCCCCCTGAAAATGCGCAAAGCGAATAAAGATGAGATCGATACAGCCGTGCGGGATGTGGCCCGCAAGCTGGACTTGGGGCCATTGCTGGAGCGGCGGCCGGGGGCGCTCTCGGGCGGGCAGCGGCAGCGCGTGGCCCTGGCCCGGGCCATGGTGCGCAAGCCCAAGCTGTTTTTGATGGACGAGCCGCTGTCGAACCTCGACGCCAAGCTGCGCGTGCAGATGCGCCGGGAGATCGTCAATTTGCAAAGAGAGCTGGGCGTCACCACCATCTACGTCACGCATGACCAGACCGAGGCCATGACCATGGGGCATCGCATCGCCGTGATGCACGAGGGCGTGCTGCAGCAGATCGACAGCCCCGGCGCTGTCTACGACCGCCCGGCGAACTCCTTCACCGCGCGCTTCATCGGCTCGCCGCCCATGAACGTCTGGCCTATAGATGAGGGCTTTTCATGCTATGGAATAGAGCCGCCCGAGGGGGCGAAATACGCCGGGATCCGGCCCGAATATGTCGAGATCGCAGGTGAGGGCGACCCTGGGGCCATCCCCATGCGGGTGCGCGGCGTGGAGCGCATGGGCCGCGAGACCCTGGTGTTCCTGGCGGGCGAAGGCCTGCCTGAGCTCGCCATGGCGGTGGGCAGCGACTGCGCCCTCCAGCCGGGGGAGGGCGTCCACGTGCGCCTGCGGGCGCAGGCAGTTCGGTATATGGCGGGGTGAAAAACTTCGGGCGGCAAAAATACCGCCCCTACAGGAATACCCATCTGTAGGGGTGGCATTCTTGCCACCCGAATGCGTGTAAAAAAGGCCTACTTTCTCCGCCCCCGGAAGAACCCGCCGCGCTCGCCGCTGGGCTCGGGCGGGGCCTTGGGCGGGCCCGCCGTTGCCGTGGCCGGGAAGCTGCCGCGCATCTGCTCCAGGAGGGCCCTTTGCCCGGCGCTTAAAGCCGCGGGGGTCTCCACCTGTATGCGCAGGTGGAGGTCGCCCTTGCGCCCGCCGCCGTGCAGCACGGGGATGCCCCGCCCGCGCAGGGAGTGCACCGCGCCCGCCTGGATGCCCGCGGGCAGCCGCAGCTCGGCGCTGCCCTCCAGGGTGGGCACGCGCAGCAGGTCGCCCAGGGCCGCCTGCCAGAACTGCACGGTGACGTCGCACCACAGATCGTAGCCGTCGCGCTCGAACACCGCGTGGGGCCGCACGGAGACCCCCACCAACAGGTCGCCCGCCGGGCCGCCGTTCTGGCCCTTATCGCCCTCGCCGGCCACGCGCAGCGCCTGGCCGTTGTCTATGCCGGCCGGAATCGTAATTTCTACAGTAGATCGCCTGCGCACGCGCCCGCCGCCCCTGCACTTCTGGCAGGGGTTTTCTATTACTTTTCCGCGCCCGCCGCACTTCGCGCAGGTTTTGGAGGAGGAGATTACGCCGAAGGGAGTGCGCTGCTGCGTGGATTTCTGGCCCGTGCCGCCGCAGTCCGGGCAGGGCTTCGTGCCCGAGCCCTTCACCGCGCCGGAGCCCCCGCAGTCGTCGCAGGGCTCCACGCGGTTGACGTCCGCCCGGCGGGTGCAGCCCTTGGCCGCCTCCTCGAAGGAGACCACCACGCGCTCCTCCAGGTCGCCCCCCTGGCGCGGGGCGTTGGGATTTGACGCGCGCCCTCCTCCAAATCCGCCGCCGAAGAAGCTGCCGAAGAGGTCCCCGAGGTCGATGTCCACCGCCCCGCCGCCGAAGCCCCCGAACCCGCCGGGGAAGCCGCTCCCGCCGGCCATGTTCGGGTCCACGCCCGCGTGGCCGAACTGGTCGTAGCGCGCCTTCTTCTGGGCGTCGGAGAGCACCTCGTAGGCCTCGTTGACCTCCTTCATGCGCTCCTCGGCGGCTTTATCCCCGGGGTTGAGGTCGGGGTGGTATTTCCGGGCCATGTTGCGGTAGCCCTTCTTGATCTCGTCCTCGCCCGCCCCCTTAGGCACGCCCAGGACGTCGTAGAAATCGCGTTTGTCAGGCATAGGGGTCTCACTTTCCGATTCTGTCGAACACATCGTCCAGGGTGTGCACGCGGTTTGCCATCTGCGCCAATTCCACGGAGAGGCTGACGCCGAAGCCCCACAACTCCGTCTCCCAGCCCTCCCGGTAGGCGGTCTGGATCAGCGGCACAAAATCCCTGTCGCCGGAGAGCAGCTTCAGGACAGCCGGGCGCTTTTCGACATATTTATACCTGTAGATCACTTCCAGGCCCCGGGCGACCAGCTCGGTGTCCACCGATTTTTCGCCCGCCTGGCCGCGCTGGTAGGTGATGACCTCGAAGCCCTGCTGCCGCGCCGCGTTCCACACGGTGTCGTTAGGGGGCGGCTCGGAGCCCACCAGGATCGCCTGGATGATCTTGTGCCTGTTGGCGACCTCCCGCAGCAGCGAACCAAAATCGATGCGCCAGTTCCAGTTCTGGGGGTCTTTATCGTCCAAGGGCCCGCGCAGAATGCCCTGTCTGCGCGCTGAAAATTTCATGCCCTCGATCCACACGTTGGAATTGTCCACGAGGATCAGGCACTCCGATAAATTCTCCATTTGCGCTTCGCCTCCTGTTAAAGAGTATATTCACGCCTGGGGGATGTCGTCCTTGTCGGGCTAGGGTTCCTCTTCCCCGAACACCAATGATAAATCAATTGCAAAGCCGGGGAAGATGCTCACGGGCACGGGCACGGAGGCGTCAAGCCATTCGTGGGTGTATTTCCCGTTTTCCAGCACGTGCTTTTCCAGCATCCTGTCCTTGGGGCCGATGATCCAGTATTCCTTCACACCGGCCCAGCCGTACTGCGCCTTTTTCAAGATGCGGTCCTTGCGGGAGGTTGAGGGAGACAGGATTTCAAGAACAAAGTCCGGCGCGCCGTTGCAGGCCTTGCCATCGAGCTTGCTGTTGTCGCACACCACAAGAAAATCCGGCTGCACGATGGTATCGTCGTCATGGCTGTTCTGTGGGAACAGCCGCACATCAAAAGGCGCGATGAAACCCTTGCAAGGCTTACCCTTCAAAAAAGCATGGAACTGGCTTGCGAATTCCAACAGCATCGTTTGGTGTGCTTCGCTTGGCGATGCCATTATATACGGCACGCCTTCGATTAATTCATAACGTTCGCTATCGTCCCATTCCAGATAATCAGCATAGGTGTAACGAACATCTTTTTCCTGCGGCAAACCCATATTGAACCTCCCAACTGTAGGGGCGGCAATCTGCCGCCCGCCACCATATCAATATCTACGCCTGCGGTATATCCTCGTCCGCGGGGCCGTAGTCCGCTCCCTGGCCGTAGCCCGCGTCGCCGTCGAAGCCCTGGCCTTCGCCCTGCGGGGCCCCGGCCCCTGCGTTGTAAATCTTCTCGCTCACGGCGTAGAACTTCTGCTGCAGCTCTTCCTTGCGGGACTTGATCAGGTTGATGTCCTGGCCGCCCAGGGCCTCGCGCAGGCTCATCACCGCGCCCTCGATGTCGGAGGCGTCCACGGCGTCGAATTTATCTTTATTCTCAGCGAGAAGCTTCTCGCTTTGATAAACGATCTGGTCGGCCTCGTTGCGCAGGTCTACCTCCTCGCGCCGCTCCTTATCCTCGTGGGCGAAGCGCTCGGCCTCCTGCACGGCCTTCTCGATGTCCTCCTTGCTCATGTTGCCGGAGGCTGTGATGGTGATGGACTGCTCCTTGCCGGTGCCCTTGTCCTTCGCGGAGACGTTCACGATGCCGTTGGCGTCGATGTCGAAGGTGACCTCAATCTGAGGAATCCCTCTCCGGGCGGGCAAAATGCCGTCCAGGTGGAATACGCCCAGGGTCTTGTTGTCCTTGGCGAACTGGCGCTCGCCCTGCAAAACGTGCACCTCCACGCTGGGCTGGTTGTCGCTGGCGGTGGAGAACACCTGGCTTTTTTTGGTGGGGATGGAGGTGTTGCGCTCGATCACGCGGGTGCACACCCCGCCCATGGTCTCTATCCCGAGAGACAGCGGCGTTACGTCCACCAGCAGCAGGCCCTTGTTGATGTCGCCCGCCATGAGGCCCGCCTGGAGCGCCGCGCCCAGCGCCACGCACTCGTCGGGGTTCACGCCCTTGAAGGGCTCCTTGCCCATGAAGGCCTTGACTGCGTCCTGCACGGCGGGGATGCGGCTGGAGCCGCCCACCATGAGCACCTTGGCGATCTGCGCGGGCTTCAGCTTGCTGTCCTGCATGGCCTGGCGCACGGGGCCCATGGTGCGCTCAACTAAGTCGGCCGTCAATTCATTGAATTTCGCCCGTGTCAGTGTCGCCTCCATGTGCTTGGGGCCGGAGGCGTCGGCTGTAATAAACGGCAGGCTGATCTGGCTGCTGGTGACGCCCGAGAGCTCGATCTTCGCCTTTTCGGCGGCCTCCTTCAGGCGCTGCATGGCCATCTTGTCGCCCCGCAGGTCTATGCCGTTGTCGCGCCGGAACTCCCCGGCCAGCCAGTCGATCACCCGCTGGTCGAAGTCGTCGCCGCCGAGGTTGTTATTGCCCGCCGTGGCCAGCACCGTCTGCATCCCCTCGGTCAGCTCGATGACCGAAACGTCGAAGGTGCCGCCGCCGAGGTCATAGACCATGACAGTTTGGTCTTCTTCTTTGTCAACGCCGTAGGAGAGCGCCGCGGCCGTGGGCTCGTTGATGATGCGCCTGCACTCGAGCCCCGCGATCTTCCCGGCGTCTTTTGTCGCCTGCCTTTGCGCGTCTGTAAAGTAGGCCGGCACGGTGATCACAGCCTCGCTGACCTTCTCGCCGAGATAGGCCTCCGCGTCCGCGCGCAGCTTTTGCAGGATCATCGCGCTGATTTCCTGCGGGGTGTACTGTTTGCCGTCGATGGTGACCTTGTAGGCCGAGCCCATCTGCCGCTTGATGGACGACACGGTGCGCTCCGGGTTGGTGATGGCCTGGCGCTTTGCCACCTGGCCCACCATGCGCTCGCCGCCCTTGCCGAAGGCCACGACGCTGGGCGTGGTGCGCCCGCCCTCCGCGTTGGCGATGACCACGGCCTCGCCGCCCTCGATGACAGCCACGCAGCTGTTTGTTGTGCCCAAGTCGATTCCGATGATTTTAGCCATTTGTATTTCCTCCCTGAATGAATTGAATATTTATATTAATGCATATCAAAATGCTCAATACCCTTTGTTTCAAGCTGTACGCTGTCCGGCGGCACATAGTAGCCGTTTTCGCCGATGACACGCGCTTCGATAATCGTTGTTTCGATTAGGCGCTCGCCCTGTTTTGTGTACCTGTATACTTCTTCGCGGCCGCCGCTCAATGTAGGGCCCCAAACGCGGGTGAGCCCGCCCTCATCACAAGTATAAAGCATGGACTGCCTGCCATTGAAGCCGCCGATGAAAAGTGCCTCTTCATCCTGCATGGTGTAAACGTACCAATACCCGCCTGCCATATGGAAGGGTATGAGTTCGATCAACAGTTCCGGCTGGTTGTCGCCATCCATATCGTAAAGGGCATAGATCGCATAGAACATGCTGTCAACGGCCCGGAATCTCTCAATGACTTCTAAATAATCCTGCGCGGGTGCGGTAAGCTGTTCGTATTTCTCTCCGCTGAGGAAATCATACAGATCCAGCGATTTGGACGCTTGCGCTGCCGTTGACGTTTCCGGTTCAACCGGAGCCACCCCGCAGGCGCACAGCGATGCCAACAGCAGCAGCGCGAAGAGGAAAGTGAGGGTGCGCTTCATGGGGGGCCTCCTAGCTGGCTTTTAGTTGGCTGTCATAGCTGGGCAAAAACTGCGCGACATAATCGCTGAGAGAAAGTCCTGCGTCGTAGGCGGCGACTTCCGCTCTGCGGCGCAAGTCCGGCTGGAGGCGCAGCGGATAAGGGGACACAAAAGGCTCGTCTGGTTCCCTGCCGTTCTCCTCGCAGAAAAGAAAATATTCGTCGATAAATTCACGGAACTCCGCCGTCAGCGCCTGTACGCTGTCGCCCTCATACGAAATCAGGTCGCTGATGCCGAGCACCTTGCCGTGGAACACGCCGTCCTCCTCTGAAAAAGCGACGCTTCCGGTATACCCGCGGTAATGCAGCTGATTCCTCAAAGCAATCCCCGTCCTTTCAGGTCGTCTATGATGTCGTCCAACTGATAAGGTTTATACTCATTGCCGGGATGAGGCCTGTGGAGCTTAATAAATTTCTTTCCGTCATTGGTATACTCTATGCGTGAACCCGATGTTTTCCCTGCGTTTCGTTTCCAAAAACCCATATGGCTCATCAGCGTATCCAACTCGTTAATCGTAAAATCCCTTGGCCGCGATTTAAGCCGGTTGATCAGCTTCTCCTTCTTGCTCATCAGTTCGCCACCCCCTATCTTTTCTCAGCTGGCTTTCAGTTGGTTCATCCCGCGTACAAGCGATTCCGCCAGGCAGGACTCGAAGGACATGTTTTTCTGCCTCGCGGTTTCGGTCAGCTCGCGGTACAGCTCCAGCTTGACAGGAAGATTTGTCGTGTCCTGCACAGGCAGCGGACTGTTGTTGCGCTGGCAGTAGTCGATATACTCTTCAGCCATCTCGTGAAAGCCCTGGACAAGCTCGTCTATGGTGTCGCCCTCGTAGAGCACCAGACCCTGTATGCCGAGGATTTCCCCGAAGAAGACATTGTCCTCCCTGGAAAACTCAACACTGCCCGACAGGCCTTTGTATTGCAGCAGTTCGTTCATATCAAGCCGCCTTCCTCTAGTTTTTTGAGTATTCTCCGAATATGGTACTCCTTCAGGATATTCCCCGGATGGGGCCGATGGATATACAGCACAAAGCCGTCTTCGTTCTCGAATTTTATGGCCGACCCGCTGGTCTTTCCTCCGGTGTTCATGGAAACTCCCAGATACCCCATCAGCGTCACCAGCTCGTCAAACGTGAAATCCCTTGGCCGCGATTTAAGCCGCCTGATTAGCTTCTCTTTCTTGCTCATCAGTTCGCCACCCCAACCACGGCCTCGCGGATCACCCTCTCCTTCATCCGGCAGCCCCTGGTGTAGACCTCGGCGATCACGTTCTCGCCCAGCTCCGGGTTTTCGCAGTGCGTGACGGCGTTGTGTATCGTGGGGTCGAAGGGCTCGCCCGCCTCGCCGTAGGTTTCCGCGCCCTGCGCCGTGAACACCCCCGCGAGCTGGGCCAGGATCATTTCCACGCCCTTGCGATACGCCTGCGGCGAGCAGTCGCCTTCGGCGCTTTCAAGCATAGCCCGCTCGAAATTGTCCAGCACGGGCAGGAAGGCCTTGAGCACAGAGGCTTTCGCGTTGAGAAAGGCCTCGTCCTTCTCCTTCTGCGAGCGCTTGCGAAAATTATCGAACTCCGCCGCCAGGCGCAGCAGCTGGTCATTTTTTGACTTCAGCTCCTCCACCAGGGGATCGAGGATGACCTCTTCTTCCTGGGGAAGCTCCTCCTCGGGTGTATCCGGCTTCTTCTTGTCTTTCATCAGAGAGACCCTTTCGTCATTTCTGCATTCTCAATCACTCGTCCAGCTGCGACAGCATCTTCCCCAGGATCGACGCGATGAAGCGCAGGCCCGGGATGGCCCTTGCGTAGTCCATGCGCAGCGGGCCGATGATGCCCAGCAGGCCGCCGTGCTGCTGTCCGATGGCGTAGGGGGTCACCACCAGGGTGACATTGCGCAGGTCTGGCGCCTGGGCGGCTTGTGCGCCGTGGGCGACTTCAGCCCCCAGGAGCACCTTCAGGCTCTGGGGGACCTGAGACTGCAAATGCTGCAGCAGCGCCTGCGCGCCCTGCTCCCACTGGGGCTGCTGCGCCAGGCCGGGCATCCCCACGAGCATCTCGCCTGCGCGCAAGTCCTCGGCCAGCTCGGCGATGCCCGCCAGCAACGGCGCGACGGCCAAAAACTGCGCACCCGCCCGCGCCGCCAGGGACTGTATGCCCGCCTGGGTGAAGAAATCCAGCGGCGCGCCGATGAGCGCATCCTTCGCCAGGCGCACGAAGACCTCCAGGGCCTCGGGGGTGAGCTCCGCCTGCGAGCGAATCACCTTGCTCTTCACCGCGCCGCCCGTGGTGAGCAGGGCCAGCATGGCCATGCTGCGCCCCAGCGGCGCGATTTCGATGCGCTTGACGCGCACCTGCGCGCCCGTTGCGGGTACGCACAGCGCCGTGCAGGCGGTCAGCTCCGCCAGGAGCTTGCCCGCGTTCTCCAACAGGCGCTCGGGCTCACGGGCTCGCTCGCGCAGCTCGCTTTCCAGCCGCGCGCGTTCCACGGAGGGCAGCTCCCTGTGCGGCAGCAGGTTGTCGATATAGTACCTGTAGCCCATGGGGGAGGGGATGCGCCCGGCCGAGGTGTGGGGCTGCTCCAGGAAGCCGAGCTCGGCCAGCTGGGCCATCTCGTTGCGGATGGTGGCCGAGGAGATGTCGTCCGGCAGCACCTCCATGAGCCGCTTGGAGCCCACGGGCTCGCCGGTGGCGTTGTAGAGCTCCACCACCGCCGCCAGGATGCGCTGCTTGCGCAGGCTGGGGTTTAACATACACATCACCCTTTGTCGCTCCGCGAACACCCTCACCCGCTGCGGCGGGAGCTCCCTCTAAAGAGGGAGCCGGAGAATCTTCTCTTCACAATTTCATGCTTACGGCAACAGAAGCCCCAGGCTCCCTCTTCAGAGGGAGCTCCGCCCGCAGGCGGTGAGGGTGTAAAAATTAGCACTCGCGCAAGGCGAGTGCCAGCACACCTATTATCATACCCTGTTTGGGTGCGTTTGTCAATTGTTTAAATGTAAATGATTTGTAAATTCAGGAAATGTGGGCCTACGGGTTTGGCGGTGCTAAGAATGAAACGCTCGACCATGGCGGACTGAACAACCCATAATGAGAAGTCAAGGCTGACATGGCGTTAGGCAGGGCCGCGATGCTTTCTACGGCCTGCGCTTTATTCTGGGTGAAGGGGTGGACGCTCACTTTCTCATTGCTGTAGCGCAGTGCGTCGCCGGTGAACAGGTATCTGCCATCGGCGAGATACACCATGGAACCAGCCGTATGCCCCGGTGCGGCGATGCACTCGACCTCCACATTGCCAAACACAAGCTTTTCGCCGTCGGACAGGAGCCGGACGTTTTTCGCAAGCCCCCGGGTAGGCCCCGGCGCGTCGTTAGCGGACAGCTCGGGGAACTCATCCCTGCTCATATAAACTTCCACATCAAATCCATCCACCTCCGCACTGCGGAACATCGGCAGCGCGCCCACGTGGTCGCCGTGGGTATGGGTGAGCAATATCCATTTGATGTGATGCCATTCAATGCGCAGATCCCACAGGCCGGCCTGTACGCTGTCGACGTCGTTGCCCGCGTCGATCATGAGATACCCTTCGCCGGTGTCAATGAGAAACAGGTTCCCTCTGCCGCTGCGCAGGGCGAAGATTGGGATAAAGTAATTCTCAAAGACAAGCCCGGTCTCCAATGGCCGCATGGCCCGAAGGGGTTCGGTGATAACCATGGCGATGCCTCCCGCGATGACGAGAATGACTGCCAGGATGGGGAGGATGATTTTCAGGCGTTTTTTCATGCGGAACCCTCGTTTCAGTTTTTCGGAATAACCCCGTAGTGAGATGTAAAAACCATGTATTTACCGGCCAGGCCCTTGAGTTTCTCCAGCGAGGCTAGGGTCTCGGCTTTATTGCCCTTTTTGTAGGGGTGGACGCTCATCTTGCCCTCGCCGGAGCGCAGCGTGTGCCAGCGCAGGGCGTCGCCCGTGAACAGGTATGTATTGTCAACAAGATACGCCGTGGAGCCATCCGTGTGGCCCGGCGCGGCGACGCACTCTACCTGCGTGTTGTCGAACATAAGCTTTTCGCCATCGCGCACCAGCCGGATGGCGTTCGGGTCTATGCCCTCGGGGAGTTTTTTCTTGCCGGAGGCCACCAGGGCCAGCTCGGCCTCGCCCATGTGGATCACGGCGTTGGGGAACAGCGGCAGGGAGGCCACGTGGTCGTAATCGCTGTGGGTGAGCAAAATCCAGTTCACCTGTGCCGGGTCGACGCCGAGCCCGGCCAGGTCGGCGCTGACCTCCTCGGCGTTCGTGCCCGCGTCGATCAGGAGCCAGCCCGCGCCGGTATCGATGAGGTACAGCGCGCCCCTGCGGCTGCGCAGGGCCAGGACGGGCGTACTGGGCACCGGGCCGGTGGCGATGGGCTTCATGGCCATCAGGGGGTAGGTGCAATACAGGGCGATGCCCCCCGCGATCGCGAGGCCCACGGGGATGAGCGGGAGGATGATACGAAGATAGTCATTCACATGTTTTCCCTCTTTTGTATGGTTTTGGTGTTTCGCATATCGCCTGCTTCCTCATTCCCCTCCTGGGAGGGGTTCGGCGTAGCCGACACGACCAGCGGGAGGCCCCGCAGGGCCGGGGTGGTTATGGGGGGCCTCCAGTCGGTCAAGATATTCCATGCTCAGCGGCAGCGCGCGCCTGCCGAAGGTCTCCGCCAGGAAGCGGCGCAGGCCGGGCAGCTCGTATTTCAGCGCGGCGGGGTCGGCGGTTTCCAGGCGGCGCAGGGCCCTGTGATAGAGGAAGCCGTCCAGGGCTTCATTGGGGCGCAGGCCGCAGGCTAGGCTCACGCCGCCGAAGGAACGCAGCTGCGGCAGCGCCTGCGCGCCCAGGCTCAGCTCCATGTGCTCGGCCAGATATTGCTCCAAGAGGGCGAAGTGCCGCAGGCTCTCCTCCGGCAGGGCGTATACCTCCCGGGCGTGGGCGAACAGGCCGCGCAGCTGCGCCGCGCCGACGGGGCTCGGGTTCTCCAGCGCGGCGAGCTTCGCCTCCCGCGCGGCGGGCAGGCAGAACTCCATGGCAGGGGCACGCAATTGCGGAGAGGGCGGCGGGGCTCCGGCGGGCAGCGTGCCGACGACCCAGAGGTTCCCGGGCCAGGGCAGCGCGCCATCCTCCAACAGCGCGGGGTCGCCGGGCCAGGCAGTCTCCGCCAGCGCGATTTTGCGCGCGAAGTTTGCGTTATTATGCGACAGCGAGAGCAGCGGCAGCAGCCGCGCGAGGCGGCGTTCCGGCATGGCGGCGGCGTCCTCCAGCAGGGCGAAGCTCACGCCCTCCCGGTATCCGGCCTCGTAGACGGCGCGCAGGAGCCCGGTCTCATGATAGCGCCCGGCGGCGGGGCCGGGTTCGCCCAGGATGTCACCTTTGGACCCCGAATCGTCGCCCCGCGCGGGGATGACCTCGATTTCCTGCCCCCAGGCGGCGGCGGCGGCGCGGCAGAAGAGCGGCGGGTTCTCGCCGCGAAGGAGCAAAAAATCCGAGGCCGCCATGGCCCCCAGGAAATGGGCGAACAGCGGCCTCCCGGCGTGGATGCCGAAGTGCGCGGCGGCGTAGCCGCGCAGATGCCCGGCGATCTGGAGCAGGGTCGGCTGGGGCCGGACGAGCCTGGGCCCGCCCGGGAAGGTGTTCTCGTACTTCTCGTCCACCGCGCGCAGCAGGGGGAAGCGGCTGAAATCGCGGGGCCGGGCCGCGACTTCCTCCTCCGGGGAATCCGGGACGGGGGGCTCCACAGGCTCGCCCCGCAGCAGGCGCAAATTTTCCTCCTGCAGGGCGGCGATCTCATCCAGCAGGGCCTGCCTGTCGCGAAGGAGCTGCTTTCTGCGCATTTGAATGGCCTTTCTTTTTTACCCGGCGCGGCCAATGGCGCGCCGTGATAAAACGCTATTTACACATACGTCACCAGGGCCCGCACGTCGCCGTCTACGCTGAACTTGCCCGCGCCGGCGGGGATGAACACGCTTTCGCCCTTGCGCAGCGGCATTTCGATGCCCTCCCACTCCAGGACGGCGCCCTCGCCGGCCTCCAGGATGAGCAGGTGCACGAAGCTCTCCTCGTCGGCCTCGTCGGTGAAGCCGAAGCGCACGTCGCGCTCCTCCACGCTGAACCACTCGCATTCGCACAGCGTCTTCGTGCCGAACAGGCCCCACTTCTGCCGCGCGGGCTCATAGGGCAGCAGGTCGGCCACCGCCGTGGCCTGGGCCACGTGCAGCTCCCGGGGTTTGCCGTCCTGCAGGCGGTTGTAGTCGTAGACGCGGTAGGTGGTGTCGGAGCTCTGCTGCACCTCGGCCAGCAGCACGCCCTTGCCAATGGCGTGCAGCGTGCCCGCCGGGATGAAGAAGAAGTCGCCCTCCTCCACCTCGAAATCCTGCATGTAGCCCATGACG
This sequence comes from Oscillospiraceae bacterium, assembly GCA_009779995.1. GTDB lineage: Bacteria > Bacillota > Clostridia > Oscillospirales > Acutalibacteraceae > WRMQ01. Next base: position 10,011 of record WRDW01000012.1, on the reverse strand, counting down.
GTCTTGTCCTCGATGGCGGCGGCGAGCTGCGCGCGGGTGATGGCCTCGCGCGGGCCCATGTAGAGCTTCGCGCCCGGCTGGGCCTCCAGGATGAACCAGCACTCGTTCTTGCCCGCCTCGCCGGGCAGCAGCACCTCGTCGCCGTCGCGCGGGTGCACCTGGAGGGACAAGTCTTCCTTCGCGTCGAGGAGCTTCACCAGCACGGGGAAGCGCTCCTTGCCATTCACTGCGCAGTGGGAGCCGAACAGGTCGGGGCGTTCGCCGTAGAGCCGCGCGAGGGTCTGCCCCGCGAAGGGGCCAGTCTCCACCGTGCTGCAGCCCTTGGGGTGGGCGGAGAGCACCCAGGCCTCCGCCGCGTTGGCGCGGCCCCGGGGGTCGACGCCATAGTTTTCAATGAGCCGCCTGCCGCCCCACACCGTCTCCGAGATGTGCGGGCGCAGCTTGAGGGGACTTCGGTCGCCGATTTCCATGGGGGGTTCCTCCAAAATTCTTTTTCTTGGTTTAAGTATAGCATAAATGTCCCAAAATAGCTATAGAAATATTGCAGACGCGATCAATTTTTTTGAAAGAATTGGCGCGCATACGGAGGGACACATGGCCAGGAAGCACGACTACATCGGCAGGCTGCGCGGGGAAGGCCGCGCGCCCGCCCCGCCGGACGAGCGCGAACGGCTCATCCGGGACATACGCGAGGTGAAGCGGCAGCTGGACGACAACCACGCCTTCTTCGCCATGGAGAGCGACGAGGACCTGCTGGACGCGGCCATCTACCAGCGCGAGGCATTGCAGGCGCGCTACCGCTACCTGCTGCGCCTGGCCCGGGAGGGCGGCGTGGCGGCGGCCTCCTTCCCGGTGGAGGCGGAACAGAGGGAACGCTGGATTAACTGAAAGTGACAACCGCCTGTAGGGGACGGCGTCCTCGACGTCCCAACACCCAATTTCATCCGCCCAGGGACGTCACGGAGGCCGTCCCCTACGTTTGAGGAGGTACATGCATGACCACCCAACTGAAGGTGCTGCTCTTCGCGCTGGCGGGGGGCGGGAGTTTGGCGATCTTCGCCGCCATGCAGCGCTCCCGGCGGCTGCTGCGCAGCCTGCTGCTCAGCGCGGCCTCGGGCGTTGCGGCGCTCTACGCCGTCAACGCGCTGGGGCTGCTGCTGGGGCTGCGCCTGGCGGTCAACTGGCTGACCCTCGGGGTGAGCGCTGTGGCCGGCCCGCCGGGGGTGGCGGCGCTGCTGCTGGCGGACGCGATGATGGGGTGATCGCTTCTGCGCGGCCCCCCCCCGGCGCTGCGCGCCACCCCCCTCTAAAAGAGGGGGGCTATCTCTGTTCTATACGAAGCTGCGCTTGAAGCACAATAAAGCCCCCCTCTTTAGAGGGGGGTGGCGCGAAGCGCCGGGGGGTGTCCGCGAAAGGGGCCAGCGCCAACGCTTCACAGAAGCGCCGACGCGGGGGCTGCGCTTTCCTCACGTCGTGACCGTGATGTCGACATAGCGGGTGGCCCCTTGGCCGTCCGCCGCGGTGGCGGTGATGCGCGCGGTGCCCGGGCCCCGGCCCGTCACCAGGCCGGTGCTGCTCACGGTGGCCACCGATGTGTCGCTGCTGACCCAGTTCAATGTGCTGTTGCTGGGGGTTTTGCCCGTACTCTCGTTGAGCCGCGCGGTGATTTGCAGCGTGCCGTTCTGCGCCACGGTGCTCACCGCGCCCGCCGTATAGAGGTTGATCTCCGTCACCGGGACGGCCTCCACCCTGAAGGTGACGGCGTCCTGGTGGTCGCCGTCGGCGGTCTTCACGATGATGGCGCACTCGCCGCCGCCTATGGCCGTCACCAGGCCCGCGTTGGTGACATTGGCCACGGCGGTGTTGGTGCTCACGAAGGAGACGTTCCTGTTCGTGGCGTTGGCGGGGCTGATGGTGTAGCTGGCGCCGAGGTTTTGCGCCGCGCCCGCCTGCAGTGTATAGACGGTGGCGCCGTTGAACTTGATCCCCGTAACCCGCACCGCGGAGGTGGAGACGGGGTTCGTGGTGGTCGCGCCCGACGAGGTGGCGGGATTGGCGGTGGTGGGAGCGCTGGAGTTCGCGTTATCGGGGATGGTGGTGCTCTTCGGCACGGTGGTGGTGGGTTTGGCCGTCGTCTTTGTGGTCGCTTTCGTCGTGGTCGTCGTCTTCCTGGTTGTCGTCGTGGTGCGTTTCGTGGTGCTGGCCGCAACGGGGAGGGTTGGCTCCTCGGTCTCCTCCTCCTCGGTGGTCGGCTCTTCCAGGGTGGTCCAGTAGTCGATGGTGGTCCAGTAGTCGATGGTGGTGGGCTCCTCGGTGGTGGGCGCGGGTTCGGGCTCCTTTTTGCAGCCGAAGAACAGCGCGCAGACCAGGATGGGAATCACGGCCGCCGCCACCAGGCGTGTCGTCTTGCTCATTTCAATGCTCCTTCCGTTTTCTGGCAATAATTTAGGGGGCTGTAGTGTAAGTATAGCACACGGTGTGCTGTTTTGCAAGGTCAGTTTTTGGTATGCCGCAAAAAATTCCAAACATCGCGGCACATGTCCTCGGGGCTGCGCCCGGCGCGCCAGTTCAGTTCGCGGGCGGCCTTGGTGACATCCGCGAAGCTCGCCGGGACGTCGCCCGGGCGGCGGGGGGCATAACGCTTCGGCAGGGTGAGCCCCGTGACCTTCTCGAAGGCCCCCACCAGCTCCAGGACGCTCAGGCCCTTGCCCGTGCCCAGATTGTAGGCCTCGCAGCCGGGGGTGTTTGCGGTCTTCTCCAGGGCTTTTAAATGGCCCGCCGCCAGGTCCATCACGTGAATATAATCCCTGATACACGTCCCGTCGGGGGTATCGTAGTCCGTGCCGGTGATCAGCAGCGCCTCCTGCCTGCCCTGGGCCACCCGGCAGATGATGGGCATGATGTTCTGGGGCACCCTGGGGTTATCCCCCAACAAGCCACTTGGATGTGCCCCAACCACATTGAAATAGCGCAGCAGGCAAATTTTCCAATTCGCATCGGAACCAGAGAGATCGCTCAAAATGCGCTCCAGCATGATTTTCGTGCTGCCGTAGGGGTTGGTCGCCGTGCCGGTGGGCATCTCCTCTTTGAATGGAACTGTATTCTCGCTGCCGTAGACTGTCGCGGAGGAGCTGAACACCAGCGTTTTGCAGCCGGCGGCCCGCATGGCCTCCAGCAGCACCAGCGTGCCGTAGACGTTCGTCTCGTAGTATTCCAGGGGCCGCGCCACGCTCTCAGCAACAGCCTTGAGCGCCGCGAAGTGAATCACCGCGTCGATTTCCTGCTCGGCGAAAATCCTGTCCAGCAGGGCCCGGTCGCGCATATCGCCCTCATAGAAGACAGGCTCCGCCCCGCCCAGCGCCGCGATTTTATCCATCACAGAAATATCGCTGTTGCACAGGTTGTCCAGGATGACCACGCCGTGGCCCGCCTCAAGCAGCGCCACGCAGGTGTGGGAGCCGATGTACCCGGCGCCGCCGGTGACGAGAATGCGCATGAATGTACCCCCTATGAGTTCATTAGCCGAATAAGCCGGTGATCCAATACCATATCCACATGGGTATAGCCAGTGGGATCATGATCAAAAGCTCTAAGACAATTCCGAGAAACATTCCAAGCGGCAAAGCAAGCACGAGAGGGGAAATTAAAATCATCCCCAAGATTTGCAGTACCCTTGGCACAAAATTCAGGGCGACATAAACCGTGGTGGTGCTGGCTCCGGTCATGGTCCCCAACGCATCGCCATTTTCGTCCGTCAAAGTGAATGTGGCCGCAACACGCACAAGAACAACTGGCTCCATCATCCCGCCGGTAATCATCCATTCCTCAATCACCAGTTCAAGCTCACGGTCAGTTCCGACCAGCCTGTTGCCAACAAACCACTCAACGCTCAGTTCTCCCTCTGAATCTGAGGAGGGCAGCTGAACAGCGGCTCTCAATTCGACAGTGCCGTCACGGGCAATCCTATTGCTGTTGCTGGTTGGGTTTCTTTGCACCCATGTGTGCAGATCTGAGGTTTCCCCCTCCTGCGCCATGGCAACAACCCCCAGCCCCGCCGCCATCAAAAACGCCAGTAAAACCGATACGAGCTTTTTCATGCAATTGACCTCCCAAAAATGTTATTTGCCTCTTAGTCGCACGAGAACGGAAAAATCCTCAGTGTTTTTTGGGGTTTTGAAAAAAAATTTTTGGCGCTGCGGATGTATGCGGTTCCCGCTCTGATAGGCATAGCGGTCAGCCGCTCCGCGGATACCCCCTCGGTGCTTCGCACCGGCCCCCCAAGGGGGGCATCTTGACAGATCGGGAATTGTTTACTGTCAATTGCAGCCTTGCCTGCCACCTCGTCAGGATGCCCCCCTTGGGGGGCCGCGAAGCGAGGGGGCAGTGCGGAGCACCGCCCCGCCGCAGCGGCGTTCTTTGTGCGATACGCACCTGCTGTAGAGGCGGCATTCTTGCCGCCCGAACCATGTGATTCACGCCCGGGTGGCAAGAATGCCACCACTACAGCTCACCCCAGCCCCGCAACAAACCCCTCCATCTCACCCATCAGCCCCTCCATCTGCGCCACCAGGGCGAACTGCGTGCGGCAGCGGGCCAGGTTGTCGTCGGGATGGTGAATCCTAAAATATATGTCGCCATTGAGATAATCGGTCAGAAAGCGCATCCCGCACTCGTAGGTCATCAGCTGGATGGAGAAGGGCAGCAGGCTCTTCTCTGTCGCGGTCAAAGACCCGGCGGCGGCCTCTAAATAGCCTTCCGTATATGCTTTGAATAGAGGCATGGAAAAGCGCACTTTGCGCAAGTCGCGCTCGTCCTCGGCGGCTGTGTTGCCCAGGAAGCGCAGGCTGTCGCCGTAGTCGTAGAGGCTCAGGCCCGGCATGATGGTGTCGAGGTCCACCACGCACACGGGCTCCCGGGTGGTACTGTCGAACAGGACGTTGTTGAGCTTGGTGTCGTTGTGGGTCACCCGCAGGGGGAGCGCGGGCGAACCGGCCAGGGCCAGCAGCCTGCCCGCGTCGGCCTTTCTCTCTCTCGCGAAAGCGATTTCAGCCTCTACTTCGTCTTTACGCCCCGCGAGATTCTCTGCGAGAGCCTGCTCCAGGGCCTCATAGCGCTTGACGGTGTTGTGGAAATCCGGGATGGTCTCGTGCAGCTCGGCGATGGGGAAGCCCTCGAGCATCCCCAAAAATGCCCCGAAGGCTTTTCCCGCGCAGTGGGCGTCCGCTTCGCCGCCCGCGGCCTGGAGGGAATAGGAGTTCTCCACATAGGCGCAGCAGCGCCAATAGGCGCCGTTTTCGTCGATGTAATAATATTTGCCGTCCAGGGCGGGGAAGACGCGCAGGGTGTCCTGGCCGGGGAACTCCCCGGCTTCGATACGTTTTCGTATGTACCCGGTGACGCGCACCATGTTCTCCATGAGCTGCTCGGGCCGTTTGAACACAAATGTGTTAATCTTTTGCAGCACGAAGCGGCGGGTGAACGCACTGCCCCGGGCCTCCAGCAGGTAGGTGTTGTTGATATGCCCGTCGGTGAGCTCGCGCCCGGCGGGGAAATCCGTGAAGCCCCCGCCGATGGCGAACTGCCGCAGTATGGCCTGTAAATTCTCCGCTATGAAAACACCCTCTCTTCATTGTGCATTGTCAATTGTCAATTATCAATTGTATTATATTCACCCGATCCGCACAAAGTCCCTGGGCGGGATGATGATTTCATCCAGGGCCTGCTCCTCGCCGCCGTAATTGACGTAGACGGCGGCGTCGTTGCTGTAGCGCGTGACGCTCACGCCCGTGGCCGCGTCCACCTCATAGGCCGTGATGCGCATCCCGCGCAGGCCCGCCAGGGCGGCGTTGGCCCGGCTGTAGGCGTTCAGGGCGGTATCCAATTGGGTCTCGAAGGCCAGCCGGGGGTCGCGGCCCTCGCGCTCGTCGGCCGTCCAGGTGAAGGCCGGGCACGCGCCGTAGGCGATGGCGCGCAGCAGGGCCTGCTCCGCGTCGGCGGCAAGGTTGAGCGGTGCGCCGGAGTAATCCACGCTGCTGTGCAGCAGGATGGGCAGCAGCGGCACCGGGGCGTAGCGCCCGCCGGACATAGACAGCTGGGGCTCCAGGGGCAGGTTGGCGATGCTGTCCGCGTAGCGTATGGCGTAGAAGTCCCCGGTATCCAGCAGGATGGTCCACCGGGCGGAGAGCGCGGGCAGCAGCTGGTTCAGGCGCTCCAGGGCCTGCGGGCGGTTGGCCCCCGCCCCGGCGTAATCGGCATAGAGCGTGTTGCCCGCCCCGCCCAGCGCGATGCCCGCCGTGCCGAAGCCATCCAGCCGTTTGATTATCGAACGAGACGCGCGTGTAAAGCTGTCGGCGCTGCGCATGGGGAGCGTATGGCTCCCGGCGTCCCAGGGGAAGCCCTGCGGGGAGCCGCGCAGCGTGCGGCCCGTGAGGTCCCGCGCCTTGGGCACAAGCAGCGCCTTGGCGGAGTAGGCACGCACGTCGAGGAAGAGGGACAGGCCCTTCGAGGCGCAGTAGGCCTGCAGGGCTTCCAGGCGGCGCGCCCCGCCCAGGCGCGCCAGGGGCGCGGCGCGCTCGGGCGCGCCCTGCAGCCAGCCGCCCCGCAGCGCCCCCTGGTAGCGCACGTTCAGGCTGTTGACGCCCTTGTTCTTCAGGCGCATGAGGATGTCCTGCGCCTGCTCGTAGGTGGTCAGCGCGCGCTGGCCGAACCGATCCGCCGGGCCCGTGCCCAGGAGCGTGAGCACCAGGGGCGCCGGTCCGGCGCTGTCGCGCACGGTTTTGGTGGAGGAGAGCACGCCGCTGCTGATGAGCTGCTCGCGGCAGGCGGTGGCCATGGTGTTGAAATTGGCGTTGTCACCGTTGAAAAATCTATATACGACGCTGAAGCCCTCCCCCTCGGCCTCCCCGTAGCTGGCGGGGGCCCGGTGGGACACCGTGCCGTCCTCCCGCAGCACCACCGGGGTGACGGTGAAGCGCGGGCCCACGGCGGCCTGGGGGATCTCCCCGGGGATGGCCTGCCGCACGGCGATCTCGCACAGGCTCCTGCCCTGCTCCGCCACGGCGATGAAGCCCGCGCCCTGCCCGCGCACGCCCCAGGCGGCCGCGTTGGCGCGCAGAACGTCTCCTCCGGAGACGTCACTGCCGGGGACGGAGGGATCGTGGCCGTAGACCGCGAAGCGCAGGTCGCCGTTGTGTCCCTCGGGCGCGCGCGCGGGGTAGAGCAGCGCGCCCACGCCGTCCGGCAGGAGGAAGAAGTCATTGGGGCCGGGGTTTCGCAAAGCGCCGAAGCGCTCCATCAGGCCGAGCTCGGCGAGGAAGGCGTTGGGGTTGCCGCTCAGGTTCTCCCAATCGGCATAGACACGAAAATTGCCCTCCAGCAGGGTATAGCGCACCCGCACCAGGAAGGCCACGTCATTTGCGTTAAGAGAACCGGCTTTTGCCCTTTCGGCCGTCTCACTGTCCGGGGTGAGCGTATAGGCGATTTCCACGCCCTCCCCGGCGCGGCCCTCCTCAATCTTCCGCGCGGCTGCGCTGCCGTAGGCCACGGCGTGATCCTGGCTGTTCAGGGTGAGTTTATGCCCCTCGGCGTAGATCACCGCCTCCACGGCACAGGCCCCGAGGTTGGCCTGCGGGGTCCCCCCCGAGCGCGGCAGGGCCGACCACTCGGCCTCGCTGTGGCTGCGTATGCTCACGGTCTTGCTGGCGTCGTCCAGGAAGAGCTCCAGCCAGCCGGAGCGCGCGGCGGGGTCGGCGCGGCCCATCACGGAGGCCGCCGTGTGGGGGCCGCGCCCGGGTCCCTCGGCCTCTATGGCCGCCCCGGGACGCACGGCCAAGCCCGCCCCCCTGCCGCCGCAGCCCGCCAGCGTAAGGAGCAGGGTTAGGGCGAGGGGAAGTGCGATATATTTTTTGGGATGACGTTTCATGGGAGCCTTCCTTTGTTGTCATAACGCGGGTAGGGGGCGGCGTCCCCGACGCCCCGGGCAAAACCCATGCGCTTTTTGGCCCGGGGACGTCCGGGGCCGTCCCCTACGGGTGGTTTTGATGCCCGGCGCTGCAAAGCAACGCCCTACAGGGATGCGGCCCGAGGCCGGGAAGCCACAGTTTTCGCAAATTCAAAGGGCCTTCGGCCCATTCCCTGTAGGGCGCGGCTTTGCCACGCCGAAACAGAGTCGGCCTTACAATTCCACCGCCCGCCCCGTCCGCGCGCTCTCGTAGGCCCCCAGGATGATGCCCAGCGCGCCGGTGCCGGCCTTGGCGTCGGAGAGGGGCTGGCGGTGACCGGCGATGGCCGCCAGCACGTCGGCATAGAGCAGGCTGTGGCCGTGGCCGTAGACGCTCTCGGGGTTGGCGCTGTACAGGCGGCGCATGATGGCCGCCTCGTCCGCCGGCGCGCCCTCGAGGCACCAGGTCTCCACCACGTGCCCCGCTGTGCCGCCCAGGCGCACCACGCCCAGCTCGCCGCTCAGCTCGATGATCTCCTCCTCGGCGGCCCGGTGCCGCAGGGTGGTGCACTCGATGGAGGCCAGGGCATTGGGGTACTCCACCAGGGCCAGGCCCAGGTCCTCGCATTCCATGTCGCGCGCCAGGGTGGCGGTGAGGGCCGTCACGCGCCTGGGGTTGCTCCCGAGCATCCAGTTGACGAGGTCGATCCCGTGGATGCCCTGGTTCATCATGGCCCCGCCGTCCAGGGCGCGGGTGCCGCGCCAGGCGGCCGAGCGGTAGTAGTCCTCCCCGCGGTACCAGCGCAGCTGCAAGCTGGCGCTGTAGAGCCGCCCGAAGCGCCCGGCTTCAACCGCCTTGCGCAGGGCCTGCACGGCGGGGTTGAACCTGTTTTGCAGGTTGTTGCATACGGTCAGGCCCTTTCGCTGTGCCAGCGCCTGGATCGCCCGGGCGTCGGGGAGGCTCATGGCGATGGGCTTTTCGATGATCACGTGGGCCCCGGCCTCCAGGCAGTCCAGGGCCATGGCCGCGTGCAGGCCGCTGGGCGTGGCGATGGCGCACAGCGCCGGCTTCACCCGCGCGAGCATATCCCGGTAGTCCCCGTAGACCGGGACGTCGTCGAGCTGCGCGCGGCCCAGGTTCTCCGCGAGGCTGCGCGGGTCAATGTCGCACAGCCCGGCGATTTCCAGATTGTTTTCTTTTGCCGCGCGTATGTGCTCGGGCGAGACCCGCCCGCAGCCGATCAGGCAATATCGCATTTAATGCCCTCCTCGTAAAACACGAGTAATGTGCCCTGTGCAAGAGAGATTGTGCCCTCGCCCGCAACGCCCTCGCCCACGAGGACGTTGCTCACCCCCAGGGGGGTGTCGTCCAATAGAATCGCGTTATCGAGGGGGTATTCCAGCCCGCGGATGGTCACGCCGGCCGCCTGCCCTCCGCAGGCAAAAACTGAAACCGTGCCATGGCCCCTCAATCGCAGAGCAGTGTTATCAATGACGGCCGTGGCGATGAAGCCCCCGCAGAGCATTTGCGCAAAAACGCCCCTGCGCGCGGCCTTCACCAGCAGCTGAATGTTCCCCACGGCGTGATCCGGCCTGCCGCCCCACGCCCCTGTGATGATAACATGCCTGTACTCCAGCGCGATTGCCCTGTCCAGGGCCAGGGAGAGGTCGGTGTCGTCCTTTGCGCGGGGGTATGCTTCGCGGGGGACGCCCGCGGGGATCGCCTCCAGGGAATCGAAGTCGCCTATCGCCAGATCGGCCCGCAGGCCCCAGCGCAGCAGGTGCGCCAGCCCGCCGTCGGCGGCGATGAGGAAGTCGCCGGGCCGGGGGGCAATCCTCTCCGCCCCGGGGGCCGCGCCCGCGATGTAGCACACAGCCATGTGAACGCTCCTTTACATATACTATCTTACCACAGCGCGGGGGAAATGTCAAGGCGGAATCTGATGGGGGGCACGACAAACGCATGAACATATTCCGCCGCCACAGACGTGGCTAGCCCGGTTTTTTTGCATCACATCAACAGAACACGCTCGAGATGTTTTTCGGGGTTCGTGCCGATAGCAAAACGTTTT
>WRDW01000011.1 GCA_009779995.1 Oscillospiraceae bacterium | reverse complement strand
TTTTCGCCCCCCCCCGGTTCCCCCCCCCGGGGGGGGCGGGCCCCCCCCCCCCGCCGAGGGGGGGGGGGTTTTGGGGGTTTTTCCCGGGCCTGGAAAAAAGAAAAAGGGGGCCCCCCCCCCTTGGGGGGGGGGGGGGGGAGGCTCAGCGTCTCATAGAGACACTGAACCGGGGGGTGTCTACCCCTTCCTGAGCACAACCTCCGGCGCGGCCGGTTCCATCACGCCCGCGCGGGCGTAGTGCCGCCCGAGCGCGGCGACGAACTGCTGCGGGTCGCCGACCACGCCCTCCTCCGGGCTGTGCGAAAGCGGCAGCAGGCAGGCGGCCTCGCCGGTGAGGCCCACGGCCTTGAAGTGCCCGTAGGCCTCCGCCACGAAGGCCATGGCGTCGCCCGACTGCTGCTTCAGCACGTCGATATGCGAACCGCCGGGGACGTAGACGGCGTCATAGAGCACGCTTGAAGCGGTGGCGAAGGTCTGGCCCGCCTCCACTGTGGATTTGTCGGAGGCCTCCACGGGGCCGAGCATGGCGGAGATCACCTCGTACTGCGCGCCCGCGGCGCAGAGGGCCTTCGTCATGGCGTCCACCTGCGGCCTGTCGAAGCCCTTGGCGACCAATATCGCGATTTTTTGTGTCTTCGGGCTCTTGACGGTGTGCTCCATGCTCAGGGCCTTTGAGCTGGCAGGGTTGGGCTTGGCGGGCGCGGCCTTGCCCGGCGTGACGCCCAGGCCCGCCCCGACGGCCCTGGCGAGCTCCGTATCGATGTGCCCCAGCAGGTCGACCAGGTGCTGCCTGGTGGCCTTATTCATGCACTTGCCCAGCTCGAAACGGAAGGCATCTACGATGTGCTTCTTCTCGAAGGCGGACATGCTGTTCCAGAACAGCGCGGGCTGGCTGAAGTGGTCGCCGAAGCTTGCGCTGCGTTCCCTGATGACATTGCCTTCAAGTTTTTCAGCCATATGGGTAAAATAGCTCTCGTGGCCGCGGGCCGGGTGGGGCTCGTTTTTGTTCAGCGCGTTGGGGCTGTGGGCAGTCTGGCCCTCGGAAATGGCCATCTGGTGCTGTCCGTCGCGCTGGTTGTTGTTGACGGCAACAAGTGGCCTGTTGATGGGCAGCTGCTGGAAGTTCGGGCCGCCCAGGCGCGTGAGCTGGGTGTCGAGGTAGGAGAACAGCCTCCCCTGCAATAATGGGTCGTCGGTGAAATCGATGCCGGGCACGAGGTTCGCCGGGCAGAAGGCGACCTGCTCTGTCTCCGCGAAAAAGTTAGTGGGGTTCTGGTTCAAGGTCATCTTGCCCACGCGCCGCACGGGGACAAGCTCCTCGGGCCAGAGCTTGGTGGCGTCCAGGATGTCGAAATCGAATTTGTGCTCGTCCCTGGGATCAAGAATTTGCAGGCCCAGCTCGAACTCGGCGGGGTTGCCCGCCTCGATGCTGTTCCACAGGTCGCGCCTGTTAAAATCAGAGTCTTTGCCGGCAATTTTCTGGGCCTCGTCCCATACCAGAGAGTGCACGCCCAGCAGAGGCTTCCAATGAAACTTGACAAACTTGAACTCGCCCTCGGCATTCACAAGCTTGAAGGTGTGGATGCCGAAGCCCTCCATCATTCTAAAACTGCGGGGCAGGGCGCGGGGGGACATCAGCCACATGACGTTGTGCAGGGTCTCCGGGGTGTTGACCACGAAGTCCCAGAAGGTGTCGTGGGCGGAGGCTGCCTGGGGCATCTCGTTGTTCGGCTCGGGCTTCACGGCGTGGATCAAATCCGGGAATTTCATGGCGTCCTGGATGAAGAACACGGGCATGTTGTTGCCCACCAGGTCGTAATTGCCCTCCTGGGTATAAAATTTCGTCGCGAAGCCTCTGACATCTCGAACAGTGTCGGCAGAGCCACGGGAACCGGCAACAGTTGAAAATCGCACGAACACTGGTGTGACCAAATTGGGATCGCTGAGGAAATGCGCCTTGGTGAGGTGCGAGAGGCTCTCGTAGACCTGGAAGACGCCGTGGGCCCCTGTTCCCCTGGCATGCACCACGCGCTCGGGGATGCGTTCGTGGTCGAAGTGGGTGAGCTTCTCCCGCAGGACGAAGTCCTCCAGCAGGGTGGGCCCGCGCGCCCCGGCCTTCAGGGAGTCGTCCGTGTTGGCCACGCCCACGCCCTGGTTGGTGGTGAGATGCCCTCCGGCATGGCATGTGCGCTCGGCCTCAAGTGTCTGGGTTTTTTGATTGGGCTGCATATCATTGATCCTCCTGTTTCTTTTTTTCTTCATGCAAATAGCATTGCCGGAAATGGATAAATCATGCGCGATTTTTCTTGCGTTTTTCGCCGCCATGTGTTATAGTAAGGCTAAGAAAAATCAGGAGGCATACCATGCAAAACGCATTCTGCAAAAAGCCGCTCTGGGAAGCGAGCATAGCGCTGGCTGACGTGGCCATGGGGCGCGCCCCGGCGGAATTGGTCATCCGGGACGCGCGGCTCGTCAACGTGTGCACGCGGGAGATCGTGGAGCACACGGACGTCGCCGTCGCCGAGGGGAGGGTCGCCCTGGTGGGCGACGCGGCGCACTGCGTTGGCGAAAGCACAACTGTGATTGAGGCAAATGGAGCATATATCGCGCCGGGCTTTTTGGACGGCCACATGCACATCGAGTCCTCCATGATGACCGTGGGCAATTACGCCCGGGCCGTGGTGCCCCACGGGACCGTGGGCGTCTACGCGGACCCCCACGAGATCTGCAACGTATTCGGCAAAAAGGGCGTGGAGCTGCTCATTGAGGACTCCCTGCGCGCGCCGCTGAAGGCAATGGTCACCGTGCCCTCCTGCGTGCCCGCCGTGCCCGGCTTCGAGGACGCGGGCGCGGAAATCACCTCCGCCGACGTGCGGGAGATGATGGCCTGGGAGCGCGTCGTCGGGCTCGGTGAGATGATGAACTTCCCCGGTGTTTTCATGGGCGACGCAGAGGTGCACGCGAAAATAGCCGAGACGCTGCAAGCGGGCAAATGCCCCACCGGCCACTTCTCCATGCCCGACGGCGGCAACATGCTCCAGGCCTATATCGCATCGGGCGTGCGCTGCTGCCATGAATCGACCACCGCGCGGGATGCCCTGGCGAAAATGCGCATGGGGATGTACGCCATGCTGCGCGAGGGCAGCGCCTGGCACGACCTGCACGAGGCCTCCGGCGCACTGAAAGAGATCAATGACAGCCGCTATTGCGTGCTCATCTCGGACGACACGCACCCCGATACGCTCCTGGAGCTGGGCCACATGGATCACATTTTGCGCCGCGCGGTGGCGGAGGGCATCGACCCGATTTCGGCGCTGCAAATGGTGACCGTCAACTGCGCGCAGTGCTTCGGCATGGACGGCGAGCTGGGCTCCATCGCCCCGGGCAAATGCGCGGACATCGTGTTCTTCGAAGGCGAGCTCAGCGATTTCCGCGTGGCGAAGGTGCTGATCGACGGAGAGCTGGTAGCCGAAAACGGTTGCTTGATCAACCTAATTGAGGACTTCAACTACCCCGACTGGGCCCGGGAGAGCATGAAGCTGTCCCCCGTCACGGCGCGCAGCTTCGGCGTCGCCGCGCCTGCAGGGCAAAGCGGGAGCGTCAAGGCGCGCGTGATCGAGGTCATCCCCAATAGAGTCGCCAATATTGAGCGCTTTTTTGAGCTTGCCGTGCAGGATGGCCAGGTGCAGGCCGACGCCGCCCGGGATGTTCAAAAGGCCTTCGTCTTCGAGCGGCACAACCAAACCGGCACTGTCGGCTTTGGCTTTATCGCGGGCTTCGGCATCCGCCGGGGCGCGGTGGCGCAGACCGTGGCCCATGACGCCCACAACCTGCTGGTGGCGGGCGTTTCGGACGGGGACATGGCCCTCGCCGCCAACACGCTCATCGCCTGCGGCGGCGGGCTGTGCGTCGCCCTGGACGGGCAGGTGCTGGCGCTGGTGCCCCTGCCGGTGGCCGGGCTGATCAGCGCCTGCGGCGCGCAGGAGCTCAGCGGGCAGGTCAAGGCGCTGGACGCCGCCTGGAAGGCCCTGGGCTGCGGGATCAACTCGCCCTACATGACCTTCGCGCTGACCTCCCTGGCCTGCCTGCCGGCGCTGCGCATCACCAATCGGGGATTGGTGGACTGCCGCACGTTCGAGATGGTGGGGTTATTTTTGGCGGACTGAGCCAAGTCAAGTGACGGATAAGCCGCCCGGACGGTGGAGTGGGAGTGAAAAGCACCAAGAAAATTGCTGAACGCCTTGGCTGCCAAGGCGTTCGTTTCTTTGTGTTGACTATGCAATCATTCCAGCCGCAGCACCCGCGTGCTCACCAGCAAATGATACCCCAGCAGCACCAGCAGGCAGGAGCCGCCCACCTGGATTTGCAGGGGGAAGACCGTCGGGGCCTCCCAGAAGGGCCAGCCTATGAAGAGATCGGCGAAGCTGAACACGGCGAGCATCAGCGGGGCGGCGGCGATGGCGAAGCGGCGCAGGTCAGGCGCGAAAGGCCGGCCGAGCTCTTTTTTGATGATCGTGTTCCAAAAGCCGGGGATGAAGAAGAGGGCCAGAAGAGCGGCGACGATGAGCTGGACGGTCAGCTCCGACACCGCGCCGCCGCTGCCGTCGCGTATGCGGGTGGCGACGGGCCGGATGACGCTGGCCGAGAGCATGAAGGCCGCGGTGACGAACAGGTGGTAGGCATAGCACCAGTGTCTATTCTTCGCGCTGGGCGGCAGGTCCTCGGTCGTTACAATGTGGGCGTTGAGGAATTGCTTTTTCTGGAACACCAGGAAGGCAGTGACGCCTAAGCCGATGAACAGGCCCGTGGCGTATTCGCAGAAGCCCCAGTAGTTGTTCATCAGCCAATCGGGGAAGACGGCGCGGGGGTCGAACTGCGGGCCGCGGAACCCGCCGCACAACAGCGCGTTGAGCAGCGCCGCGCCGAGGAAGGAGCAGCCGACAATCGAGCAGATGCAGGCCATGACGCGCGCGGCGAGTTTATCTTTGTATTTAAGGAGCAGCGCCGCGATCACGGCCAGGGCTCCCAGGGCGTTGCCGATCACGGCGATGCCGTTGAAGTAGGTCCTGCCGCCGATGAACTGCTTCTGCGCGCCCTCGTTGAAGATATTCTTCATGTAAAAAACGAAGGGGCTGTCCGTCACGCCCTTCTCGAGCATCCCCCGAGCGAAGACGTCCCAGCTTTGCGGGGCCGCCACGCGCATGATCACGTGTGCCAGGGAACCCTTCATGGCCAGCATGACGGCGAGGTAGACGCCGGCGATCAGGAGAAAATCCAGGGCTTTATAGCGCTTGGGGCTGAAGAGCAGCCCCAGGAAGAAGCCCAGGAAGACCATCCAGCAAAAGCCCATGGTGAAGATGAGCAATATTGCCGAAAAGTAGCTGAACGGCTCGTTGACCGGGCCCTCCGGGCCGGGGGCCTCGATCAGGCCGCGCAGCAGGGGCATGAGGGGCATCCAGCCGTTGATGGTGAAGGGGATCGACAGCACCGCCCAGGGCAGCAGGTCGTAGGACATCTTTTTGCGGTAGCCGAAGATGGACAGCAGGAACAGCCAGAACACCAGCGCGCAGGGCAGCATCCCCCAGAAGGAGCCGAAGCCGTTGTCCCCCCGCAGCCGCCACATGCCGCCCAGCAGCAGCCCTCCCATGAGGACGACGGCGATCTTCTGCAGCAGCCCTAAGTTGAAGCCAGCGCTCGAGACGGTTTTCGGTTCCATGGCGCACCTCGCTTGTTTTTTTTTTATAAGTATAAATGGCGGGCGGGGCGTTGTCAAGAGTTTTGTTCTTCGAAGCTGTGGATGCGGTTCCGGTTTGCGGCACATTCAAAGCCCGCCCGCTGAGTCGGGCTTTCCGCTGTCATTTTCTGTCAGCCGCCCCCGAAAAAAATTTCCAAATTCTTCTTGACATTCCGGCGGGTCTGTGCTATCCTATTGCGTCTTAAGAATCGGAAAAGCCATTTTATGGAACATCTTTGTACAGCACTGCAGTTTAAACCCGGACAGCGGCGCCAAGAAAGGGAAGGCAAGACGGCATGGAATTCACGCTCGAGAAAAAAGGCGAGGGCTATCAAAAGAAACAGGTGAACGACTACATACGCCAGCTGCGGCAGACCTACCAGCAGATGTACGAGGCCTACCAGGGGCTGCAGCGGCACTACGAGGACCTGGAGCGGCGCTGCACCGACCTGCAGCGCAAGCACCAGAGCCTGGAGGCGGAGACGCAGGCCCTGCGGGCGCAGGGGGGGACGCAGGGACAGTACCCCGGCTGCCAGCCATACGCGGCGCAGGCCGGCGCGACGATGTCCTACGGGATGCAGGCGGGCGCGTCGACGCCCTACGCGGGGCAGGGAGCATCTTACGCGATGCCAGGCGCGGCTTATGGGATGCAGCCCGGCGGCTATTATTGACAGACAATCAGGACTAGGATTGGAAAGCAAGGGAAGCCTATGGAATTGCGGAGCCTGGAGGAGTTCGACAGGGAATTCTTCGCCAAATACGACAGCGACCCCTTCCTGCTGGAGGCGGCCTGCTCCATGCCGACGCAGGCCCCGCGGCCAACGCCGCTGCAGATTGCCTGCCGGGTGGCCAGCAACGCCGTCATCGCCGTGCTGATTGCGGGGATACTCGCGATGGCGGTGCCGCTGCTCTTCAGGATACAGATGCTCAGCGTGCTAAGCGGCAGTATGGAGCCGGATTATCCAGTCGGTTCGCTGGTTTGGGTGGTCCCCACCAAGTTTGATAAAATCAAAGTGAGCGACGACGTGACCTACGAGCTGTACCCCGGCCAAACGCCCGGCCAGAAGGTGACGCACAGGGTGATAGAGATCGACAGAGAAAACAAAATGCTGGTCACGCAGGGCATCCATGACAGCGAACTGACGGAAAAGGTTCTGTACGATCACCTTGTGGGCGTGGTGCGCTTCTCCGTGAAGGGCATGGGCAACGTGATGGACCAGCTCAACGGCCCGAGCGGCTTCTACATCAAGGCGATGATCATCCTGGCCATGAGCCTGCTGGCGCTGGGGCTCTACTACTTGAGCAAGAGAGAAAAACAGGCGTGAGGTGTATGACATGAAGTCTCCGGGCAAGCGCTACCTCGTCATCGTGCTGCTCACCATAGGCCTGCTGCTGGCGGCGGGCACGGTGGGCAGTACCCTGGGGTACATGACAGGCAGCGAGAGCCTGGTCAACAACATAGTGGTAAGGACAGAGCCCGACACCACCGCCCCCGAGACAACCGCAACAGAGCCCCCCGCCACGACGACACAGCCCCCCGCAACCACAACGCAGCCGACCACAACCGCGGCCGGCGCGGCCGGCGCGGCCGGCGCCGCAACTATGCCAACTACTGCCACGGAACCGACCACGACCGCCACGAAGGTTGTCACCACTGCCAATACAATGTAGCGAAATCCCCGTATCCGAAAGCCTGTGAAAGCGGCGGAGCGCCAAAGCATAAGGACTGTTGTGCTTCCGGACAGCGAATCGGACCTCAACACCATAATTTCGAAAGAAAAGAGAAGAGAGGCACACCAATGCAAAAGAAACGCAGCGCCATCATGGCAATCCTCGCCGTCGTGCTCGTGGCGGCACTCACAGCGGGCGGCACCCTGGCCTACATGACCGACAGCGAGACCCTGATCAACACCTTCGTGGTGGGCGACCTGGACATCACCATCAGCGAGCCGAACTATCCGGGCGGCGAGTGCAAGGACCGCGTCCCCGGAGACAGCTTCCCGAAGGACCCCACCGTGCGCGCGGTAAAGGGTGACTCCTACATGCGCGTGAAGGTTGAGTTCCTGGACGGTAACGGCTCAACGAACACCGTAATCACCGACCCGGAGCGCCTGGCTCTGATCATGCAGACCCTGTACTTTGATCCGAGCTTCAGCGCCACGGTCGTCGGCGGCTACAAGGGCAGCGCCAACCTGCGGGTTTGGGCAGGCTCCATAAGCTCCCACACGCCCGACAGCACCTACCACTACAGCGCGGCGGACCTGGCCGGCAAGGTGACCGCCGGGCAGATTCAGAACTGGTACAACAAAAATGACTTCGACGACCCGGCCACGGGCGGCAACGGCGTGTACTACCTGAATTACAAGGGCATCTTCTATCTGGGCACAAGCGTGAAGGTGTTCACCTCCGTCGTGTTCCCCAGCGATTGGAACCAGGTGCAGATGCAGAAGCTCGGCAGCTATTCTATCAGGATCACCGCCGAGGCCATTCAGGCCGAGGGCTTCGCGAACCGCGCCGAGGCGTTCGTCAAGCTGGACGCCGAGACCGTTCTGAAGGATTACGGCGTGACCGGGGGCTGAGCCTTTCAGCCATGACCCGAAGCGTAAAAGAATTTGAGTTTCAGGCTGAACCGGGGGGTGCCGCCAACGCTCCCCGGCGTGCGGTAAATGATATTGAATGGAGGCTGGCATGAAGAAACGCAGCGTATTTTTTGTGCTGAGCATCCTGCTGGCCGCCATTTTCATGTCCTCCGCCGCAATGACCACCTACGCGGCGTGGAGCGTGCAGAGCGAAACCGTCAACGCCCTGAGCATGGGCAGCGTGCAGGTGCGCCTGGAGGAGGAGTACGAGCAGGGGCAGGAGCTCATGCCGGGCTCCACGGCCGACAAAAAGGTGTGGGCCAAAAACACCGGCCAGCTGGACATCGCCGTGCGCGCCAAGATCGAAAAGGCCTGGGGCGCGCAGGGCGCGGGCGGCACTTTCATCGAGGACAGGGCCCTCAGCACAGATAACATCGTGATTCCCGTCAACCAGGCGCACTGGTATTTCAATTCTGAAGACAATTACTACTACTATATAGGAGTGCTGGCCCCCGGCGAGACCACGCCGCCCCTGTTCGAGCACTTCACCCTGCGCGCCGAGGGCGGCAACGAATACAGGAACAAGCGGGCGAACATCACCGTAACGGTGGAATGCGTGCAGGCCGAGGGCGGCGGCATCTCCCTGTGGGGCATGAGCTTCGAGACGCTGGGCGTCGCCTACAAAGAGGCCGGGGTGTCCGACGCGCTCATGCGCGTGAACTTCCTGAGCCCCACCGCGGGTTTCACCTTCCCGGACAACGCGGGCGACCTCTTCGCGGCCTTCAAGCTGCTGGCCCCCGGGGGCAGCCGCGGCCAGGGCGTGGAGGTGAAGAACCTCTGGAACCGGCCTGTGGAAATCTTCCTCTGGGCCGACGTGGCCGCGCAGGTACACGCCACAGGGGAGACCCTTGCGCTCGTCAACCAGCTGCTGCGGGAGTACACCGCCGTCACCATCACGCAGGGGGCCGCGGAAATCTACCGGGGCGCGGTGTGGGGCAACCCCGCGCTGGATTCCCGCGCCGGGGACTCCATGCGCTACCCCTACTCGCTGGGAATCTTCCAGCCCGGGGAGAGCAAGGCGCTGCGGCTGGCGCTGACCCTGGACGCGCGCATGGACAACCAATTCGCCGACCTGATAGGCTTGGTTCAGTGGATCTTCAGCGCGAACGGCGACGAGGGCGTACAGCCCACCACCACCGCCGGGCCCACGACGACAGCGGGCCTCATGACCATGGTGGAACCGACCACCACAGCAGGGCCAACGACCACAGCAGGGCCAACCACCACAGCAGGGCCAACGACCACAGCCGGGCCAACGACAACGGGCGCCCCCGTCACGACGACGGCCACCCCCGCCCCCACCACTTCTTTAAAGCCGCCGCCCGTGCCGCCGCCCAAAACCGGCAAGGAGCAGCAGGTGACATTCTGGGGCTCCGTGGCGACGGGCTCCGGCGCGCTGCTGCTGGTAACGATGATAGCGGCGAGGCACCAGAAGCGGGACGAGAAGTATCTCTAAATTATGATTGATATGTGCCGGCGGCTCCAGTGCCGCCGGTATTTTTTATATTTTTTATTTGCATCCCGCGAAGAAGCGTGCTATAATTTGCATAGATTTTTTTGCGGGAGGCTTCGACATGAAAAAGACAACCCAGACCCTGTGCGCCCTGGCCCTGAGCGCGGCGCTGCCCGCCGCACTGGCATGGTATTACGACGTCTACGTCAACTGGCAGCCGAGCATCTTTCCATTTGCGGTGATTGCCGTCATTCTCGGCACTATCCTGCTCACGCTGTTCACGCTCCATGCGCGCGGCGAGCGCAAAGCGGGGGCCCTGGTATGGAAGACCCTGCTCTCTGTGAGTGTGTTCATGGCGGTGCTGTTCGGCGTATCCGGCTTTGTCAACAATATGATGCACTGGGGGGCCGGGCTTGCCGCGAACATCGCCGTGCCCCTGGTGTGCGCGCAGATTCTGGTGCTGTTCGCGCTGCTGATGAAAGCGCTGGGCAGGCGGGCGCTGGGGATGGGCATGGCGGCAAGTATCGTGCTGACGAGTGCACTGGGCTTCGGAGGGACAGTTTACACGCGCAATTACCAAAAGAGCTACAAAGCGCCGCCCCCGCAGGGGCTGACCGAGGGGCGCTTCGCGCCCAGGGGCCCCTGGGGGGACGCGGCGGATTTCACCGTCTCGCCGGAGGGCATGAGCATCGAAGAGGCGCGCGACGCTGTACGCGAGGCCCGCGCGCGGGGGGACGAGCGGTACTTCCAGGTCGAAATCGCGCCCGGGGAGTACAATATCCAACAGATTGTGTTCGATGAGCGGGACCACGACACGCTCTACAGCACCCGCCGGGAGGAGGACGAGGCCGTCCTCAATGGCGGCATGAGGCTGGAGCCGAATGATTTCTCATCCTGGGAAAAAAACGAAAATATCAAAGTGATTGATTTAACCAAGCTGGGGCTGGGCCCTGACGACTGGGGGAAAATGTACTCCTTCGGCGCGTTTACCACGGCGGGGAAATACGACGGCGGCGCGGGCCCGCTGCCCTGCGAGCTGTTCTTCAACGGGAAACGGCAGACCCTCGCCCGCTACCCCAACGGGACACAAACCCTCAAAATCGGCAAGGTGAGCGACAACGGCGACGCCATAGAGCTGTTCATCAACGGGAAAACCGTGCGCAACAACGAGGTCTGGGACAGCCTGCGCAACCCGCGCGGGGGAACCTTTGAAATGGACAGCAAGACTGCAAAGAGAGCGGCCACCTGGGCCCCCCATGAGGACATCTGGATTTTCGGCTGCTTCAAGTTCGATTGGGCAGATATGAGCACCCGCGTGAAGGCCTTCGACCACAGAGCGGGGACGCTCACCACGGAATACGCCAGCCATTACGGCTACGCCCAGGGGGGAACCTATTATTTCTACAATGTGCTCGAGGAGCTGGATGAGCCGGGCGAGTGGTATTTGGATAGAGATAATGGCACGTTATATCTATGGCCTCCGGAAGAGAATTTTGACGACGCCCGCATCGACATTTCCCTGAGCACCGAGACGCTGATCACCGGCGAAAATATAAATAATCTCAGCTTCGTGGGGCTGACCTTGCAGGGCACGCGGGGCGACGGGATGGTGCTCAATGGGGATGAAATTTTGATTGATCACTGCGTGGTGCGCAACCTCGCGGGCAGCGCCATGAGCGTCTCGGGCTATGGCAATGCCGTATCGAACAATGAGATTTACAGGGTCGGCAGGCGGGGGATCACAATAGACGGCGGGGAGGCGGCGACCCTCACGCCGGGCGGCAGCAAAGCCGTGAACAACCTGGTGCACGACTTCGCCGAGGTGGTGATGACCTACCAGGGCGGGGTGAACGTCTACGGAACGGGCAACCTGGCCGCCCACAACGAGATTTTTAGTTCTCCGCACAGCGCCATGTTCTTCGGCGGCAACAACCAGGTGCTCGAGTACAACCTGATTTATAACGTCTGCCTGGAGACCGACGACGCGGGTGCGATTTACAACGGGCGCAGCTGGCATTCCGCCTGGGGCTCGGTCATAAGAAATAATGTGATTTACGACCTGGGCAATCCCGGCCGCCACCCCTGCGGCATCTACCTGGACGACGGACTGGCTGGGGTCACAGTCGAATATAATTTATTGGTCAACGTGCCGGATTCGGCCATCGCCATCAGCGGGCGCGATTTGGAAGTCCACGGCAACTTCGTGGTGAACGCGGGCAAGCCGGTGAGCTACGACCAGCGCACCCGCAACGGCGCGCTCTCGGACGACCCGGACTACATCTGGAACTACCACTGGGGCAAAGGCCGCGTCGGCTGGGACGACCTGAGCGACTCCCCCTGGCAAACTGATATTTGGCGCGAGGCCTACCCGAAGCTTGCGGCGTATTCCGTTGACTTCGCCGACATCGAGGACGCGCGCTTCGCCGCCAACCCGGCGGGCAGCAGCGTGACGGGCAACATATTCGTGGGGCCGAACAATCCGTACTATGACGAAAGCGTGCTGCGCTTCAGCGAAACCGAGCCCAACGAGGAAATCGGCGCGGAGGGGATGAATGGCTACGGGGCGCTGCCGGGCTACGGGAATATTCCGCTGGAGAAGATAGGCAGGATAGAAAATTGGGACTAGTAAATTCAAAAACAGTATGATATAATTACATTGGGCAGTGTTTTCAATCGTGGGCGGCAGGAATTGCCGCCCCCACATGCGGAGGGCGCTATGGACTGGATCGCGCGCACCAATGAGGAGCTCAAAAAGCAATTTGCCGGGCGGTATACCGTCCGGAGGGAGAAAGAACACCTCGTCCTGGAGGGCGGGAGCGGCGACTGGCAGGAGATCGTGGAGGCGGGCTTCGCCGCCGCCAGGGCTGCGAAGGGCAATATTAAGGGCTGCCTGGTCAATGACGTGCGCTTCACCGGGGAGCAACCCAAGCCCATGCGATTGCCGAACATAGAAGACCAGGCCCTGGAGGGTATGAAGCCAGACGTGCTGGTGATCGGCGGCGGGGTGGTGGGCTGCGCCATCGCGCGGGAGCTCACCCGGTGGAAACTGGACGTCCTGCTGGCCGAGAAGGAGTGCGACGTTGCGCTGCACACCAGCGCCCGCAACGACGGCATGGTGCATCCCGGGCTGGACCTGCGCAAGAGCAAGCTGAAATACTGGTACAACAAACGCGGCAACGAGATGTACGACAGGGTCTGCGGGGAGCTGGAGGTGCCCTTCGCGCGCACGGGGCAGCTGCTGTGCTTCCCGAAGGGATATACGCCCCTGCTCTATCTGTTCAAGCTCTACTGGAATAACCTGGAGATCCCCAGCGTGGTGCTGAAAAAAAAGGCATTATATGAGAAAATACCAGACCTGGACACTAAGCTCGGCTGCGCGCTGCTTTTCCCCACGGCGGGAAGCGTATGCCCGTATGGCCTGACTATCGCCTTTGCCGAAAACGCCATCGAGAACGGCGCGGTGGTCAGCCTGAACACGGCCGTGCTGGGCATGGAGCTCGAAGACCGGATGATCAAGTCTGTCAGGACGAACCGGGGCACGGTATACCCCAAGGTTGTGGTCAACGCGGCGGGGGTATTCTCCGAGGACGTCGCCGCCATGGCGGGGGACAGGTTCTTCTCCATCCACCCCAGGCGGGGCACCAACAGCATCCTTGATAAAAAGGCTTCGCATCTTTCGCTTTTCAACCTCAGCCCGATTCTCATCTCGCATCTCGTAGGGTCCCACACCAAGGGCGGCGGGATCATCCGCACGATACACGGCAACCTGCTGCTGGGGCCGGACGCCGTGGAGACCCCCGAAAAGGAGAATTTCGCGACCCTGCGGGATTCCATCGACAATGTGCTCCACAAGCAGCGGCAGACCATAGGCGAATTGGGACACGGGCAGATCATTACATACTTCACCGGCGTTCGCGCGGCGACCTTTGAAGAGGATTTTGTCATCCGCAGGGGCCTTTACACTGAAAATATCGTACACGCGGCGGGTATCCAATCCCCCGGCTTGACGGCCGCGCCCGCCATCGCCGAGGACATCACCCGGATGGTGCTCGACCAGGTAGCGGCAGAAAAAAATGAGAGCTTCAACCCCCATCGCAAGGCAATTGTGAACGCCGCCGAGCTGCCCGAAGAGGAGCGCAGCGCGCTGATCGCGGAAAACCCGGATTACGGGGTGATCCTCTGCCGCTGCGAGCAGGTGAGCCGGGGGGAGATTGCCGCGGCGCTGAAACGCCCGCTGCCCTGCGACAGCGTGGACGGGGTCAAGCGCCGGGTGCGCGCCGGGATGGGCCGCTGCCAGGGCGGCTTCTGCGGGCCGCAGGTGGCGCAGGTGATCGCGAAGGAGCTGAATATCCCCCTGGAACAGGTGCGCAAAAGCGGCGCGGGGAGCGAGGTTCTTTTAGGGGCGACGAAAGGGGGCGACACACATGTTTGAACAGTATGACGTTGCCGTAATAGGCGGGGGGCCTGCGGGCCTGGCCGCCGCCATAGCCTCAAGCAAAGAAGGGGCATCAACTCTGCTGGTCGAGCGCGAGGGGCGGCTGGGCGGCATCCTCAAGCAGTGCGTGCATGACGGCTTCGGCGTGATACGCTTCGGGGAGAAGCTGGCCGGGCCGGAGTACGCGCAGAGATACATCAATGAACTCAAAGAGACAGATGTGCAGGTCTCTCTGCTTACATTTGTAGATAAAATCGAGAAAAGCAAAGATGGCTTCACTCTGGTTCTGGTGAGCGCGCAGGGCATGAGGCGCGTGGGGGCGAAGGCCGTCATCCTGGCCACGGGCTGCCGCGAACGCACGGCCCGGCAGGTGGCCATCCACGGGACGCGCCCGGCGGGGGTGCTCACGGCGGGGGCGGCGCAGTTCTACACGAACATATTGGGCCAGCTGCCGGGGCGGCGCTGCGCGGTGCTGGGCTCGGGGGATATCGGGCTGATTATGACGCGCAGGCTGACCCTCGAGGGCGCGCAGGTACTGGGCGTCTATGAGGCGAAAAGCATCCCCAGCGGCCTGCCGAGAAACATCGCGCAGTGCCTGAACGACTTCGATATTCCGTTGCACCTGCGCAAAACCGTGACGCGCTGCTTCGGCCACGAGCGGCTGGAGGCAATTGAAATATCTGACGTGGACGAGAATATGACGCCCCTGCCCGGCACGGAGCAAATTATAGAGTGCGACGCGTTAATCTTATCTGTGGGCCTGATCCCCGAGAATGAGCTGGCCGAAACGCTGGGCGCATCCTTGCATCAGGTCACGCGCGGGCCGGTATGCGACCAGAACGGCCAAACGGAAATCCCCGGCCTGTTCAGCTGCGGCAACGCGGCACATGTGAACGACCTGGTTGACTATGTAAGCGAAAGCGGCGAGGCGGCGGGGCGCGCCGCTGCAATGCTTAATTCTGAATGCTTAATGCTTAATTATGCTGAAATCAGCGTTGATAATAATTTCCTCTATGCTATGCCTCAACGCATTGACCTGTCCGGTTCACCTGAAGAAGTGATTGTGTATTTTCGATCAAGAGATGAACGCGGCAAAACCGGTTTCTCTGCAAAGCTGGGCGACCAGGTGCTGCTGAAGAAGATCTTCCAAACGCTGCGCCCGCCCGAGATGGAGCGCGTTGTGCTGAAGCTGCCCCCAGGGGTGAAGGCCGGTGATTTGGTTCGGCTGGAGATGGAATGAATGGTAGGGGTGGCATTCTTGCCACCCGCATGATAATCGCAATCGCTAATGATTCGGGCGGCAAGAATGCCGCCCCTACAGGAGGCCATTTCATGAAAAAGACTATCTGCGTTTGCCTGGCTATGCTTTTGCTCGCGGGCCTGTCCGCCTGCAAAACGGAGCCGGTGAAGCCGACTGAGGCGGCAACAACGCAGGCCGCGACAACGCAAGCCGATTCCGGGGCGCTTCGTCACACGGTGGCAAGGCGCATACACGACAGCCTGCCGGAATTCGCGTTCACGCTGCACGGGGACGAATCTATCGACGACAGCGACCCCGGCTTCGTGCTCGCCATCGCCGCGATCCGGGCGATTGACATCAAAGGGGAGGGCTTCGGCCAGCGGCTGGAGGGCTTCGAGACGGAGTTTGCCGTGCCGGAGGACATCGG
Organism: Oscillospiraceae bacterium; assembly: GCA_009779995.1. Classification (GTDB taxonomy): domain Bacteria; phylum Bacillota; class Clostridia; order Oscillospirales; family Acutalibacteraceae; genus WRMQ01. The sequence goes on along the minus strand of WRDW01000011.1, from coordinate 30,966 downwards.
CGACTACGGCCTCGCGTTCGACGACTTCAACGGCGACGGCTATCTCGACCTGCGGCTGCACTATTACACCGCCACGCGGGAGGAAATTTCGCTGTTCTGGCTGTGGGACGCCGGGCAAAAGCAATTTATCCGCAACGAACAGCTCGAGGAGCTCAGCGACGCCAGGCACTTCGCCCGGGAGGACGATGGCCCGCGCATGTACCGCTTCCTGAAGGGCTACATGGAGGAGCTGGGCGTGCCCTCCTTTAACGACTACTACTACGAGTACATCGAGGGCGAGTTCGTGCTGACGGAGTATTCGATCATGTGGTATGAGGACGAGGGCGAGGACTCCTACGAGTGCATAGAGACCTACAAGCTGGTGGACGGCAAGATGGAGCTTGCGAGCCAGACGCGGGAGAAGGAATGATGGCTATGAAAGCGATTGCGTGCTTGGGGTTGGCGCTTTGCCTGCTGGCGGGGCTTTGCGCTTGCGGGCAGAGTGCATACGAAAAGGATATGTCAGAATACATGTCGGCATTGAGCAACGCCACGGAAGAGGTCACGACGACTGAGGTCATAACAACTGAAGCCGAGCCGAAGCCGTTTGAGTATACCGTAACGCAGCGTATTCATGATGATATGCCGGAGTTCATATTTACACTGCATGGCTACGGTGATGGGGCGTATGTCAATATTTCCGAAATCGAAATCAGCGGAGAGGACTTTTCACAACAACTGGATGGGTTCGAGACGGAAAACCGGTTTTCGCTTGAAGATGATTACGGTTTAGTGTTCGCTGATTTCAATACAGATGGCTACCTGGATATTCAGCTGCACCAATACAGAGGCGGTTCCATGCACAATACACCATCGCTGTTCTGGTTGTGGGATACCAAGCAGAAGAAATATGTTGAGAACAAGCAGCTGGAAGAAATCAGCGAGGAGCATTGGGTATCCGTTCAAGATGGGCGCTTATTGTGTGGTTTTAGAGATGGAGCCTTCGGATATTGTTTATCGGTTTACTCCTATATAAATCATACATTCGTAGAAATAGAAAGAGAAGATGTTCATCCGCTGAATTGGGACGATGTACATAATTCAATCTTCGTTAGGGATACATACAAGCTGATTGGCGGCGAACTGAAACTGGTAAGCACAGAGGAGGAGGACTGGCCCTAATGAAACAACTCATCTGCATCACCTGCCCGGCGGGGTGCAAGCTGCTGGCGGAGTTGACGCCCGACGGCGGTGTGAACGTGACCGGCAATACCTGCAAGCGGGGCGTGGACTTTGCGCTGACGGAGCTGACCAACCCCATGCGCACGCTGTGTTCCACTGTACGCACAAGCTTCGCCGCGTGCCCCATGCTGCCCGTGCGCACGGACAGGGAGATCCCCAAGGGGAAGATGGGCGAGGTGATGCGGCTGCTCATGGGGATCGTGATCGACAAAAAAATAGCCTGCGGGGATGCCGTGGCGGATTTGGGCGGCATCTGCGAGGGAAAAATTATAGCGACAAGTGACTGGCTGATGTCCGGCGTTTAATATCCAACATCAAGAATGGAGAAAACAGTATGTCCACCTACAAAGGCTTCGAGCCCAAATGGTTCCAGGGGGAAATCCCGGAAAATTCGTACAGGTCCGTGTTCAAATGGGGCGGTGCGACGCGGGAGATCAAAGCGCCTAAGGAGCGTATGCTCCAGGACGTGCTGCGGCGCTTCGGCATGGACGAGAGCATCTTTCACGAATATCAGCAGGATTTGGGCCTCGACGAGGTCAAGTTCGACATCCCCATCACCCTGGAAGACAGGCACATCGAGGCCATCAAGAAGATTGTTGGCGATGAATTCGTGCGCTCGGACGACTACGCGCGCTTTTCCGTGGCCTACGGCAAAACGATGTACGACATCATGCGCGCACGCGAAAAAATTGTGGAGAACGTGCCGGACATCGTGGTGTATCCCGGCAGCAGGAAGCAAATCGAGGCGATCGTGGCCTATGTGAGCGAGCATAAAATTCCCCTGTATGTCTACGGCGGCGGCAGCTCTGTCACAAGAGGCGTGGAGTGCGTGAAGGGCGGCATCTCCCTGGACATGCGGCTGCGCTTCAATCGTGTTGTGAAGTTCAACGAGGCCGACCAGCTGATCACTGTCGAAGCCGGGATGAGCGGGCCGAAGCTGGAGGAAATTTTGCAGGGCGCGCAGAGCGTGTTCGGCGCGCGGCGGGCGTATACGCTGGGGCATTTTCCCCAGAGCTTCGAGCACAGCAGCGTGGGCGGCTGGGTGGTGACCCACGGCAGCGGGCAGAATTCCACCTATTACGGCTGCATACAGGACATGGTGCTCGGGCAGGCCTACGCGACGCCCAGGGGCGTGATCGAGACCGACCAGCACCCCCGCAAGGCCACGGGCCCCGACCTGGACCAGGTGATGATGGGCAGCGAGGGCACCTTCGGCGTGCTGACGCATGTGACGCTGAAGTTCAGCCGCCACATGCCGGAAACCGTCAAGCGCTTCAGCTACATGTTCAAGGACTGGAAGACGGGCATCGCCTTCGCGCGGGAGGTGATGCAGTCCGAGGCCGGCAAGCCCAGCGTGTTCCGCCTGAGCGACCCGGAGGAGACCAGCATCATGCTGAACATGTACGGCGTGATGGACAGCCCGCTGAAGCACCTGTTCAAGCTGAAAAGCTTCAAAGAGGACGAGATGTGCCTGTTTTTGGGCTTTACAAACGGCGAGGCGGGCTTCAGCAAAAACGTGGCGAAGAATGTCGCGAAGGCGGCGCAGCGCTTCGGGGCTTTAAGCATGACGGGCTACGTCTGCAAGGGCTGGGAGCACGGGCGCTTCTCCGATCCCTACCTGCGCGACACCCTGCAGGACTTCGGCGTGCTGATGGACACCATGGAGTGCTGCGTCAACTGGAGCTCGATGGCCAAGGTACATGCCGCCGTGCGCGAGGTCGTCAAGGCCCGGCCGGGCACCATCTGCATGACGCACATGAGCCACGTGTACCCCCAGGGCGGGAATTTGTACTGGATCTTTATCATCGTTGAGAACGACGCCGAGGCGTTCAGGAAATTCCATGCGAGCATACTCGATGCCATCCAGCGCAGCGGCGCGAGCATGAGCCACCACCACGGCATTGGCAAGATGTTCGGCCCCTGGCTGGAGGGCCAGCTGGGGCGCAACGAATACGCCGTCATCCGCGCTTTGAAGGACCACTTCGACCCGGACAACATCATGAACCCAGGCGGCACGCTGGGGCTGGATACGCCGGAGGCGGAGAAGAGGTTCTTGAAGTAAGAATTGGGTTATATCAGTGGCGGGCCAATGGCTCGCCCTTCAGGGATTGCGCCAGTGGCGCTAAACAAGGGCCAATGGCCCAAATCCTGTAGGGCGTTGCATTGCAGCGCCGCAACAATGCAGCAAGCAAAGGAGTCTCTTTATGAAAAAGCGTATCCTATCCCTGGCATTGGCGTTTGCCCTCGTTTTCACCCTGGCCTGCCCGGCGCTGGCCGCGCAGCCCGAGCATGACCCCATCATCGTGGTGCCGGGGTACACGGCCACGCAGCTGTTCGCCGAGCCGGGCAGCGACGAGCGGGTGCTGGTGTGGAACCCTGACGCCAACGCGATCCTGGGGGCGGTGGTGGGGGAGCTGCCTGGGCTGCTGGGCGGGGCGGTGGTGTATGCCCTGACCAGGCGAAGCAATATGATCGTCAGCGCCTTCGGGCGGGCGGCGAACGGGTATCTGGATCAGTTCGCCATGAACCTGGACGGCACGCGCAAGCATGAAGTCGGCCCGTGGCCCGGCACTGCCGGGGATTTCTCCTTGGCGGCCATACGCGCCAAGGCTGAGGACGATCCTAACGCGAGGTATCTGTCGCAGCTGGGGACGTTCTGCAGGCGCTTCGAGCAGCAGGTGGGCGCTGAAAATATATTTATATTCCAGTACGACTGGCGCGGCCCCACGCTGCGCTCCGCCGAGAAACTGCGTGAGTTTATCAATGAGGTGTTGGCGCTCACGAAGAGCAAGAAGGTGCGGCTGTTCGGCTCCAGCTACGGCGGGCAGGTGTGCGGGGCCTATCTGCATGACTGCGCCAAAGAAAAAAAAGTGAGCAAGATCGTGATGGAGTTCCCCATGCTGGGGGGGAGCAGCATGGTCTCCCACCTGATGGCGGGCGAGGCGTTCAGCATACAGACCGAGGCGTTCACGCGCTTCGTGCAGTCCTACATGAACACCGAGATGAAGCTGGAGCCCCTGCTGAAATGGATCACGCTCAAGCGGCTCTCGCCCCTGGTGACGCAGCTGCTGCTGGCGGGGCTGCTGCCGGTGGCGAAGACCTGGGGCAGCATCTGGGACCTGGTACCGGCGGGCGACTACGAGGCCGTGAAGGCCGCAGCGCTGGGGCCCGGGGAGCGCTACGGCTGGGAGGCGGACTGCGACAGGATGCACGGCGAGATCATGCCGAACTGGGGCAGGACGCTGCGCGAGGCGCAGGAGAAATACGGCATAGGGATACGCATTGTGGCGAATACGGGGAACCCGCACCTGGTGGGGCCAGATGAGATCAACAGCGACACGTTTTTGGATGTGCAATATACAACAGGTGCAAAAGCGCTGCCGCTGGGCCAGCACGGCATAAAGCAGAGCAACGAGATATGCAAGACAGCCGGGCACAGGCACGTCTCGCCGGGGCAGGACATCGACGCCAGCGCGGCCTGGCTGCCGGACCACACCTGGTTCGTGCAGGGGCAGTTCCACGGGGCGAGCTACTTCGACCCCTACGCCCTGGAACTGGAGTGCGCGCTGATGATGGACCCGGACTTCAACACGGTATTTGACGACCCGGCCTACCCGCAGTTCGGGATGTGCAGGCAGCCCAGCGAGAGCATCGCCCTGACGTTTGACGGGGAACAGATTCTAATCGACAATTTATCGCTTGAGCGCGACGTGAAAATTCTCCGGGTTTCCGGACCGGAGCTGAAGTTCGCGAGGCCGCAGGACGGGAAAATCGCGCCGGGCGGCAGCGTCTCGATCAAATGCGAGGAGAACATGCTGCTCCCCGGCGCGTATGCGCCCATCACCGTCACATTTTTGCAATATACGGGGAACGTGCCTGTGCCGAGGACGAAGACCTTTGACTATACGGAGCAGCCATAAAATTACGCATTACAAACTACGCATTACAAATGAAATGAGGAGGCCCATCCATGAAACCACTGCGCGTAACTATCTGGAACGAATACCTGGGAGACCATAGCAAGCACAGCCCCGCGGGCAAGCTCTACCCCGGGGGGATGCACGAGCACCTGAAGCGTGCCCTGGCCGCGCCCGATTTGGAGATCCGCACGGCCTGGCTGGGGAAGGACATCAACCACGGGCTATCGAAGAAAGTGCTGGAGGAGACGGACGTGCTGCTCTGGTGGGGCCACGGCGCGCACGGCATGGTGCGCGGCAAGGTCGTCGACCGCATCGTGAAGCGCGTGCACGAGGGTATGGGCTTCATCCCGCTGCACTCCTCGCACATGGCAAAGCCTTTCCGTGCGCTGATGGGCACCACCTGCACCCTGCGCTGGAATGAAAACAAGGACAAGTGCGTGCTCTGGAACGTCAACCCAAACCACCCCATCACCCAGGGGGTGCCGCTGCATTTCCGGCTGGAAAAGGAGGAGATGTACGGCGAGCGCTTCGACATCCCCAAGCCCGACGAGCTCATCTTCGTCACCTGGTTCGAGGGCGGGAACGTGTTCCGGGGCAGCTGCACCTTCACCCGGGGCGCGGGGAAGATTTTCTACTTCCACCCGGGCCATGAGACCTTCCCGACCTACAAGGACGAAAACGTACTCAAGGTGATAGGCAACGCCATCCGCTGGGCCGCGCCGGGCGAGAAGCGGGATTTCCAGCCGAACCAGAAGGTGAAACCGCTGGTGGAGAAGGCGTGAGGCTGGGTGGCCGGAAAGAGGAAGGCTGATGCGTTCAATCGAAATATGCGCCGGAGCCGGAGGCCAGGCCTTGGGCCTGGAGCAGGCCGGGTTCAGCCATGCGGCGCTGATTGAGATAGACCCCGCTGCCTGCGCCACCTTGCGGCACAACCGCCCGAAATGGAACGTGCTCGAAGGGGACGTGAAGTCTTTTTCGGCAAAGAAATATATTGGGATTGATTTACTGGCCGGCGGCGTTCCCTGCCCGCCGTTTTCTGTGGCAGGAAAACAGTTGGGGCGGGAGGATGAGCGCGATTTGTTTCCCGAGGCCCTGCGCCTTGTGCGGGAATGCAACCCAAAAGCTGTCATGCTGGAAAATGTGCGAGGGCTGTTTGATCCGAAATTTGATAGCTATCGCAGGGAAATCAAAGCAAAGCTGGAAGCGATGGGCTATGCCTGCTCGTGGAAGCCGGTGCAAACGCACCATTTTGGAGTGCCGCAGTTGCGGCCCCGCGCAATTCTTATCGCGCTCAAAAGAGAATACGCCCCATATTATGTCTGGCCGTTAGGTATTGTCGCGCCGCCGCCGACAGTGGGCCAGTTGCTGAAAAGCGCTATGGCTAGTAATGGCTGGGAAGACGTAGAGGAATGGGCGCAAAAGGCCAACGATATTGCCCCTACCCTGGTAGGCGGGAGCAAAAAGCACGGCGGCGCCGATTTAGGGCCTACCAGAGCGAAACAGGCGTGGGCCAAACTCGGGGTGGACGGCATGGGCCTTGCGGATGCTCCGCCTGAAAAGGGCTTCAAGGGTATGCCAAGGCTAACTGTTCAGATGGCGGCGCTGGTGCAGGGTTTTCCGCCGGAGTGGGAATTTGTTGGGAAGAAAACCCCGGCATACAGGCAGGTGGGCAACGCCTTCCCGCCCCCGGTGGCACGGGCAATCGGCATCGCGATTAATAAGGCGCTGCTTGCCGGAGCGAAAGACGCTGACTATTTCTACGGGGAGGAGAGAGCCGGATGAGGGAGATGGGTGCAAGGGATAAGCTCAGGGCCTATTTTCTGGCGCATCTGGGCGAGGTGCTGGAAACCAAAACTTTGCAGGAAGTCGCGGGTATCAGCGAATGGGCGCGGCGGGTGCGGGAACTGCGCAACGAAGAAGGCTATCAAATCCTGACCCACAATGACCGCTCCGACCTGAAGCCGGGGCAATACTTACTTGTGAATCCCAAGCCGCAGCCCGCCTTTGCCCGCGAAATCAGCAAGGAAACCAGGGCTTACGTGCTCGACCGCAACGGCTATACCTGCCAGATGTGCGGGGCTGTGGCCGGAGAGCCGCATCCCTATGATGCTTCCCGGATGACGCGCCTGCACATCGGGCATATCGTTGACAAAAGCATGGGTGGCACCGACGATCCAGCGAATCTGCGTGCTCTGTGCAGCGTTTGCAACGAGGGCGCGGCGAACCTCACGCTGGATAGGCCGTCTTATGAGAAACTGCTTATACAAGTCCGCCGGGCGACCGGGGCGGATCAGCTGAAAGTGCTGGAATGGCTGGCCAATAAATTCAACAAATAGACACTTCGGGGGAAGCCAATCATGGCAGACAAGAAGCTTCAAATCGGCAGCGCCGGCAAAATCCTGAGACGGATTGCGCTGGGGGGGACTTTTGCCGCCTCGTTGGGGATCTGCGGCCTGATGACCTTTATGCAGAGCGACGACTTTATCTACCTCTCGCTGGCCAGCCAAAGCAGCTGGTTTTTTGAGTTTATACTGGGCTATTTGAATGTGATGCGAGATGGCCGCATCGCGACCGCCGCTTCGCTGTGGCTTGTTTATTCAAACAACATTTGGCTGTGGAGAATATGCAACGCCGCCGTTATCGCCCTGTTTTGCTTCCTTGTCTGCAAAATTGCCTGCCTGATCGCCGGCGAAAAACGGCCGCGCCTGCTGCCCCAAGTGTTTGTCTGCGCCTCGCTGGCAATCGTCAACATCTTTACCGTCGCTTTACCCGTGTTTACCGTTTGTTTTTCCGTGCACTATCTTTGGGCCTGCACGGCGGCAATGCTCGCGTTGTACTATCCCGTGAAGGAAGCGTTTTTCCCGGAGGAAAACAAAGCGGGCGCTTTGCCGTATTGCCTGATTGCGTCAAGCGTCTACGCATGCTTGGCGCAGGAGCAGGCTGCCGCTGTTGTGGTTGCGCTTTTGCTGATCATCACTGTGTATCGGCACAATGAATATAAGAAACAAATGCGCGTGCGCGGGGAAAGCGGGAATGAAGAAGAAGCGCGAAAGCCTCTGTTCCTCTACATACAGACAGCGCTGTCCCTGGTTGGTTTTATGCTGAATTTAGCTCTGTCCCTGTTGAGGAACAGAGACTACAAAATGACGAGCGATGGCCGCCAGGGCGCAGTTAGGCTTAACGATTTTCAGCCTTACGAGTATAGTGTTGAAGGCACGCGCGTATTCAGGACCTTGCAGTGGCTGGTGTATAACTATATCGGTTACGCCAAATATGTTTTCGTTCTCCTGTGGGTATTGCTATTTATGCGCTTTGTGCGAAAAAAGCAGACCGCTTACGCCGTGCTGTGCGCCCTGTTTGCCGCAATGGCAATTCTCTCTGTTTTTTTGCCGGCCTTCGCCGATGTGGGGTTGTTTTCAGAAGGGCCGAGTTTTCTGGTGCAGTCGACACAGGATCCGCTTATCTCCGGCAGCCTTTCGGCGGTACATTTCATTGTTATGTTTTGGTGGCTTTTCGCGATTGGCGTCACCCCGGTTCTGCTGCTGAAGGCCCTGAAGGGAGATCCCATGCATACCCCCCTACTGCTGCTTTATCTGGCGGGAGGCGCCTGCGCCTGCCTGATGGCGGCTACGAACACCATGTATTTGACGATGGGCAGAACGTTCTTCGTTACCGCCATCCTGTTGGTGATGATCGTGGCCTCGCTCATCCCGTCATCCATTAAAAAGCCGAAGCATATGCTGATCGCCGCATGCGTGATAATGCTCGCTGCTGCGGCGCAGCTGCGCGAAAACATTCCGGCCTTGGCAGCGGCCGCTAAAGAGTTTTTTAGCGAGTTTGCACCATACTAAACGGCAAAACTCAATCAAAATACGAGTACAGGAGGAACCAATCAATGGCAGACAAGAAGCTGCAAATCGGCATCATCGGAACCGGCAACATCGCCCGCGCCCACATGTTCGCGTACAAAATGCAGAAGGACGCGGAAGTGGTGGCGCTGGCGGACATCGTGCCCGGCAGGGCGGAGGCCTTCGCAAAAAAGTGGGGCCTCAAGGACGCGCGCTGCTATCCCGACCACCTGAGCCTGCTGGAGGCTGAGAAGGACAACCTGGACGCGGTGAGCATCTGCACCTACAACGCGGCCCACAGGGACTGCGCTGTGGCGGCCTTCGAGCACGGGCTGCACGTGCTGCTGGAGAAGCCCATGAGCGTCACCCTCGAGGAGGCGGAGGCCATCTGCAAGGCCGAAAAGGCCAGCGGCAAGATCCTCTGCGTGGGCTTCCAGCCGCGCTTCGACGCGAACATGCAGAACATCAAGCGCATCGTGGAATCCGGCAAGCTCGGCAAGGTGTATTACATCCAGACCGGCGGCGGGCGCAGGCGCGGCATCCCGGGGAGCACCTTCATCGAGAAGGAGACCGGCGGCATCGGGGCGCTGGGCGACATCGGCTGCTACTCCCTGGACATGGTGCTCAACGCCGTTGGATACCCGAAGCCGTTGACTGTCAGCGGCTACACCTCGGATTATTTCGGCAAGAACCCGAAGTACTATGACGAATCCGAGCGCTTCAGTGTGGACGACTTCGGGGCGGCTTTTATTCGCCTGGAGGGCGGCATCATCCTGGACTTCAGGATCAGCTGGGCCATGCACCCGGACAGCCCGGGCGACACCATCCTCTTCGGCACCGAGGGGGCTTTGAGAATCCCCGCCACGGACTGCTGGAACGGCTCGGTAGGCGGCCCGATGAAGCTCTACTTCGACTCGAAACTCGGCAAAAAGACCAAGAAGACGGTCATGCTGCGCTCGAACATAGGCAAGGGCAGCCTGTGGAACCAGAAGATCGGCTCCTTCCTCAAGGCCGTGAGGAACGGCACGCCCAGCCCCATCCCCTCGTCTCAGATTTTGATCAACCAGGCGATCATCGACGGCATCAACCGGTCGGCGGCGCTTGGAAGAGAGGTCACGGTGGAGATTCCGGAGATTTGACGGGCTCCCCCCTGCGTCGGCGCTTCTGTGAAGCGCCGACGCTGTCCCCCCTCGCAGGCAAGGGGGGCTTTGGGGCTGCTGTTTTGACCGGGAATGTCCGGGAGGCCGGCCCCTGCAAGGCATCGCCCAAGAAATAACGCGAGGAGGAAACACAGTGAAAAGAAAAGCATTCAAATGGCTGGCCGGATTGCTGGCGTTCGCGGCGCTGCTGCCGTGCCTGCCTATCATCGCAGCCGCAGAGGAGGCCACTGTGGAGCGCTGGCGCATGCATGAGATCACGTTCACCAGCGAAGCAGATTATGCCGACCCGTTCAGCGACGCGCAACTGGACGTGGTTTTCACCGGGCCGGGCGGCGTCGAGATGGTCATGCCCGGCTTCTGGGACGGCGGCGGCATCTGGCGTGTGCGCTTCGCGCCCACGCAGGCGGGCCCGTGGCAATACGAAACCAGGTGCTCCAACGAAGCGGACGCGGGGCTGCACGGCCTGCGCGGCGCGTTCACCTGCGTACCCTATACCGGCGAGCTGGAGATCTACCGGCGCGGCTTCCTTAAAACAGAGCCCGGCGCGCGCTGCATGATGTACGCCGATGGAACGCCCTTCTTCTACCTCGGCGATACCCACTGGTCCATGCCTTCGGAGCCCTTCGACGAGATGTTCACGACGGTTGTGGATACCAGGGCGGCGCAGGGCTTCGCGGTGTACCAATCGGAGCCCCTGGGCGCGGGCTACAACCTGGACGACGGCTTCAGCGAGGCCGACCTGCCGGGCTTCGCCGACCTGGACCGGCGCTTCGCCTATATAGCGGACGCGGGCCTTGTGCATGCCAACGCCCAGCTGATCTTCGGCTCCCTGCTGTTCCACGGGGTGCAGGGCGGGCAGTACACCGAGGAGTATATTCAGAAACTGAGCCGCTGTTGGGTCGCGCGCTACGCCGCGTATCCCGTGCTGTGGACCACCGCGCAGGAGGTGGACGACGACATGTACTACGACAGGGACGGCGTGGGCGGCCAGGCGATCTACCCCGCCGACCAAAACCCCTGGCGCGTCGTCGCCGAAACGATAGGTCAATGCGACCCCTATCGGCAGCCGCTTTCGGCGCACCAGGAGTACGCCTCCATGGACGCCCTGCACGGCATGAACGCGAGCAAATCCACCTTCAAGAATCTCGACGCTCACAGCTGGTTCGCGGCGCAGTGGAGCCCGAAGCTGGACGGTTCCCCGGATTTCGCGCTGACGAAAGACTATTGGCTGAATGGCGATGGAAAACCTGTGATTAACTACGAGGGCCGTTACGAAAATCTTTGGACAAAGAATTTCGGGGCGCGCGCCCAGGGCTGGATCGCGTTCCTCAACGGCATGTTCGGCTACGGCTACGGCGCGGTGGACATGTGGCTCTACCGGAGCACCTATGATATCGACACAACCTCCGGCGACGGCGTGGACACCATCACCCCCGCCGACAAGGCCGTTCCCTGGACGCAGAGCCTCTACTTCGAGACCGCCGCGCAGCTGGGCCACATGAGGAAGTTCTTCGAGAGCATGAACTGGTGGGAGCTCACCCCGCGCTTCAATAGCTGGAAATATTTCATACCCTTTCCGGGCGCGTACTATTCCGTCGCCTCCTCGGACGACGCCTGCGCGGCCTATTTCTACAACCGTACGAGGCTCACCGGGCTGCTGCGCGGCCTGAACCGCGCGCAGTACACCGCCGAATGGTTCAACCCACGCAGCGGCGAAACCGTGGGCATAGGTCTGGTGCGCCCATGCCTGGGGATGTACTTGATCCCCCGCAAGCCGGACGCGCAGGACTGGGTGCTGTACCTGTACCTGGGTGAGCAGGGAGAACAGCCATGAAAAACGCGCTCGACTTCAAGATACCCTTCTGCGGCTTCGCGGGGACGAACTTCATCAACTGCTTCGCCAGCGTTTATATGTTCCTGGAGGGCATAGACATCGGCGGGAGCGACTATTCGTGCAGGCAGCTGGAGGGCAAGGGCTGCAACAGCTGCGGCAACTGCGCCGCGGGCGGCGGCACGCCCATCTCGCGGCAGGAGAAATATTTCTTCCTGTTCGACACCATGTGCGGGCGCAGCGCCCTGCGCTGCCGCTTCGACGACGCGCCCACCGAATGGCAGAAGCGCATCGGCGCGTGGCCCAACAGCTATGAGACCGATGAGACGATTGACTTTCTCTTCGGCTTTGCGGGGTATGACTATCGCAAAATCACCGGGGACTTCAAGGCGGTGATTGCGGCCGCGATTGACGCGGGCAAGCCTGTCATCGCGAAAGTCAGGGCAGGGGAGTGGCCCTTCCGGGTGATCACCGGCTATGATGGCAACAAGCTGCTTTGCCCGAGCTTCATCAACGCCCAGCACCCGCCGAAGAAGGCCCCGAAGCCCGCCGAGCTGGAGGCGCTGTATGTCGCGGGCAAAAAGATTGCGCCGCGCTGCACCGTGATGGACGGCCTGCGGCGCATCGCGGAGGTGATGGAGTACAACCTGAGCGAGGAGCTCTGGGAGGGCTACATCAAGAAAATCGGGATGTACGGCGAGGACGGCATAGGCAAAGCCAATACAGAGGAGAAGCAGGCCCGCATGGAGCGCCTGGCCCGGACGATGGAATACACCTGGAACTGCCACAACTTCGCGCAGGTGTTCAGGAATTTCCGCGACGACGGCGGGCCGCCCTATGAGGGCATGGAGAGCGTGGAGAGATTGCGCGCAGCTGAACTCAAGCCATTATGGGATGAGATCAGCGGGCCGTGCTGCGGCTACACGCATGACCTCGCCTGGGCGCTGCTGGGTCTGAGCGAGACCGCGGACTGGAAGGGGCACGTCTACAGGACGGGCTACTTCGGCGAGATGGCGGAGCTGGCGCTCGTGCAGCTCAGGAAGAACGACGAGCAGGCGCTGGCGTGCATCAAGCAGGCGATACAAATTTTACAGGAGCAATAGAGAGGAGCGATCCCATGGCGAAAATCAGAGTGACCATCTGGAACGAATTTGACCACGAGATCAACAACGAGCGGGCAAAGGCGAACTACCCCGAGGGCATCCACGAGTGCCTGGCGAAGGCGCTGAAAGCGGACGATTTAGAGATCGCCACGGCGTGGCTGGAGAAAGACGAAGAACACGGGCTCTCGCAGGAAGTGCTGGCAAACACGGACGTCCTGCTCTGGTGGGGGCACGGACGCCACGGGGATGTCCGCGACGACGTGGCCGCCCGCGTGGCCGCCCGCGTGCAGCAGGGCATGGGCTTTATCGCGCTGCATTCGGCGCACCACTCGAAGCCCTTCCGGCTGCTGATGGGCTCCCCCTGCGACGTGCGCTGGCGCGAGAACGACGACAAGTGCGTGGTGTGGAACGTCAACGCGGGCCACCCCATCACCCAGGGCGTGCCGCTGTATTTCTTCCTGGAGAAAGAGGAGATGTACGGCGAGTATTTCTCCATCCCCACGCCCGACGAGCTGATCTTCATCAGCTGGTTCGAGGGCGGCAACGCCTTCCGCTCGGGCTGCACGTTTACGCGGGGGATAGGGAAGATATTCTACTTCCAGCCGGGGCACGAGATGTACCCCTCCTACCACAACAAGGATGTCCAGAAGGTGATCGCCAACGCCATCCGCTGGGCGCGGCCCGCGCCGGAGAGGGACTTCCAGGCCGGGGCGAAGATGGCCCCGGTGGTGGAGAAGGCGGGGAAATAAAAATCACTGCGTAATGTAAGCGGGCGGCAAAAATGCCGCCCCTACAGGCTATGCGGGCGCTCGAGGGACGTCGCTGCGCGATGCCCATCCTCAGTCGCCCGGGGCGACAGCTCCTTCCACAGGAAGGAGCCTTGGGGATTAGGCGGAAAGCGGGTACTATCGCGGAGACGTATAGCCGTGCGTCCTACCGAGATAAACCATACATATTGAAAGGTTGATTTACAATGAAATCCGCAAAACGCATTCTCTCCATCGCGCTGACCCTTGCGCTGGGGTTGGCCCTGCTTATCCCCGCTGCGGCGGCAGAGCCGGCCAATCCCAATGCCCCGATTATCACGGTGCAGCCGAGAAGCAAGGTTTACATCAAAACAGGCGATGTGCTCAAACTGGAAGTGGAAGCGGAGCTTCCCTCCGGCAGTGAGGGCGAACTCAGCTATGAGTGGTACGCCTATTACGGCACCGATAGCACGTATTATTATTTGCGCAGGCTTATGGCGACTGGTGAAGTGCTGGAATATCTTGTCCTGGAGGAAACAATGCCCAACCCATACTATCCCGCATACCGGGATTTATGGTCGGACTATATCTTTTACGCGGTGGTGACGAACACCTATGTCGATGGCGATGGACAAGAGCAAAGTGTTTCTGTGCAAAGCGACCCTGCTGCTGTATGCGCGGTAATGAACTACCGCGACGTCTCCTCAATCCACTCCTGGTTTGGGTTTATCCTCAGCATGATAATTTTCCCCATATCAAATACTTTGTTCGTTGTTCATTTCTACAAATATATACAAACATTTTTCAATTAGGAGGAAACCATGTCAACCAAGAAACTCAAAATCGGCATCATCGGCACCGGGGGGATTGCCCGGTCGCACCTGCGGGCGTACCTCAACCAGCCCGACGTGGAAATCGTGGCCGGGGCGGACATCGTGCCGGGGAAGGCGGAGGCCTTCTTTGCCGGGACGGTGGGCGCGGGGGCCTGGGGCCAGGAGAGCGCGCTCACCGAAAACAAGGCCCTCGAGGGCGTGCGCTGCTACGACGACCACGCGGCCATGCTGGAGGCCGAGGCGCTCGACGCGGTGAGCGTGTGCACCTACAACACCGCCCACGCCGTGTGCGCCGTCAACGCCCTGAACAAGGGCATCCACGTGCTGCTGGAGAAGCCCATGTGCGTGACGGCTGAAGAGGCCGTCGCCATCTGCAAGGCCGAAAAAGAGAGCGGCAAGGTGCTCAGCATAGGCTTCCAGCCGCGCTTCGACGTGAACATGCGGATGATCAAGCGCATCGTGGATTCCGGCGCGCTGGGGAAGGTGTACTACATCCAGACCGGCGGCGGGCGGCGGCGGGGCATCCCCGGGAGCACGTTTATCGAGAAGGACACCGGCGGCATAGGCGCGCTGGGCGACATCGGCTGCTACTCCCTCGATATGGTCCTCAATGCCATCGGCTACCCCAAGCCCCTGACCGTCACGGGCTACATCTCGGACTTCTTCGGGAAGAACCCCAAGTATTACGACGAGTCGGATCGTTTCAGCGTGGACGACTTCGGCGCGGCCTTCATCCGGCTGGAGAATGATGTCATCATCGATTTCAGGATCAGCTGGGCCATCCACGCGGACACCCCTGGCGATACGCTCATTTTGGGCACGGACGGCGGGCTGCGCATCCCCTCCACCGACTGCTGGAACGGCTCGGTGGGCGGCCCGATGACGCTCTACCACGACGTGGCGGGCGAGCGCACCGAGACGAAGATCCCCCTGCTCAAGAACGACCCCGCCAAGGGCGACCTGTGGAACCAGAAGATACGCTCTTTCCTCGACGCCTGCAAAAACGGCACAGCAAGCCCCATCCCCTCGGCGCAGATTTTGATCAACCAGGTGATCATCGACGGGATCGTGCGCTCGGCGGCGCTCGGCAAAGAGATCGAGATTCAGGTGCCGGAGATATAATTTTATTTGATGTGTTGTTCGGGCGGCAAAAATGCCGCCCCTACAGCCCGTGAAGGAGGAAATACAATGGAAAACTATTGGGGTTCCCGCATCGATACGCAGCTGCGCTATCTCCAGGAGGTCAGCGCGGCGAACGAGGATTGCTTGCGCGCTTTGCTGGATACGCTAAATGAAAAAGTCAGGCAGGTTCTCGATGAGGAAGAGGCCATCACCAAGCAGTCGGCCCTGGAGATTGAACAGGTTATGGCTCCGGCCTCGGCGCTGTGCAAGGCGATTACAGTCTCCTGCGTGGCGCACGCGCATATCGACATGAACTGGATGTGGCGCTACGACGAGACCGCCATGCTCACCGTCGATACGTTCAAAACCATGCTGCAATTGATGCGCGAATACCCGGGCTTCACCTTCGCGCAGTCGCAGGCCTCGGTTTATAAAATAATAGAGGACCACGCGCCGGCGCTGCTGCCGGAGATCAAACAGCGCATAAAAGAGGGGCGCTGGGAGGTCACGGCCTCGCACTGGGTGGAGACAGACAAGAACATGCCGAACGGCGAGAGCCTCACCCGGCATTTGCTCTATACGAAGCAATATCTCAAGCAGTTGCTGGGCCTGGGCGACGACCAGTTCGAGATCGACTACGAGCCCGACACGTTCGGGCATGGCGCGAACGTGCCTGAGATTTTGCGCTCCGGCGGCGTGAAATACATGTACCATTGCCGGGGCTACGAGGGGCACAACCTCTATCGCTGGCGCGCGCCTTCGGGCGCTGAAATCACTGTGTACAGGGAGCCCACCTGGTACAACGAGACGATAGACGACCGGTCGTTCATGTATGTGCCAAGCTTTTGCGCGCAGAACGGGCTTGATAGGGTGATTCACGTCTACGGCGTGGGCGACCACGGCGGCGGCGCGACGCGGCGGGACATCGAGCGCATCCTGGACTATGACACATGGCCCTGTATGCCCAAGATTGCGTTTGGCAGATATATCGACTTCTTCAAATATATTGAGAAGCTGGATTTGCCTGTTGTTGACCGCGAGTTGAATTGTATTTTTGACGGCTGCTATACCTCGCAAAGCAGGATTAAAAGAGCCAATCGTGTGGCTGAAGCCGCGCTGTTCGAGAGCGAGTTCTTCAACGCGATGTCGCATCAGCTTGGCGCGTATCCCTATGACGCGCCGGGCTATGCCGGGCTCTGGGAGAACGTGCTGTTCAACCACTTCCACGACATCCTGCCGGGCTCGGGGACGATCGACACGCGGGAGTACGCCCTGGGGATGTTCCAGCGGACCATGGCCGGGGCGGGCACGAAAACCAGCGCCGCGATGCGGGCCATCTGCGGGAAGATCAACACGGCGGCGCTGCTGCCAGCGAACGCGCCTTTGAAGCACTCTGTCGCCGAGGGCGCGGGAGCGGGCTTCGGCGTGGCGCAGGGCTTCGAGTACACGGCTTCGGCTTCGATTGGCGGAAAGAAGCGCCTGTTCGTGCTGTTCAACCCCGTGCAGGCCGCGCAGGTATGCGCCTCGACGCTCACCGTGTGGGACTGGGACGGCGACATGGGCAAGCTCAAAATCACAGATGAAGCCGGGCAAATCCTGGCGCACGAATTGCTTGATAATCGCCAGCAGGGCTACTGGGGACATCAGTATTTTCGTGTGAATGTGGGCTGCGAGATACCGGCCTTCGGTTGGCGCACGGTGCTGCTGGAGCAGGACGACGCCCACGGCCCGGTGCCCCTGCCGCGCGACCCCCGCACGGATAAGCCCGACGAATATGTGCTGGAGAACGAGTATGTAAAAGCTCAGTTTGATCCGATGACGGCGGCGCTCATATCATTCATAGACAAGAAGACCGGCAAAGAGCAGGTCGGCGCGCCGGGGGGCTTCCGCTATATCGAGGAGGACACCGCGCGGGGGATGACCTCGTGGCGCGTGGGCAGGCACATAAGCGACGCGCCGATGACTGCCACGCGAATGACGGGGGTCTCCGGCGGCCTGGCGCGGCGCTTCACCTTCAAGGCGCAGGCGCAGAATTCGCGCCTGGATGTGACGGTCTCCCTGGATAAAAACGCCCGGTATTTGCGCTACAGCGTGAAGTGCGACTGGCGGGAGTTCGGCGACGAGAGCAATATCCCCCAATTGGCGTTCCGTGTGCCCTTGAAAGGGGCGTGCACGGCGTTCACCTGCGACAACGCCTTTGGCGTGATCGAGCGCGCGCCGGTTGACAATGACGTGCCCTGCCAGAGCTTCGCCTGCGCAGGCAATCTCTTGCTTTCGAGCGACAGCAAGTATGGCTTCAGGTGTTACGACAACGCCCTGGCGATGACGCTGATCCGCAGTTCCACCGACCCCGACCCCGTGCCGGAGATTTACACGCATACGCTCAACATCAATGTAGGCCTTGTGGACGACGCCTCGCCGCAGGCGCTGGTTGAGGCCGCGCAGCTGCAAAATCGTTCTCCTATCGCCGTGGCCTGCGGCCCGCAGGAGGGGAATTTACCTCTCACGGGCAGCTTTGTGAAGGTCGATGGCAATGGCATACTTTCGTCCGTCAAAATGGCCGAGGCCGGGGACGGCCTGATTGTACGGCTGTACAGCGTTTCGGACAACGACAGCGAGATTGCGCTGGAATTTTTCAAGCCGGTGAAGAAAATGGTCTATGTTGACGCGCATGAGAATGAGCTGTGTAATGCCGAAGGCCGGATTCGCTGCAAGGCGAAGGGCGTTACAGCCGCCAAAGTCATATTTTGAGGTGTCCAGATGATTTCAGCCCATGACAAAGAGATTCTGCGAGCCCTTGCGAACGAATACATGTCCTATGCCTCGCTGCCGGTGCAAAAAGAGAAAATCGCCCTGTGGCGGGCGCTCAACCGGGGGGAAATGGCGCGGCCCATGGTGACCATCGACCAGCTGCCATGGGACGAGCTGGCCTGCGAAGAGCTGCGCTGCCGGGTGAAAGACAGCTTCTGGCGCGGGGTGGAGCACGACCTGCGGCGCACGCTCTATAAGTGGCGGCATTTCCCCGTGGACATGGTGCTGGACCCCTTCATCCGCGTGCCGAAAGCGATCAGGCGCACGGGCTACGGCATTCAGGTGCAGGAGATCATCGTCGGGCCGGAGGACAGCACGTGCAGGAGCCACCGCTACATCAACCAGCTGCTGGAGATGGACGACATTTCAAAAATCACAGATGATTGCGTCACCCAGGACGAGACCGAGACTAAAAGACGCGAGGCGCAGGCCGAAGAGATTTTCGCGGGCGTCGCGCCCTTCAGGATGACGGGCGTCGGCTTTCACCTGGGGGTTTGGGACAAGCTCAACACCTACATGGGCGCCGAGGCGTGCTATTTCGCCTTCTACGATAACCCCGAGCTGCTCCACGCGGCCATGGAGCGCCTGACCGAGGCGACCATACGGGGCATCGAAGACGCGAATGCGCTCGGCCTGCACGACGACGACGCAAATCTCTGCCACTGCTCGCACATCTTCACCGACGAGCTGCTGCCGGACTGCGGCGCGGGCCGGGGGCCGGTCTCGCAAAACTGCTGGTGCCTGGGCTTGGCGCAGCTGATGACCGCCGTCTCGCCCGCGATTTTCGGGGAGTTCGAGCTGCCCTACATCGCGCGCATGGCGGAATACTTCGGCATGATCTACTACGGCTGCTGCGACAGGATGGACGACCGGCTCGGCTACGTCAAGCGCATTCCCCATGTGCGAAAAATCTCGTGCAGCCCTTGGAGCGACCGCGAGCGCTTCGCCGCCGAAATCGGGCCTGACCTTGTGATGTCCGCCAAGCCATCGCCCGCGTTCCTGGCGACAAGCAGCCTGGACGAGGACGCCGTGCGGCGTGATTTGGAACTCACCTGCGATCTGGCGAGGCAAAACAACGTCAATCTCGAGTTTTTGCTCAAGGATGTGTCTACAGTCAAGAATGACCCTAGCCGCCTCCCGCGGTGGGCGGAGGTGGCGATGGGGGTTGTGGAATCAATGTACAATTGACAAATGCCCACGGCCTCTATAGCCTTTTGGGCCGCAAAATGCACAATGAAATGAGCGATCAAATCATTGTGCATTGTGTTGCGGCCCAAAAGGCTATAAGGGCCGTGTGCATTGTGAATTGCTATGCGTTCCCCTTGGGCATATGCCCCGCCAGCGCGCCCGCCAGGCCCCGGATGGTCATGGTTTGGAGGACGATGCGGCCCGGGCCGGTGAGCTTGGTCTGGAACCAGGCCTCGCCGCCGAGGAGGACGTTCTTCGCGCCCCTGATGCTCTGCATCTCCATCTGGACGGTTTCGTCCATCACGGCCATGTTGCCGGGGTTGACGATGAGGCTCTGGCCCGGCGCGAGGTTGTACTCCACGCAGAAGCCGTCGATCTCCACGAAGGCGATGCCCTGCCCGGATATCCTCTGCATGATGAAGCCCTCGCCGCCGAGGAAGCCGACGCTCGCCCTGCTGTTGACGTGCATGGCGAGCTCCACCCCCGGCTCGCTGGCCAGGAAGCCGCCCTTCTGGACGACGATGCCCCGGCCCGGCGCGATTGGGTAGGCGCGGATGGAGCCCACGAAGCTCGAGCCGAAGGCGATCATGCCGGGGCCCCCCTGGCAGGTGTAGATGTTCTGGAACATGCTTTCGCCCATCATGGCGCGGCCGAGCATTTTGCCTATGCCCTTGCCGCCCCCGGTGGTCTCCATCTGCATGTTGGGGGTCATCCAGGTCATGGAGCCGCGCTCGGTGATCATGCACTCGCCCGCCGCGAGGGTGCACTCCACCACGGGCATGGGCTCGCCTATGATTTTATATTGCATATGCGCTCCTTTCGGAAGGTTAAGGGAATAATTTAATTTTTTTGTACGGGCTGCTGTGGGCGGCCGCCCCTACCATGCGCTGAACGAGGTGTAGGGATAGGGGATAAACGGGTCGGCGAGCACGTCGGCCCTGTCTTCGTCCTCCACGCGCCAATAGTCCGCGTCGCCGTCGAGCGTCATGACGTTGCCGCTGACCGTGTGGCCGAACTCCAGGTCGTTGACCCGATTGCCCCGGTCCGTCTCCACGTTGGTCAGCGTGAGCTGGCCGCCCCGCAGGGTGTAATTGCCGAATATGTCGTAGTTGTTCCCCGGGTTATCCTCGTAAAGGACCGAAATTGTGAACGTGCCGTCCTTGTTGAAATAAAACAGCTCCACATAGGGACCGTCCTCGTCCTCGAACGCGCCGCGCCAAAGCTGCTGGCCGCCGTATGTATTCGGTGAAACCGTGCCTTGGTTGGTCGGGTCAACAGGCGGGGCGGTCGGGTTTACGGGATTGTATGGGTCGATGGGATCGTTCGTGCCGATGGGCGCGATCTCCCCGGGCTCCTTCACGATGATGATGTTGTAGCCGGTTGTGTCGTACTCCATCTGCACGATCAGCTGGAAGCCGCTGTCCGCGGAGTTGCGCCCCACCTTGCACCAGGCGGAGGGCGCACTGAATTCCGCGTCGGTGAGCAGGAGGAAGCCCTCGCCCCGCAGGCAGGTCAGGTATTGGCTCATTTCCAGGGCCTGGTCCCTGCCCGGCTCGTTGTAGATGTACTCCATTTGGGTCGTGCCGCCGGAGATCGAGGTGGCGGAGCTGCTGATTTTGCGCACCTCGCCCAGCGCCAGCTTGACTGTGGGGATACGGTCGTTGCCCAGCTCGTAGTAGTCCTGCTTGGCCTTGCCGCCGTTGACGGCTGTTGCGATGACGACAATCAGGACGATGAGCGCCACAAAACCGCCGCCTATGCCGAGCAGGATTTTCAGGCCCTTGCCCTTCTTTTTCGGCTTCTCAGCTGCCGCCGCGGGGGCATAGGCCTGCGGCTGCATGGGCTGCTGCGGATAGGGCTGCTGCGGATAGGGCTGCTGCGGATAGGGCTGCTGGGGGTAGGGCTGCTGCGGGTAAGGCTGCTGCGGGTAAGGCTGCTGGGGCAGCTGCCCCTGGAAAATCGTCTGCTGGGGAAGCTGGTTGATGGGCTGCTGCCGGGGCGCCGGCTCCGGCTGGTAGGCGGGCTCGGGCGGCGGGGCTTGCTGCGTGACAGGCGAGCCGCAGCCAATGCAGAACTTCGCGGCCTCCTCAAGGCCCGTGCCGCAATTTGGACAGAATTTTGCCATGGTGTTTCCTCCCCTGTAGTAATCTGGATGCGCGGGTGACGGAGCAATTATACGCCAGGCACGGGTGAAAGTCAACAAAAAATGCGCGCAGCCGTGAGATTTTATTTGCATTTCCTGCGGCGCTATGCTATACTTATGAAAAATAATCGCGTAAGGAGAACACAGGTGGCCAGATTTTTGACTTCCGCTTTTGCGGACGAGGCGGCGAACGACCTTGCGGCGCAGATCGCGGCCTGCAAGGCAAATGGGATTTCCGCGATAGAGATGCGCGGCGTGAACGGGGAGAACGTCTCCGACATAACCCCGGAGACGGCCAGGGCGATCAAAAAAGAACTTGACAAAGCGGAGGTCGAGGTTTCGGCCATAGGCTCGCGCTACGGCAAATGCGCGTTCGACTTCGAGGCCTTCAAACAAACTGTGGAAGTTGCGCAAATTCTGGGCGCCGCGTACATACGCATGTTCAGCTTCTACGAGGGCACGAAAGAGGAGCGCTTCGGCTGGGTGAAGCAGATGGCCGACTACTCGATAGCCCACGGCGTGAAGTGCTGCCACGAGAACGAGGGCCGCATCTACGGCGAATCACCGCAAGCCTGTAAGGAGCTTATAGAAGCTGTCGGTTACAGCGCCGAAGGCGAGCAAATCCTCGGCTGCGTGTTCGATTTCGCGAATTTCCTCGGCGACGGCTACGACACGCTGGCGGCCTATGAGATTCTCAAGCCGTATATCACGTATTTTCACATCAAGGACTACGATGGCGCTTCGACTGTCCCGGCGGGGGAGGGGAAGGGCCGCATCGCGGAGATCCTCGCGAATTTCGACCAGTCGAACTACGGCTGCTATTGGCTCTCCATGGAGCCCCATTTAAAAGTCTTCGCCGGGATGGGTGTCTTCGACAAACAGACGGAGAAGAAGCTGGCCGGGCGCGAGGTCTACGCCACGCAGAGCGAATCCTTCAAAGCAGCCGCGGACGCGCTGCACAAAGTGATTGCCGGGGCGCAGCCTGTGGCCCTTGGCATCATCGGCTTCGGGGGCATGGGCTCGGGCCACGCGCGTAACTATCTGAACGGCGAGTTCAAGCGCATACGCATCGTGGCGGCGGCGGACGTCAACCCCGCGCGCCTGGAGGCGGCGACAGATGCCCTGCCGGGCGTCGCCGTGTATGACAGCGCCGAGGCGTTGATTGCCGGCGGGCTGTGCGGCGCGGTGGTCATCGCCACGCCGCACTACTTCCACCCGCCGATTGCCATACAGGCCCTGGAGGCCGGTCTGCATGTGATGACCGAGAAGCCCGCCGGGGTCTACACAAAGCAGGTGCGCGAAATGAACGGGGCCGCTGCCAAGTCAGACAAGATATTCGCGATTATGTACAACCAGCGCTCGAATCCCCTCTACCAAAAGCTGCGTGAACTCGTGCAAAGCGGCGTTTACGGCGAGATCAAGCGCGTGTTGTGGATCATCACCGACTGGTACAGGACGCAGGCCTACTACAACTCCGGCGGGTGGCGCGCCACCTGGAGCGGCGAGGGCGGCGGCGTGCTGATCAATCAGGACCCCCACCAGCTGGACCTCTGGCAGTGGTTCTGCGGGATGCCCAACAAGATCACCGCCACCTGCCACGAGGGCAAGTGGCACGACATCGAGGTGGAGGACGACGTGACGATCTATGCCGAGTACCCGAGCGGGGCCACGGGGATGTTCGTCACCACCACGGGCGAGGCCGAGGGCACCAACCGCCTGGAAATCGCCATGGATAGGGGCAAGCTCATCTGCGAGGACGGCAAGGTGACGCTGTATGCGTTCGACAGCTCGACGAAGGAGCACATCTTCGGCTGCGCCCAGGGCTTCGGCAGCATAGACAGCCGGGAGAGCGAGATCACCGCCGGCGGGAATCCCGTGGGCCAGCACTCCATGGTGATGAACGCCTTCGCCGAGGCCGTCGTGACCGGCGACAAGGGCCTGCTCTACGCCCGGGGCGAGGAGGGCATCAACGGGCTTAGCATCTCCAACGCGGCGCACCTCTCCAGCTGGCTTGGCCGGCCCGTGGCGCTGCCTGTGGACGAGGACCTGTTTTGGGCCGAGCTGCAGAAGAAAATCGCCGGCTCAAATGCCAAGGCCGAGGCCGCCCAGGGCGTGGAGATGGATTTGAGCAAGAGCTTTCATTGAGGAAAAATCATGACCTTCTTGTTTGACCTGTTCTTCACCCTGGTGACCTTTGAGGCCCACGTCTACAAGCACGAGATCGAGCGTTTGCGCATCACCCTGCCCCAGTGGGAGCGCGCCGTGATCGAGAGCGGCGCGTACCTCGGGCACGTGACCGAGCCCATGGCGCTCATGCGGGACTTCGTGCGCTGCGCCGGGGTGACAATCAGCGAAGAAGAATTGCGGGCGCTGTGCGAGGGCCGCATCGCCCGTGTGCGCGAGATCATGACCAACGTGCGGCCAGAAATCCTTGCCACTCTGGCGGAGCTGGGGTGCCGGGGGCACAAGCTCTGCCTGGTGAGCAACGCCGACGCCATCGACCTGCTGCCCTGGCCGGGCAGCCCCCTGGCTTCGCTGTTCGGCGAGGCCATATTCTCCTGCGAGGTGCATTTGCAGAAGCCAGACCCGGCGATCTACCTGCTGGCCGCGAATCGAATGGGTGTAAAGCCGGAGGACTGCGTCTTCATAGGCGACGGCGGCTCGAACGAGCTGGCCGGGGCGAAGGCCGTGGGGATGCGCACGGCGCAGGCGCGGTGGTTCTTGCAGCGGGAGGTGGAGGGCGCGGACTGTAAGCTTGAACGAGTTGAGGATATATTGGGTATAGTTTAGTTTGAGGAGGCCACCATGGAAACAACAGAAATCGCGCAGGTACAGGAGGACGTCACCCAGCAGACGAAATACGTCAACATGAAGGAGCAGATGGCCTTCAACTTCAGCGCGTTTTTCCGGGACATGTCCTACGCCATCATGGGCATGGCCAACTATTTTTACATGGACGTGCTGGGCCTGGAGGGCTTCCAGCTGGGGTTTTTACAGTGGGCCCAGAAGCTCTGGGACGGCACGAACGACCCCATCATGGGGGCCTACTTCGACCGGCGGAAGTACAAGGAGGGGGAGGGGAAGGCGCGGCGCTACTTCAGGACCACGGGCATCCCCATCGCCATTTTGCTGGTGCTGATGTTCTCGCCCCTGCGATTCAGCGGCGAGGACGGCCTGAACACCTGGCTGCGCATGATCTTCATCCTGCTGTGCTATATCCCTTTTGAGGCCATGCACACCATCAACGGCACGGCCTTCATGAGCTATTACAACTCCATCACGCCGAACATACAGGAGCGCAGCGGGATCATCTCGCGTTCGCGCATGTTTTCCAACATGGGCAGCGCCGTGGCCGGGGGCGGGGGGATCGTCTCCATCCTGCTGGGCTTCTTCCCCAAGGACGACGTGCGGGCGAAGACCTTCATTTACCTCGGCGTGGCGCTGTTCGTAGCCGCCTGCTTTGTGGTCTACAACAATCTGATGTACAACAAAGTGCAGGAGCGCCTCATCGCGCCGCCCCCGCAGGAGCAGCAGAGAATCCTCGAAATCTTCAAGGGGATGCTGCAAAACAAGCTCTTCCTGATCATGATCCTCTCCAACACGATTGGGGGATTGATCAGCTCGGGCAACACGGGCATGTATTTCTACGACTACAACATAGGCAACACCATCTGGCAGACGGTGCTGGGTCTCTCCGGGCTGCCCGCGCTCCTGCTGGCCTCGTGGCTCACGCCCAAGCTCTGCGAGCGAATGGAAAAGCGAAACATCGTGCTGCTGTGCGCCCTCGCGCAGATCCTTTGCAGCGCGCTCTACCTCGCCGTGGGCTACCAATCGAAGGTGTTCATCGCGGTGCAGTCCTTCCTCTCGGCTATACCGGGCACCATCCGGGGGATGCTCTATTGGAGCATGATCGCCGACAGCGTGGATTACCTGGAGTGGCGCACAGGCAAGCGCAACGACGGCTCCATCTATGCCGTGGAGGGCCTGATGGGCAAGATCATCGGCGCCTTCGGCGCCACCTCCACCGCGATCATCCTGCGCATCATCAAGTTCGAGCGCAACGCCCTCACCCAGTCCCCCGAGACCCTGCGCGGCCTGTTCGTGCTGCCCCTGGCCGTCGGCATGGTAAGCACCGCCGTATCGGTCATCCCCTACATCTTCTACGACCTGACCCGGAAGGGCCACGCGAGGATCATTGAGGAGCTCAAGGAGAGGGCGAAGGAGGAAGGCTCGATCGAAATTGGGGGTTGACAATATATCGTTTATGGTATATAATGTGATATGGGGGAATAATCAATGTGGAAGATTGAATACTACAAAACAGCCAATGGGAATGTACCGGTCAAGAGGTTTATTGATGGGCTGGACGATACAATGCGTACTAGAGCTGCGCTGGATATTGAACGCTTGCAGAAATGGGGCAATCAGCTTCATCCGCCGCATTCCAAATACATGCGGGACGGCATTTTTGAATTGCGTATCCAAGTTGCCAGTAACATTTCTCGCGTCTTCTACTTCTTTTTTGACGGGAAGAAAATTATTCTGACGAACGGCTTTATTAAGAAGACACAAAGGACACCGACCCGGGAAATAGAGAAAAAGCGTTAAAATGCAAAGCCGACTATGAAAGGAGAGTGACCAGGAGATGACTTTTGATGAACATCTTGCGGAAATGATGCAGGACCCTGGCTTCCGTGCGGAATACGAAAGACTGCGCCCAGAATACGAGATCATTGATCAGCTCATCGCAGCCCGCTCTGACCAGGGCCTCACCCAGAAGGAGCTCGCGCAGCGCATCGGCATCCGGCAGAGCAATATCAGCCGCCTGGAAAGCGGCAACTATAACCCGTCCCTGGCTTTTTTGAAGAAAGTCGCCGCCGGGTTGGGTAAGCAGCTGCATGTGGAATTTCGCACGCCGCCCGCATAAACCAAGCCGCTTCGCAGCCACCTATCCTGTTTTCTGAGAGGAGCGTAGAATCATGAGCACAAGCAAGGGTTTTCTCTGCAGCGTATTGTCGGCGCTGATTCTCCTTGGCATGATGACCGGGCTGTACAACCCCCGCCGGGAGACGTCCTTTACACCGCCGCCGGTGCGGCCGCCCGCGGTGTATGGCGGCCCCGCGCTGACCCTCATCGAGGGCGGCGTGAGCGAGTATGTCATCGTCCTGGGGGCCGAGGCATCCAAGCCGGAGATCACGGCGGCGGAAAAGCTGCGGGGTTTTTTGCTGCAAATCAGCGGCGCGGAACTGGAGATTGTCCCGGACAGCGCGCCCGCGCGGGCGAAGGAGCTAGTCGTCGGCGGCACGAATCGCTATGCCATGGACGAAGAGTTGGAGCAGGCGTTGGGTACGGATGGCTTTATCATCAAGACAATTGACGAGAAGATCATCCTCTCGGGCGGTAGGGGCCAGCCGCGGGGCACACTCTACAGCGTGTACGATTTTCTGGAGAAATTCCTGGGCTGCCGCTGGCTGGGGAAAACAGTGACCGTCATCCCCGAACAGGCGACAGTGAAAGTCCCCCTGGAGATTGATGAGTATGAGGTGCCGGCCTTCATCTACAGGCAGCCCTCCACGCTGCCGAGGGTCAACGGCAGGGACGGCTACACCCGGGAGGACGACGTGGACTACTCCCTGGCCAACCGGGTCAACGCCCAGGGCATGATAGGCAACTCCACCAACGAGGAGGAGGTTGGCGGGATTATCACCTGGCCCGTGACGCATTCGGCCCTGGCGATCCTGCCGCCCGGTGTATACATAGAGGAGCACCCGGAATACTTCGCGAAAAACGAGGACGGCAGTGCCATCCCCTGCGAGCACGGCGAAAACAACCCCTGCCTGACCAACCCCGAGGTCATTGAGATATATAAAAAGTACGCCCTGGACATCATGGAGAACAACCCCGATACCCAGGGGATCTCCATGGGACTGAACGACAGCGGCACGATCTGCCTGTGCACGGACTGCCGGGCGCTCTACGCCGAGGAGGACAACGGGAAATATTTCGAGCATGTCAAAATTCCCCTGGCCAGCCAGAGCAGGGCGCTGATGGAGGTGCTCAATCAGGTCTGCGAGGCCCTGGAGGAGGCGGGCTACACCGAAGTCACCATCAACGCCTTCGCCTACGGCACTGCGACCTACGCGCCCAGCATAGACCTGCACGAGCAAATCGTCATCCACTTCTGCCCCATCAACATGTGCTACGTCCACGGGCCGGAGGAGTGCGAGTATTGGGAAAATCGCTATTACTTCGGCGACGTCCTCAAGGGCTGGGGGAAGATCGCCAAGCGCATCACCATCTTCGAGTACCCCCTTTCCTACAACGAGCCGGGCGCCGCCTACCCGGTGTGGGGCCAGGTGCAAAATTACCTGCAATTCTACTACGAGAACAGCGCCGTGGGCCTGACGCAGTGCACGGCCTCCATCTACGACGTCAACTTCTACGAGATGACGGGCTATATCTACGCCCGGCTGCTGTGGGACCCCTACCTGGACCTGGAGGCGTTGTATGAAGACTTCCTGCCCCTGTATTTCGGCGGCGGCTGGCAGTACATACGGGAATACCTGCGCTTCACCGCCGAGGAGGCCTCCGGCAGGGAGATAGGCGGCGTGACCTACCACACCAATTCCCTGGAGGGCAGCACCAAGACGGGGATGCTGGCGATGACCAACCGCGAAATCAAGTATATCGACCATCTTTGGGACAGGGCGAGGGCGCTGGCGGGCAGCGAGCTGTGCCTGAACAACGTCAGGCGCGCGGAGCTCTCCTGGCGGATGTGGAAGTCCGACAACTTCCGCGGCGAATTCTGGTTCTTCAACCTCGCCAAATCCCGCACAAAAGAGAACAAGAAGCTCTTCGACGACTTCTGGGAGCTCCTTGCCACGCCGAAGCTGGTGGACGGCGTTCTGACCGACGACCTGCAAATCTGGTACAACTCGGTGGACTGGTGGATCACGCAGGACGATTTCTATGCCCTGAAGGCATACCGGCTCTGGCCGAAGATGTGGTCCTGGCGGCAGCTGGGCAGGGACGGCGAGGGCGTTGTCACCGGCTTCTGGGATTTGCTGTATAAGTCGATATTGTAGTGGTCAACATAAAAGAGGCCTTGTCCGTCAAGGCCTCTTTTCTATCATCCTGTTATGTAACGCTATGGCCAGCAGGCCGAGGGTTGTGATGAAGGCGGCCACGAACGCGCTGGCGAGGGATACGCCGAGCCGGGGGTCGATATTCATCTGCGCGAACATCTCCCAGGCCTGGTCGAAAAACGGGTAGGGATACCAGTTGACCATGCCGCCCCGCAGCAGCGTGACGACCAAATACGCCAGGGGGTACATCAGCCAGGCCCACAGGTCCTTTTGGCCAAGCTTTGCCCTATCGGCGGGGCGGAAAAAGAGGCAGGCCATAAAGACCGGCGTGACCGCGTGATGCCAGAGCGTGGCGAAATTCCCCCACCACAGGCCCCATGAATACAGCTTGTCGTACCAGACCAGTACGCCGCAGTACATGGCCCCCACGGAGAAAATCATGACCGTCAGGAATGCCTGCACCGTGGCCTTCGCCAGGAGAGCGGCCATTTTTTCTCGCTTCAGGAAGATGGCCAGGGCGATCAGAACCAGCCAGAAGTCAACCAGGATATTTGTCGTATAGGTGTAGAACCCAAAGAAGTTCCACTTCGATATAAGGTCGGGATATTCCACTGCCAGGCGGCCGTCATAGGTGAAAATCACGGCCAGCTTCGCCGCGAAGCCCACGAGGCCCATGGCGAGCGCGATGGCCGCGAAGCGCCTGCTCAACAGAAATTTTTCTTTTTTTGTTTTCATGTGGAGTCCCCGCTAATCCAAAAATTTGCCGCCGGACTGCTTTCTCACTGCCATGAAGCCGAAGAGATAGACCCAGATCGTTACGGCGAAATAGACGCTGTGCCAGATCATGAAGCCTATGCCGCCCCAGGCGTTGAAGTCCCGCGTCATGTTAAACTCGCAGATGGCGGCGCGCAGGGCGTCCGGCGGGACCGCCCGCCCCGCGTCGCCCGCGATCTCCGCGATGTACATGAAGGGCAGGGCGTAGCCGATCTGAAAGGCCAGATAGCCCGCGCACCAGACGGCCATGACCCAAAGAAACACCTTTTGGTTTTTCTGGACGATCTTCCCCGCCTTGCTCTGCCGCAGCCCCAGGATGGTCAATGGGACAAAGCACAGGAAAGCGGTCATCCACAGGAGCTCCTCGATGGCGAAGAGAGTCTGGTACTGCGTGATCAGCCCGCCGAAGGCGAAAAACTGCGCGGCGAAGATGCAGGCGATTGAAATATACGGCGCGCGCGCGAACAGGCCGCCCGCGCGTTTCGCTTTCCCGCCGAGATCATATTGGCTGTTCAGCCGCAGCAGGGCCACCGCCGTGATGGTCACGGCGCTCGTCTCGGCCAGCGCCGCCAGGCACCGAATGAGGAAGGGGCTGTTCAGGAGCGAATCGAACCACACCAGCCTATCGGGATAGCTTGAGACAAAAACGGAACGGTACGCTGCCACGCAGGCGAAAACCAGGACGCAGCCCCGCAAAAGCGCGAAGATTATCGCGCTCTCCGGTTCGGCTTTGCTCCATTTCAATGATTTCCATACGATGTACAGCGCCGCCAAAAAATTGGCCGCGCCTATCCCGGCCATGACCGCCCACCAGATTGACATAGGTCCATCTCCCTCAAAAGCGTCTTGCATACAGTATAGCATGGGAGCGGCGGCTTTTCAAGCATTTTCGCAATTTGTTTGCCCGCAGGGGTGCGCTTCGCCAAATTTTTATCCGAAAGGGATTGACATTTCCGCAATCTTGAGTATAATAGAATAATCACGCGATTGCGGAATTGTGTAATGGTAGCACGGCAGACTCTGACTCTGTTTGTCTGGGTTCGAATCCTAGTTCCGCAGCCAAGCCTGAAAGTCTTATGTATCAAGACTTTCAGGCTTTTTTAGTTGTCTGCGGGAGGGGTGTTTTAGCCCGGTTTTGGGCTGTTTTCTACCATTTTTCTACCATCCTTCTACCACCGGGC
>WRDW01000010.1 GCA_009779995.1 Oscillospiraceae bacterium | reverse complement strand
GCGACATATACTATGGATGTAGCGGTGTTGATTACCAGGCACAAAAAAATGCTTGACAAAATCAGTTTTATCCGCTATAATAAAGGTACAAAAGGCAGTGCTTCGGCCTGCTGGGGACTGGATTCGCAATAATCCGGGTCCTACCTTCCGGCGGGGACTTTTTCCCCGCCACTTTTATTGTTCGGATGGGATTGGGAAAATGAGGGTAATAAGTCTTTTTCTGGATGAGAGCGGCGATTGGGGTCAATGTAACCCCCGGTCGCCTTACTTTATCGCTACATTTGTTTTGCATGACCAGGCCGATAGCATCAAAGAATTAGTGGGAAAAATTGATTCAGCGTTGACCGATCTCCAAATCAAAACCAAGACGGTACATACCGGGCCGCTGATCCGTCGCGAGGAAGATTATTTGAACTTGGACATGATCACCCGGCGACAGATATTTCAACGGCTGTTCACTTTTGTACGCGCAAGCAAAACCACCTATCAATCCTTCGTTGCGGACAAGCGGCATATTACGGACGAACGCGATTTGGCGGATATGCTCACCAAACAGTTGCTATCCTTTTTGGCTGAAAACCTCGCATATTTCCAGTCTTTCGATAAGGTGATTTTGTACTACGACTTCGGTCAGCCGGAGCTTGCCAGAATCCTGGATTCTACGTACAAGAAGGTTCTTAGCAATGTGGAGTATCGGAGGGTTGCGCCCGCGAACTACAGGTTATTCCAAGCCGCCGACTTGCTTTGCACCTTGGAATTGCTTGCGCTAAAGGCAGAGAACAAGGCACTAAGCCGTTCCGAGCTTGCGTTTTTCCGCTCTGAACGCGAATTGTTGCGTACATACCTAAAACCCATTCGGCAAAAGAGATTTTGACACAATCGCGGGGGACGGCCTTTCAGGGCCGCTTAGGTTTCCTCTTGTTGCTATTTGATTGGCAAGACGCCAAGTGCCAGCCCCAGGAGGGCCAGGGCCGTGAACAGCGGCACGGCTATCATGGAGCCAATGGCGGTCAGCATGGGAATCAAATCAAAAGTGGATTTGCAAAAGAAAAAGATTCTCATCAGCCAAACGTATCCTGATAAAGGACTAGCTGATGTTGTCTATAGTATGAACGCATAAAACCGAAATGCACCCTTGACACCACTCTTGATCTGGTGTATAATATACGCCTGAAAGGAGTTGATGTCAAATGCCAACCATAGGCACCCGCCTACGGGCCCTGCGCGAAAGCGTGAAGCTCTCGCAGGCCAAGCTCGGCGCGCTGGCGGGCTTGAAGCAGGCCAGCGTGAACCGTTACGAGCACGACTTGGCACAAGCGCCTTACGCGATTTTGCTCTGGTATGCCGATTGCTTCGATGTTTCCATGGACTACATCTTCGCGCGGTGCGACAGCCCGCAGGGCCGGAAATACGAGAACCGGCCCAAGATTGAGGACAAAAACCTGCGGCAGTTCGTTGAGATGTGCTTCGACCCGGCTTCGCCGATGAATGAAAAATTAAAGGATACGCTGCTGCGTTTGCTAAAGGAGGAGAACTCTTGACGAGAGTAATCTACGCCCGCTACAGCTCCGACAGCCAGCGGGAAGAGAGCATTGAGGGCCAACTGCGGGAGTGCAAGGAGTTCGCCGAGAAGAGCGGCATCACCATTTTGAACACCTATATCGACCGCGCGCTTTCGGCCAAGACAGACAACCGGCCCGAGTTCCAGCGCATGATCAAGGACAGCGCGAAGGGCCTTTTCGATGTCGTGATCGTCTGGAAGCTGGACAGGTTCGCGAGGAACCGCTACGATTCGGCACATTACAAGGCCATCCTGCGCAAGAACGGCGTGAAGGTGACCTCCGCACGGGAGACCATAGGCGATTGCATAGACCGGGAACAGGGCCTGTTCGTGATTAAGCCCTCGGGCGTGGAATATGAAAAGCTCACCCCGGAGGACATGGTCGTTCTTGATTTACAGGGCAATGTGATTGAGGGCCATTTAAAGCCCAGTTCGGATATGGCAACGCATTGTGTGCTATATAACAGCTTTCCGGCTATTGGAGGCGTGGCGCATACGCATTCCAGAAAAGCGACGGCCTGGGCGCAGGCGGGGCGGCGCATCCCCGCGCTGGGGACGACGCACGCCGACTATTTCTATGGGGAAATCCCCTGCACGCGGCGCATGAGCGCTGAAGAAATCGCCGGGGAATACGAGCGCGAAACCGGGCGTGTGATCTGTGAAGCTTTGGCAGGGCGAAATCCCATGGAGACGCCCGGCGCGCTGGTACACAGCCACGGGCCCTTCACCTGGGGCGTGGACGCCATGGAGGCCGTCTGCCATTCTGTCATATTCGAAGAGATCGCCGCGATGGCCCTGGATACCTGCCTGTTGGGCTGTGAAACGCCCATGCAAAAAGAGCTTCTTGAAAAACATTTTCAACGCAAACACGGAACGGAGGCCTACTATGGGCAAGCTTGACAACACATTTTTGGGGATCGAACTCGGCTCTACACGTATCAAGGCCGTGCTAATAGACGAGGGGCACGGTGTGATCGCCTCGGCCTCCCATACCTGGGAGAACAGCTTCGAAAACGGCTATTGGACCTATAGCCTGGAGGAAGCCTGGGAGGGCCTGCGGGCCTGCTTCCGGGCGCTGTCAGACAGCTGCGGCGGGCCGATTACAACAGTGAAAGCCATGGGTGTCTCCGCGATGATGCACGGCTACCTGGTGTTCGGCAGCGCGGGGAAGCAGCTCGTGCCGTTCCGCACATGGCGCAACACAACGGCAGGCCAGGCGGCAGAAGAATTGACCGAGCTGCTGGGCTTCGGCATCCCCCGGCGCTGGAGCATAGCGCATCTGCGCCAGGCCATGCTGGATAACGAAGCCCATGTAAAAGAGATCGCTTACATGACCACCCTGGCGGGCTACGTGCACTGGCGGCTGACCGGCGAAAAAGTCCTGGGCGTCGGCGACGCCTCGGGCATGTTCCCGATTGACTCTGAAATAAACGACTATCACGAAGGCATGTTAAAGCAATTCAAATCGCACACACAGCGCGATTTGCGCAAGATCCTGCCTGCCGTGCGCGTGGCCGGGGAACCGGCGGGCCGCCTCTCGCCCGAGGGCGCGCTGTTGCTGGACCCCACGGGCCATTTGAAACCAGGCATCCCCCTGTGCCCGCCGGAGGGCGACGCGGGCACCGGCATGGTCGCCACGAACGCTGTCACGCTGCGCAGCGGCAACGTCTCGGCGGGGACATCCATCTTCGCCATGGCGGTGCTGGAGAGCGCGCCGGCCCGCGCCCTCCCCGGCATCGACATAGTGACCACCCCGGCGGGCAGGCCCGTTGCCATGGTGCACTGCAACAACTGCACCTCGGATATAGACGCCTGGGCGCACTTCATTGGAGAGGCTCTCGGCAGGTTCGGCGCGCAAGTTTCGTTGTCAGATCTCTACGACAGCCTCTACGCCGCCGCGCTGGAGGGCGAGCCCGACTGCGGCGGCGTGCTGTCCTATAATTTTGTCGCCGCGGAGCCCGCGGCCGGGGTGGCTAAGGGCTGCCCGCTGCTGTGCCGGGGGCCCGGCGCGCGGCTCACGCCCGAAAACCTGATGCGCTCCCTGTTGTTCTCCGCCGTGGCGGGCCTGCGCCTGGGGATGGACGTCCTCGCCCGGGAGGGAATAGGCCTCGAGCGCGTCACCGGGCACGGGGGGTTCTTCAAATCGGGCACGGCGGGGCAGCGCCTGCTGGCCGCCGCCCTGGATACCCCGGTGACGGTGATGGCCTGTGCCGGGGAGGGCGGTTCATGGGGCATGGCCCTGTTGGCGGCCTATATGGAACAAAAAAAGGCCGGGGAGCCCCTGGAGGGCTACCTGGCCGATAGGGTGTTCGCCGGCGCCGCGGATTCCTGCGTTGCGCCCTGCGATGAAGACAGGCAGGGCTTCGCGCGCTATTTCGAGCGCTACAAGGCCGGGCTGGCGGGGGTGGATGGGTTGGCAGGGGCGGCTTAATTTATTCCCGCTCTAAAAGAGCCCACTGCAATGCCACTTCCTCCGAAAGCGGTCAGCCGCTCCGCACGGCCCAAAAGGCCACAGGGGCCGTGCGGAGCGGCTGACCGCTATGCTCTTTTAGAGCAGGAATAGTATTAAGCCCCCGCCTCCTCCTTCAGCTTTGCCGCCAGGGCGCGGCGCTCGATGAGGTCTGCCTCTATCTCGGGGAAGTTATTGGGCATTTTGAACGCGAACAGGCACACCAGCACGACGACCTCGCCGAAGAAGATGCCCACGTGCATCAGCGGCCAGATGGTGTTCAAAAAGCGCGCCGGCTGCTGCTCCGCGGGGATATCGTAGCCCATGTAGCCGGTCCACTGCGTCACGGCGTTGCCGAAGATGTTGACGAGATTGTTCCGGATGAGCTTGTTGAGTATGCCGTCCACCGATTTTGTCATGCCCTCGCTGCGGTAGCCGGTCTTCCACTCCACGTAGTCGTACATCTTGTACTCCATCATCGAGTGGGGGACGCCGGCCCACATGTCCATGACGCCCTTGAGCATCTCCATGATGAACATGTACACGATGCGCGCGGGCGAGTTGTAGCCGACAAAGTAGACCGTCGCGCGCATGATCATGATGGTGATGACGTGGCCCTTGATGAAGTTGATCTCGCCTTTGAAAAAATTGACGGCCTTGATCGCCAGGGGGGACAGGAGGAACCCGGGCAGCAGGGTGACGATGCCCTTGATCGTGTATAAAATCTCGCCGCCGAGCTCCTTGCCCCGGAACTGCAGCTTCGGCATCAGGAAACGATAGAGGAACAGCTCGTCCGTGGAGGGCCGGATGATGCGGATCGCGTAGACGACCAGCCACATCATGAACCAGGTGTTGTGCTTCACGATGGAGAAGCTCTCGCGGAAGGAGAAGTTGTTTACTTCTTCACGCTGTTCCTCGCCCTCCACCTTCACGGTCAAGTCCACCCGCTGCTTGGCGTAGGAGGGCAGCCAGCGGCTGAAGATCGTCAGCGGCGCGAAGATCATCGCGCCCCAGATCATGATCTGGTAGTCCGTGATGCCCAGAATGTCCTTCAGGCCCATGAGAATAAAGGTCGCGCCCGAAAACACGCCGCCCACGTGCCCGCCCAGGGTGCGGGAGAGCTGCAAGATTTTCCGCTCGTCCGCGTAGGGCGTGATGCCCGCCCATATCTTCGTCTCGCTCACCGCGTTGACGCTGCTCATCACGTTGGCGAACATGCTGATGAGCGTCCACTCGATCAGGCGCTGTGTCGGCGTCAGGCCGAAGTTGAAGCACTGGATCAGGATGAACAGCGGGCTGAATGTCGCGTTGAAGCGCATGATCCAGCGCAGCACCGTTTCGCCGAAGCGCTTGCGGTCCATGAAGATGCCCACGGGGAAATCGATGAGGGCGTCCCAGCTGGTGGTGAGGACGTCCGAAACGCTCTTCATGTTCGGCTGGATTTTTCCCTCGCTCATGCCGATGTAGAGCCTGCCGCGGATGTCGGTAAACCCGTTCATGAAGCCCTTGAGGGCCTCCGCCAGGAACTGTATGCCGCCCTCCCAGGGGTGGATTTTCTCCTCGGGCAGATCCGCCCCCCGCCACCACACGCCGGGATGCCGGACCGCCTGTTTCACCTGTGCCTTTGTCTCCTCGCTCATGAGTTTAGCCATTGACATTACCTCTTTCCCGTTTGTATCGGTCTTCTCAGTGCGATAGCAGCCGCTATAACCAGCCGCAGACAACTGCGGCGGGCACGAAGACGGCGCTTCGCGCGTGCTTCGCACTGCCCCCTCGCTGCCGCTGGCGGCATCGCGCAGCCTTGCCTCACACAGCCTCCCTGCCGCTCTTCCCCATGGCGTTGCCCAGCACGATGAACAGCAGCGAGAGCCCCAGGCCCGCCGCCGCCATGGCCGCGCCGTGGAACCATTCGAAACCGGCGTCGTCCATGCGCAGGCCCTGGAGCAGTATCCCCGCCAGGGAGCCCGCGATGAAGCCCAGAACGGCGCAGTTCGCCGCGCCGGGGTATCTCCCGAACAGCGCCTTGATCCCCTTGGAGGTCGCCACCACGCTCACGGCTGTGCACAGGATGAGGACGCCGAGAGGGAGCAGCCCGGCGGTTTCCAGGCGCAGCAGGCTGTAACCGGCGGAGATGACGTCGTCGTAGACGCCGGTGGCGATGAGCATGACGGAGGCGCTCATGCCGGGCACCATGAAGGTGACCCCCGCGAGCAGGCCGCCCAGCGCCACGGTGTACAGCGGCGCGGCGCTCTCCTCTTTCACCGCCGTCCGGATATCCGAGGTCAGCGCGATAAACGCCAGCGCAGCAGCGAAGGCGAGGAAACAGCAGACGAGATAACGCCTGCGGAAATCGGTTTTTCGTATCTCTTTCACGGCCACCGGCAGGTTCCCGGCGATGAGGCCGACAAAGAGAAAATACAGGGCTTTTTCGTAGGTCTCGAACAGGTACTTGAAGCCTATGACAAAGACGGCGGCGCTGACGAGTATGCCCAGCGCCAGCGGCAGGAGGAACGCCAGGTTCTTTTTGATATTTTTCAGCGGATTGGCGACCGCGGCCAGCAGCTCGTGGTAGATCCCCATGGCGATGGCGATCACGCTGCCGCTGATGCCGGGGGCGAAGATGCTGAAGCCCAGGAAAAAACCGCAGAACACCCGGAAGAAGAACAGCTTTAAGCTTTTAGCTATTTGCCTTCACCTCCTCCTTCAGCTTCGCCGCCAGGGCGCGGCGCTCCACCAGGTCGGCCTCCACCTCCTTGGGGTCGTGGGGGTATTTGAAACCCAGGATGGCGATGAGCGCGACAATCTCGCCGAAGATGGCGCCCACGTGCAGCAGCGGCCAGATGGACCTCATGAAGCGCTCCGGCTGCTCGGCCAGGGGGACGTCCCAGCCCTTGTAGCCGGTCCACTGCGTCACGGCGTTGCCGATCACGGAGCCTATGTTGTCCTTGAGCAGCTTCTTCAGCAGGCCGTCCACCGACTGCGTGATGCCCTCGCTGCGGTAGCCGGTCTTCCACTCCACATAGTCGAACATCTCGAAGCGGATCAT
The DNA here is from genome assembly GCA_009779995.1 of Oscillospiraceae bacterium. GTDB lineage: Bacteria > Bacillota > Clostridia > Oscillospirales > Acutalibacteraceae > WRMQ01. The sequence continues at coordinate 45,550 of WRDW01000010.1, read as the reverse complement.
GGTGTGGGCCACCGAGCCCCAACGGCCCATCACCTCCCGCGTCATCTCCAGCACCCACAGGACGATCAGGCGCGGCCAGCTCTTGTAGCCCACCGCGAAGGTGATGGCCTGCGTCACCAGGTTGAGGATGATGTGGCTCTTGATGAACTTGACCGGGCTGCCGAACCACTCCACAGATTTCTGCGCCCAGGGCAGAAGCACCAGGGCCGGCCAGCCGAACACGATGTCCCGGAAGATGGTCTTGATCAGCAGGCCGTCGATGTCCTTGCCGAGCACCCTCTTGCTGGGCACCAGGAAGCGATAGATGAACATCCTGTCCGTGCCGGGGCCGAGCAACCGGATAAAATCGATCACCAGCCACATCATGAACCACTTGTTGTGCTTGACGATGGCGAACTGCTCGCGCAGCGTCATCCTGTCCTCGGCGGATTGCTCCTGTTCGAGCTCTTCGCCCTCGGCGTTGACTTTGACGGTGAAATCCACCCGCTGCTTGGCGAAGGTGGGCAGCCAGCGGCTGAAGATCGTCAGCGGCGCGGTGAGGGCCGCGCCCACGGCCATGATCGTATAGTCCGAGAGGTTCCAGCCCAGCGTGCTCGCGAAGCCCATCATGATGATGGGGATGCCCGTGACCAGCGCGCCCACGTTGTCGCCTATGGTGCGCCACAGCTGCAGCGTGCCCCGCTTCTCGGAGTAGGGCGAGATGCCCGCCCAGATCTTCGTCTCGCTCACCGCGTTGGCGGTGCTCATAAGGTCCGCGAACATGGTGACGGCCGTCCACATAATCACGCGCTGCACCGGCGTGAGGCCCAAATCCAGGCACTGGATCAAGATGAAAATCGGGCTGAAGGTGGCGTTGAAGCGCATAATCCAGCGGTGGACCTTCTCGCCGAAGCGCTTGCGGTCCATGTACATGCCGATGGGCGGGTCGTTCAGGCCGTCCCAGGTGATGCGGATCACGTCGTGGATGCTCTTCATGTTCGGCTCGATCTTGTTCTCGCCCATGCCCACGAACAGCCTGTCCTTCATGCTCGTGAAGCCGCTCATGAAGCCCTTGAGCAGCTCCGCCAGGAACTGTATGCCGCCCTCCCAGGGCCGGATGTCCTCCTCGGGGAGCTCCGCGCCCCGCCACCACTTGATTGGATTGCGAAGGGCTTCTTTGATTTGGGCTTTGGTTTCGGGGCTGAGTTCCGGCATTCTCTGCGCTCCTCGCTACACTTATAAATAGTATTATAGCATAGTTTTGGAGTGAGAGCAATACTTATTTTTTGTTATTATAGTTATATTTGTTTATTTTTTGTTTTTTCCCGCGCTACCGCCAGCATCAGCTTGATGCGGTTCTCCTGGTTGGTGCGGGTGGCCCCGGGGTCGTAGTCTATCGCCACGATGTTGGCCTCGGGGTGGCCGCCCCGGATGGCGCGTATCATCCCCTTGCCCACGATGTGGTTGGGCAGGCAGCCGAAGGGCTGGGTGCAGATGATATTGCCTATGCCCGCGTGGATGAGCTCCAGCATCTCGCCGGTGAGCAGCCAGCCCTCGCCCATCTTGTTGCCGTCGCTGACATAGGCGCTTGCCAGGCGCTTGATCGTGGCAAAGTCGGCCGGCACCCGAAACACAGGCTGGGTCTTGATTGCGCCAATCAATCTTTTCTGGAAAAAGCTGAACACCAGCTTGATCAATAGCGAAACGAAGCCCTTTTTGAATTTGATGAGGTAGCGCCGGGTATCCACCAGGTGATGATCCCCCATAAAGATCAAAAAGTCCAGCAGGCCGGGCACGACAACCTCGCAGCCTTCGTCGGCCAGCAGCCGCTCCAGGTTGTTGTTGCCAAGGGCCGCGTACTTGATATAGATCTCGCCCACCACGCCCACGGTGATTTTCGGCGCGCTTCGATCCATGGGGATAGAAGCAAAATCTTCAGCGATAGCAACCAGGGTGCGCCTGAGATGCCGCAGGCTCATCTTCATATCCAGCAGGCGCTTTGTCCAGGTTTCAACCAGGGCGTCAGTTTCGCCTTTATGAATCTCATAGGGCCGCGCCTGGTTCGCCAGGTTCATGATCAAATCGGCGTAGACGATAATGCCCAGCAGCTCAAGATAAGTCAAAACCGGGAATTTAAAGCCGGGGTTCTTCTCCATGCCCGCGAGATTGAAGGAGATCACCGGGATGTGCGCCCAGCCGCGCTTCTTCAGCGCCTTGCGCAGCAGGTGGATATAGTTGGAGGCCCGGCAGCCGCCGCCGGTCTGGGTGATGATGAGCGCAACTTTGCCCAGGTCGTAGCGCCCGCTCTCCAGGGCCTCCATCATCTGGCCGATGACCAGCAGGGCCGGGTAGCAGGTGTCGTTGTGCACGCTCTGCAGACCCAAATTCACGATTTCGTGATTCGTGGAGGTCAGCAGGTCCACCTTGAAGCCGGTCTGCCGCATCACCTCCACCAGGAAGGTCATGTGAATGGGCAGCATGTTGGGCGCTAAAATCGTGTACTCTCTGCGCATCTCTTCCGTGAAGAGCAGCCGCCCGGTTTTGTCGTAGGTCAGGTTGGCCATGTGTTATCTCCTTTCGCGGGGCAAGTGTAGGGGACGGCCTCCGGACGTCCAAAGCACTAAAGTTTTGTCTTTTTGGACCGGGGACGTCCGGAGGCCGTCCCCTACGATATTCTTCATCCCCGCACCGCCTCCATCAAGCTCCTCAATCTGATCTTCGCCGCCCCCAGATTGTTGATCTCGTCTATCTTGATCAAAGTATAAATTTTTCCGCCCTGCTCCAGGATGGACTTGGCCTCGTCGGAGGTGATGGCGTCCAGGCCGCAGCCGAAGGAGGTCAGCTGCACCAGCTGCACGCGCTCGCGCTCGGCGGCGAATTTCGCGGCGGCGTAGAGCCGGGCGTGGTAGGTCCACTGGTTGAGGACTCTCACCTCGAATTTTTCCCGTGGGCGCAGGCAATCCTCAGACAAGACAACGCAGCCCAGCGAAGTTAAAAGCTTGTGTATGCCATGATTTACCTCCGGGTCGGCGTGGTAGGGCCGCCCGGCCAGGATGACCGTTTCGGCATCCCGGTCTTTTGCCCATGCCAGAGCGCAATCTCCAAAATCGTAAAGCTTTTGCAGGTAATGCGCATATTCTTGATATGCTTTTTTCACTGCAACGCGGGTCAAAGCCAGTTTCACGCCGAACTCTTTTTGAAAATACTTTGCAGCCAGCCGAGGAAAGCTTTTTGCGTGGGGCGCGAGATAGGGCGCTAAATATCTTGCTTCTTTTAATAGTGGGATATTCGCCAGCAGCAGCTCGGGATAAAACGCGACGACAGGGCAGTTGTAGTGATTGTCCCCCATGCCCTCGTCAAAGTTATAGGGCAGGCAGGGGTTGAAAATCGTCGTGATATCCCCGGCCAGCAGCCGCTCGATGTGCCCGTGGGCGAGCTTGGCCGGGTAGCAGACAGTGTCTGAAGGAATGGTGTGCTGGCCCTCCAGGTACAAATCTCTGTCCGAAAGGCCGGAGTGGTGCACCTCGAAGCCGATCTCGGTCAGCAGCGTGTGCCAGAAGGGCAGCAGCTCGTACATCCCCAGGGCCATGGGCAGGCCGATGCGGCCCAGCATACCGGGCTTGGGTTTATAGGCCATCAGCAGGTCCTTCTTGAACTCGTAGGCGTCGGGGATGTCCGGGGCCTGGCCGCCCAGGGGCTTCTCGCAGCGATTGCCGGAGATATATTTTTTGCCTTCATTAAAAGTGTTCACCGTCAGGCGGCATTTGTTGCCGCACAGGCCGCAGCGCGCGCTCTTCGATGCGCTGGAGAAAATCTGCAGCTCTTCGAGGGAGAGCAGCGCGCTCTCCCCTGCCCCCTGCTCCTTGGCGTAGAGCGCCGCGCCGTAGGCCCCCATGAGCCCCGCGATCTCGGGGCGCGTCACGCCGCGGGCGATCTCCCGCTCGAAGGCGCGCAGGATGGCGTCGCTGAGGAACGTGCCGCCCTGGACGACGATGTTCCCGCCCAGCTCGTCGGCGTTTCTGGCCCGTATGACTTTGTAGATCGCGTTTTTCACCACGCTCACGCTCAGGCCAGCGGAGATGTCGTCCACGCCCGCGCCGTCGTTCTGCGCCTGCTTCACGCTGGAGTTCATGAACACCGTGCAGCGCGAACCCAGATTCACGGGCCGTTTGGCGAACAGGCCGAGCTGCGCGAAGTCAGCCGAAGAATAGTCCAATGCGCTGGCGAAGCTCTCTATAAAAGAGCCGCAGCCGGAGGAGCAGGCCTCGTTGAGCATGATCGAATCTACCACGCCGTTGCGTAATTTGAAGCACTTCATGTCCTGCCCGCCGATGTCTATGATGAAATCGACGTTGGGATTGAAGGCTCTCGCCGCGCGATAATGCGCCGTCGTCTCGACGATGCCATGATCAATCGCGAAGGCGTTCTTGATGAGCTCCTCGCCGTAGCCCGTGACGGCCGTTCCGGCGATATTTACGCGCTTGCCGCATTGCTCTCTGATATTGATCAGCTGCTCACGCACCACGCGCAGGGGCTCCCCATGATTTGACGTATAAAAGCTGTAGAGCAATTGCCCGGCCTCGTCGATGAGCACCAGCTTTGTCGTCGTCGAACCGGCGTCAATGCCTATCCATGCGTTTCCTTCATAACTGGCCAGGTCGGCTGTCGGCACGCTGTCTTTTTTGTGCCGGTCGGCAAAAATCTCGTAGTCATGCTGGGACTCGAACAGAGGCGGCAGGGTGTCGGCCTTTTCCTGCTGATTTTGCGATTGCAGCAGCAGGTCCAGGGCGTCGCCGGGGCGTATAGGATCGCTTTCACGGCTATGCAGCGCCGCGCCTATGGCGACGTAATACTCGGCGTCTTCGGGAAATACAGCGTAGGCGTCGTCCAATTGCAGGGTTTGGACGAAGCGCTCGCGCAGGCCCTTCAAAAATGTCAATGGCCCGCCCAAAAAACAAATTTTTCCTTTGATTTCCCGGCCCTGGGCCAGCCCGGCAATCGTCTGGCTGACGATGGATTGGTAGATGGAGGCCGCGACGTCGGCCTTCGTGGCACCCTGGTTGAGCAGGGGCTGGATGTCCGACTTGGCGAACACGCCGCAGCGCGAGGCGATGTTGTAAATTTGCTTATGCTCCAAACTCAGCCTGTCCAACTCCTCCAGGGAGAGCGACAGCAGCGAGGCCATCTGGTCGATAAACGCGCCCGTGCCCCCCGCGCAGGAGCCGTTCATGCGCTCCTCCGTGCCGTTTGTGAAAAAGAGTATCTTGGCGTCCTCGCCGCCCAGCTCCACCACGGCGTCCACGTCCCCGATGCGCGCGCGCACGGCCACGCGGGTGGCGAAGACCTCCTGCACGAAGGGCAGGCCCGCCGCCGCGGCCTTCAGCGCCGCCGAGCCGGACAGCGCCAGCGTGGCTTCGCTGTTACCTATGGTGATGATGGCTTCCCGGAGCATCTCCGCGGCGGCCTGCCGCGTTTTGGCGTGGTGCCTTTGATATTTTTTGAATATGATTTCTTTTTTTTCGTTCAGGGCCACAACTTTGACTGTTGTGGAGCCGATGTCTATACCGATTTTGTTCATGGGGTACTCCTTTGCGGGCGGCTCGTTTGTAGGGGGCGGCCTCCCGGACGCCCCGCGCAAGAGCTTTACTTTATTGGACCAGGGACGTCACGGAGGCCGTCCCCTACATCACCTTTCGATCTGCAACAACCTTTTCCTTCCCCTGAAACAGCCGGCTTTCCTTCCCCTGCGCCAGGCGCCTGATGTTCTCCCGGTGCATGAAAATCATCAGCACTGCCTGGGCCAGGGCCATCCAAATTATGGGCGTGAACTGCCAGCGGTTCCACGCGAGGGACACGAGCGGCAGCAGCGCGGCCGCGCTCACGGAGGCCAGCGACATATATTTTGTGCCGAAAAGCAGCGCGAAAAACGGCCCCAGCAGCGTAAAGAGCACCTTGGGCTGCGCCGCGAGGGTCACGCCCGCGGTGGTGGCCACGCCCTTGCCGCCTTTGAACTTGTACAGCACCGGGAATATGTGCCCCAGCATCGCGCAAAGCCCGGCGACTGCTGTCCAGAGCTCCATACCGGGCAGGAGCCATCTTGCCAAAAGCACGGCCATTGCGCCTTTGAGGGCGTCGAAAAACAGCACGAGAAAGCCCGCGGCCTTGCCCAGCACCCGGAAGGCGTTGGTGGTGCCGGGGTTACGGCTTCCGTGCTCTCTTATATCTTTCTTATAGATGAGCCTGGAGAACACGATGCCGGCGTTGAAATTCCCCAGCAGGTAGGCTGTGAGTGGGAGTAAAATTTTCCAGATCAGCACATTGTCACCTCCGATGTCTCGCGCGTTAAATCATGAAAGCCAGCCTGCACACTATAGCACGTCCGGGCCGGGGGGTCAATAGGAGGTGTTTTACAGTCCGTTTACATATCTGTCGAAGCCGGGCGGAAAAATCCTCACTGTTTTTAAATTTTTTTTTTAAATTAGTGCAAAAAAAATCCCGCAGCCCTCGGCAGGCTGCGGGATTGTATTTTCGTTTTTTTTGTTGCCTTCCGGGAGGCTTTGTGGTATAATCGTACCATGAAAAAACAAAAGACCCCCGTGCCCAAATACGCCAAGGAGGCGCCGGAGGCCCGCAGGAAGCGGGTTTCCTCCGGCGTGCGGTTTCGCCCGGCTGTGTTTGAGGACAGGCGGCGCAAGCTGCGGGAGAAGTGGAAAGGGAAAGAGGAAGAATAGGACGAGTGTATAGAGACGCAGGGCTGCTGCGTCTCCGGCAAGCTCACGCGGAAACAGCCTGATATTTTCCCCCAACAGGGGGCTTGCTTTTCCCAAAGAGCTTTGCTATAATAAAAAAACACAATAAAGCAAGGGGGCGAAACCATGTTTGAACACGTTGCGAAGGCCATGGAGAGCATCTTCATCAACCTCACGATGGTGCAAAATTCCTGGCCGCCGCACCGTTGGATCGACAGACAGCATCTCCAGCGCAAAAATTATAAGCTGCTCCTCGGCTGCTACGAGCCGCTGCGCGCACTGGACTGCGAGCTCTGGCGCACGGACGAGCCCGTGCCCTTCGGCGCGCGTGAATCCGGGGAGCATATGGCCGTGCGCCCCGGCGACCGGTGGACCGATCTGCGCTTCGGCTGCGCCTGGATGCGCGTCACCGGGCAGATGCCGCGGGACGCCGACCCCGCCGACCCCGCGCTGTTCCTGCTGGTGGACGTCTCGGGCGAGGGGCTCATCTACAACACGGGAGGGGAGCCCCTGCAGGGCATCACCTCCTACGCCAGCTTTTCGGACGTCCGGCAGAGCATAGGCGGCAAGATGGTGGTTCCCCTGGGCGGGCTTGTGGACGGGGGCGGCCGCATCGAATTCTGGATCGACGCGGCGAACAACGACCTGCTGGGCAACTACTACGTCAGCGGCAAGGTGAAGGCCGTCATCCGCCGTTTGCAGCTGGCCCGCTGCGATTTCGAGCGGCGCGCCCTGTACTACGACTGCAACGTCCTGATGAGCGTATACGACGGCGCGGCGCGCGGCGAGTACATGAAGGGCCTCTACAAAACCGTGAAGCGCGCCCTCAAAACCGGCGACCGGGCGATATTAAGGCCCTATCTGGAGGCAAAAAACGAGGGCATAGCCGCCGATGGCGGCTTGGATACTTTTGAGTTCACCGCGCAGGGGCATTCGCACCTCGACCTCGCGTGGCTGTGGCCCATGCGCGAGACCCACCGCAAGGGCGCGCGCACCTTCGCCAGCCAGGTGATGAACCTGGAGAAATACCCCGGCGCGATGTTCGGCGCTTCGCAGGCGCAGCTCTTCCAGTGGATGAAGGACGGCTATCCCACAATTTACGAGAAGGTGAAGCGGCTGCACGCCGAGGGCCGCTGGGAGATACAGGGCGCCACCTGGGTGGAGCCGGACTCCAACCTCATCGGCGGGGAATCCATGATCAGGCAGTTCTACTATGGCAAAAAATTCTTCCGCGAGGAGCTCGGCGACGACCCGCGCATCCTCTGGCTGCCCGACTGCTTCGGCTATTCCGCCTGCCTCCCGCAGGTGAGCGCGCTGGCGGATTCGCCCTATTTCCTCACGCCGAAGATGAGCTGGAACGCCGTGAACGAGTTCCCCTACCACACCTTCCACTGGCTGAGCCCCGACGGCTCCGGCGTACTGGCGCACCTGCCGCCCGAGGACAACTACGTCGCCGCGGCCCTCCCCGCCAGGCTTTCGCTGGCCGCGAAAAAATACAAGCAGCGCGATATTTCAAGGCGCTCGGCCTCGCTGTTCGGCCTGGGCGACGGCGGCGGCGGCCCGGGCTTCGAGCACTACGAGCGCTGCGCGCGCATGGAAGACCTGAAGGGGATGCCGAAGTATACGCAGGGGAACATGCACGAGTTCTTCGGCAAGCTGGCGGCGGAGGACAAAGGCCGCTACCCCACCCATCAGGGCGAGATGTACCTGGAAAAGCACCAGGGCTGCTATACGACGCAGTCCCGCAACAAGAAATACAATCGCAAATGCGAATTTTTGCTGCGGAACTATGAGCTGCTGGCGGCGATGATTGTAGGGGCTCGCCGTATGGCGACACGACCGGAGGGAGGCTTCTTGCCGCCCGCGAGCGACGTCGTCAGTGCGGGTGGCATGAATGCCACCCCTACAGACCTGCCCATCTCTATGGAAGAGCTGGGCGAGATCTGGAAGGAGGTGCTGCTGTACCAGTTCCACGACATCCTGCCGGGCTCCTCCATCAGCCGCGTATATGACGAATGCATCCCGCGCTACGAGATTTTGATGGAACGGCTGGAGGAGGGCATCGAACAGCTGCTCGAACGGGCCTGCGGCGGCGGCGCGGCCGTGAACCTCAACAGCTTCGCGTATCAAGGCCTGATTGAACACAACGGCGCGTGGCGCAGGATTGAGGTTCCGGCCTTTGGCTGCGCGGACATCGAAAGCGCCCCGGCGGTCACGAGCTTCAGCGCGCGGGCCGAGGGCGGCGTGATCGAGAACGACTGCGCCAAAGTGACTTTCAAGGACGGCGTGATTGTCTCCTATATTCACAAACAGACCGGCAAAGAGCTCGCCGCGGGCAAGCTCAATGCCTTTTCGCTGTACCGCGACAACGGCGACTGCTGGGAGATCCGCCCGCGCTACTACAAGCGCCGCAGGGAGGCGAAGTGCACGGCCTTCTCCGTGGGCACGGACGGCGCGAAGGCCTACGCCAGGGCCGAATTCCGGGTGGGCGAGGACGCCGTGACGCAGGAGATCAGCCTGATTGACGGCTCGGCGCTGCTGCGCTTCTCCACGAAAATCCGTCACGGCGGCAAAAAGGTGATGCTGCGCGTGCGCTTCGAGCTCCCCATGGGCGGCGAGGCCAGCTTCAACGTACCCTTCGGGCATATCAAAAGGGCGACGACAGAGAACAACTCCATCGAAAAGGCGCAATACGAGGTCAGCGGGCAAAAATTTGTGGACGTCACGCAGGGCAACTTCGGCATGTCTCTTCTCAACGACTGCAAGTACGGCTTTAGATGCAAAAACGGCGTGCTCGATATGAACCTCGTGCGCTCGCCCAGGGGCGGCCCCGGCCGCGAGGTCGATCACGGCGAGCATACCCTGGAGTACGCGCTCTACCCCCACGAGGGGCCGCTCGGCGCGGACACCTACCGCGAGGCGTATTTCCTGAACAACCCGCTTCACCTTACCCCGGCCGGCCAACCGGCCAAGCAAGCACAGGCGCTCATCGCCTCCGCGAACGAAAATATGATCATTGAAAGCGTAAAACTCCCGGACGACGGCGACGGCCTGCTCCTGCGCGTCTATAACAGCAGCGAAAGAGCCCAGAGCGGCGAGGTATCCGTAGAGGGCTATCGTTTGACCGGGAGCGTGAACGTGATGGAGGAGACCCTCGCCCCGGCCTCGGAAACGCTCGAGCTGCGCGGGTTTGAGCTGCGGATACTTCGCTTTGTGCGCTGATGCCCGCGTTTGGCCCACGATGGCGCGGCGGCATGGAAAAAACATATTGCAGCAGAAAGGTTTTGATTTGCATGGCAAACACCAACACAGCCCTGCGCAACCGCTGGGCGGTCTAAATTCCCAAACCCTCTTGTATTTTGCAAGGGGGCATTGTATAATATCCTTGGCGCTGCGCGGCAGCGGCGGTTGCTCCCCTCGCTTCCGAAAGGGGGTGAGAAAGATGGACGCAAACTTCGCGCACTACATACTGGCTTTCCTTGTAGTCGCAACCGGTTATATCCTGTCCATCCACGGCAATAAGAAGTAACCGCCCCTGAGCCAGCAAGCTTGGGCGGTTACTTCTTGTAAAACAGCATTTTACGAGGGGAGGAAGGCCGTCTGCTTAGCGCAGCGCCACCCCTCGTGAACAGTATAGCACCACAGACATGATTTGTCAAGATAAATTTCACCCAAAAGGAGATAAACCCATGCAAACAAACACCCATCCCGCCATAGGCATCCGCCCCATCATCGACGGCCGCTGGGGCGGCGTTCGCGAGGCCCTGGAGGCCAAAACCATGCAGATGGCCCGCGCCGCGCAGGCCCTGATTGAGGAGAACTGCCGTTACTCCGACGGCGCGAAAGTCAGGTGCGTGCTCTCGCCCTGCACCATCGGCGGCAGCGCCGAGGCAGCGCAGTGCGCGGCGTACTTCGCCGGGCGGAACGTGTGCGCCACGCTGAGCGTCACGCCCTGCTGGTGCTACGGCAGCGAGACCATGGACACGGACCCGCTGACCATCAAGGCCGTGTGGGGCTTCAACGGCACGGAGCGCCCCGGCGCGGTGTACCTCGCGGCGGTGATGGCGGCCCACGCCCAGGCGGGCCTGCCCACGTTCTCCATCTATGGGCGCGACGTGCAGGACATCCCCGACGAGAGCATCCCGGAGGACGTGCGCGAGAAGCTCCTGCGCTTCGCCCGCTGCGCGCTGGCCCTGGGGCAGATCAGGGGCAAGAGCTACGTGGGCATAGGCGCGGTGAGCATGGGCATCTCGGGCAGCTATACTGACATGAGCGTCATGCAGCACTACTTCGGCCTGCGCCCCGAATGGGTGGACATGAGCGAGGTGCGCCGCCGCGTGGATCTGGAAATCTACGACAAAGAAGAATATGAAATCGCCTTGGCCTGGGTGAAGGCCAACTGCCCCGAGGGCTTCGACAAGAACGAGACTCCCTCCTCCAAGGAGCGCAAGGATTGGGAGTGGGAGTTCTGCACGAAGATGACCCTCATCTGCCGGGATATACTTTTGGGTAATCCCAGGCTGGGTGACGTCCGGCCCTCGAAAAAGGCCGCGGAGCAGAACGGTATTCTGACAGACGGCTGGCACGAGGAGGCTCTCGGCCGCAACGCCATCCTGGGCGGCTTCCAGGGGCAGCGGCAGTGGACGGACTACATGCCCAACTGCGACTTCACCGAGGCGATCCTCAACTCCAGCTTCGACTGGAACGGCGCGCGGGAACCTCTCACCTTCGCCACGGAAAACGACGGCCTGAACGGGCTTTCCATGCTCGTGGGCAAGCTGCTCACCGGCACGGCCAGCGTGTTTGCCGACGTGCGCACCTACTGGAGCCCCGAGGCCGTGCAGCGCGTCACCGGGCAAGCCCTGGAGGGCCGGGCCGCCGGGGGTATTATCCATCTCATCAATTCAGGGGCAGCAGCGCTGGATGCCACAGGCGCTAGTAAAAATGAGCGCGGCGAGGCCAGTTTAAAACCCTGGTGGGACGTGACCGAAAAAGACATCGCCGCCATGCTTAAGGCAACCGACTGGTGTCAGGCCGATAAAGGTTATTTCAGAGGCGGCGGGTATTCGTCGCACTTCAAAACCCTCGCCGAGATGCCCGCCACCATGCTGCGCTTCAACATCATCGAGGGCATAGGCCCCGTGCTGCAAATCGCCGAGGGCTACACCGTCACCCTGCCGGATGACATGCACAAGGCCCTCGACAGCCGCACCGACCCCACCTGGCCAACGACATGGTTCGCCCCGCGCGCAGATAATTCAAGCGCTGCTTTCTCTGACGTCTACAGCGTCATGGCCAACTGGGGCGCGAACCATGGCAGCCTCACTTACGGCCACATCGGGCGCGATTTGATCACCCTGGCGAGTATGCTGCGTATCCCGGTTTCCATGCACAACGTGCCCGAGGGCGATATTTACCGCCCCCACTGCTGGGCCGCGTTCGGCACGAAGGACCTGGAGAGCGCGGACTACCGGGCCTGCGGGGCGTATGGGGCGCGGTTTTGAAAATTTCACTTGACAAAAATGGAATCCCCGGCTATAATAGAGGCAGAAAGAGAGTGCCCCCGGAGCGGCTAACCCCGGGGACACAGCACCGCCAGGTTGCGGCTGCACCTCTTCCTCTTAACTAAAGGGTTAGAAGGAACCGCCCAAGCTTGTGAGGCTCAGGGGCGGTTACTTCTTTGTGGGTCTAACCAAACGGTTAAACCAGAGCAGGATCGCTTGCGCGATTGCGATGACGAGGGACGGATCCGCCCCCACTGCTGGGCCGCCTTTGGCACAAAAGACCTGGAGAGCGCGGATTACCGGCCCTGCGGGATGTACGGCGCGAGGTATTAGTGGCCCCCCCGGCGCTGCGCGCTTTGCCTTCACCAGCGCCAGTGGTCCTCCGTGATGCCGTCGATGGGCATCGCCGCGCCGGGCGCGCCGCTGCCGATCAGCGACCACATGCTCACCGTCCTCTCGCCCTGGAGCTCGTAGGCCGCGCTCTCCAGCGCGCCCACGAGCTCGCGGGCGTTCTGGTAGCGGTCCTTGGGGTCGAAGGCGCACATGCGCGCGATGACGTCGCCCAGCGCGGCGGAGACGCAGGGCAGGGGCGGGAGGGGCTCGCCGGAAAGGCGGCGGGTCTGGGCGGTTTCGCGGTCGCGGCTGGTGACCGTCGCGTTGGAAGCGAACGGGGGCAGGAAGGGCGCGCGGTTGCCGTTGAGCAGCGTATAGAGCACCACGCCCAGGGAGTAGATGTCCACCGCGGCGTCGCAGGGGCGGCCGTGGAAGACCTCGGGGGCCATGAAATTATAGGTTCCTTTGCGCGGGAGGAAGCTAGCGGTCTGCTCGAGCTGCTTGGCCATGCCGAAATCGCCCAACTTAAAATCCCCGTTGGGCGAGATGAATATATTCTGCGGCTTGATGTCCCGGTGGATGATGCGGTGCCGCTCGCACAGCAGCAGCGCGCGGGCCATGTCGCGCCCGAGCTGCAGCACCTGCTCCTGCCCCAGCGCGCCCTCCTCCATGAGCGCCGGCAGCGGGCGCAGCAGCTCCATGCGGATCAAAATTGTCTGGCCGATGCCGTCGCCGTCGGGCACTATTTTGCGGTCCTCGCAGTGTACGATGTTGCTGTTGCCCTTGAGCTTGGCCTGGGCGGCGATCTCGTCGGAGAGCTGGCGGGCCACCTCCTCGTAATGCGCGGAGACGTCGTTCCCCTCGCTGCGCAGCAGCCGGGCCTCGTTTTCGCTCTGCGGGATATGTATCACCTTCAGCGCGGCGTGTGCCTCCAGGCTCCCCCCGCCGCGCCGGATTTCATACACCTTCCCGAAGGCCCCCTCCCCAAGCAGCCCGATGATCTCCCAATCGGGATAAATCTTCTGGAGTTCCGGAGTGGTCATTTCCCCTCAATCCCTTTCTTGCCTAAGTACCCAGCTTTATTTTATCATGCCCGCGCCCAATGTGCAAGCTAATTTTTTGGGCAGACCGCCCAAGCTTGCTACGGCTCAGGGGCGGTTACTTCTTTGTGGGTCTTACAAAAAAGATATATCAGAGCGAGATCGCTTGCGGGATTTAAAAACCATTTGCAATTTCCCAATTCCCATGCTATAATAATGCGCCTAAAAAACAACACAGCCCATTTTACGGAGGAAACGCATGATGGACACCCAATCCCTCGTCGCCGCCCTGCAAGGGCTCAACCCCAAGGACTACGACTGGAAATTCTGCCTCTACAGCGCCGGCAAGGGCCGCGACGGCGTGACCCTGAGCTGGAACGCCTGCCAGATGAAAAATATTCCCCAATGGGCACAGCAGATGGCCCGCCTGCTGCTGGAAAAGACCCTCACCGAGCGCGTTGTGACGGAATATTCCCCTCTGCTGCCCAAGGAGGAGATCGGCGCGCTCTCGCAGGGGGACGCGCGGATTCGGGATCAGCTCGGGGACATCCTGCTGGGCGTCGCCGGGGCACAGGCGAAGGCCCCCGAAGACTTCGTGAGCGGCGTTGCGGGCAAGCCGGTGGGTTACGCCTTCTATGGGCTTTGTCCTGCTAAAAAAGACGAGGACGGCGAAGTCTTTGCGCCCGCGAAGGAAATCCTGTTTTTGAGGAGGACGAATCCCTTCATCAGCGGGGCCAAGGCGCTGCTTTGCGCGGGCCGGGGGGAGGAGATCGCCGAGGCGCAGTCCCCCCTGCTGAAATTCACGCCCCAGGTGGACTTCCTGCTCATGGACGGCCTGTGTTACCTCATCGGCGAGGCCATAGGCAAGGACCTGGAGCTGGAGAGCAGGGCCGGCGCCGTATGCGCCCGGCGGCTGGAGCAGATCGCCGAGGCCGACGTGGTGGGCAGCTACGAGCAGCTGGAGTTCACGGCTCTCGGCGGGAAGCACACGAAGAAATTCCTGGACTTCGACAGGGAAATTCTCGCCCACATCGCGGGGCTCTCCATTGAAGCGCGCATCGATTTCCTGGGGGCCTACGGCATTACCCTGGACAAGGACGGCAAGATGGACTCCGCCGACCCGCAGCAGTGCGAAATGATCATCGACCTGCTGTGCGGGCGCACCTGCACGGACGTGCTGGGCCGCCTGGCGGTGGGTGTGAACATCAAGCCGCGGGAATAGGCTCCCCCCGATGGCCCCCCCCCGGTTCTGCTCCGTCAAAAACTTCGGATGGCCCGCATACCCAAGCCCCCCTCGCCTGCGAGGGGGGTGGCTTCCGTCTCACAGAGACGGAAGCCGGGGGGAGCGTGTTCTACCTCTTCAGCTCCACAATGCTCACCTGCAAAATATCGAAGCCCGTCTTCTGCAGCAGGATCTCCTTGACCTGCATGGCCGTGGCGCCGTCGATGGGGGGGCCGCCGAGGACGGCCTCCACGCTGCGCTCGCCTATGGTCACGATGCAGTCCACGCCGGTTTTGGCGGTGATGAGGGCTTCGCAGTCGGCCTCCAGTTTGATGGCGTTTGCCAGGGTCTGCAGGGCCTTGCCCGCGTCGGCCACGGCCTTGGTGTCGGCCCTAGTGTCATTGAATACGGCCCCCAGCACCTCCTTGGCCTCGTCGTGCGCCACGCCGCGCCTCAGCTTCGCCCCGGCGAAGTACTCCCCCGCGGAGGCGCCGTAGGGGTTGTGCACATAGAGGCTGTCGCCCAGGTGCTCATCCTCGCTCGCGGTCACCTGCACCGGGGCCATCGTCTGCGCGTCCGCCGCCACGCTCGGGTTGGAGTAGTACCAGTTGACGAACACCGCCGCGCCCAGCGCGAGCACCAGGGTCGCCAGGACCAGCTGCCGTTTTTGCAAGAGCTTTTTCATTGTGTTCTCTCCTTTGGATAATGAATCTATGTAGGGGATGGCCTCCGGACATCCCCGGTCGCATCAGAACCGCTCGGGACGCCGGGACATCCCCGGTCGCATAAAATTCGCTCGGGGCGTCGGGGACGCCGCCCCCTACCCATTCCGGCGCGCGGGTGGCAAGAATGCCACCCCTACAGACCATTTCTCATTTACCCCGCCCCCATCTTCGCCACGCTCACCTTGTTGCTGCCTATGCCCAGAACCGCCGTCACGGCCTCCACGATGGCCCGGCGCACGATGAGGTCGTCGCCGCCCCGGCAGATCACCGCCACGCCGCGCACCTGCGGCTCGATCATCTTCAGCACCAGGCCCTGCTCCCCCGCGCCGCTGCCGATGATCACGTACTCCTTCGTGGCGTTCAGGCTCTCCTCGCTGCTTTTTTCAGAATCGCTGTGCCTGCTGTCCGTTTTCCCCTGCACGGCGTAGATGGGCTCGCTGCCGCAGTCCAGGGTGAGCATCACGCGGGTCTCGCCCGCCCCGGCGATGGCCCCGATGATTCCGGCCAGGCGTTTTTCCAGCTGCTCCTCGTAGGCCGTCAGATCGACGCGAATGCTCTCCTGCGCCGGATTTTTGCCGCCTTCGGCGCTTCTTGTGCCGGTTGGGATGGATGTAATAAGAAGCAACAGCAGCCCAACGAGCCCCGCCGCCAATACGATCGCTTGCCAGCGCCCGATCTTCCACTTGGCCAGCAGCGCGCTGAGGACATCCGTCTTCCCGTCTTTATCCATTGCTTTGCTCTCCTATTGCTGCCTCCACGTCCAGCCCGGCCTGCGCTTTCAGCGCCGCCGCGAGGCCCCGCGTATCCGCGCCGGGGGGCACGAGCACCCGCGCCGTGACTATCTCTATGCTCCCGTCCGGCCAAATAGACGTGTCCAGGAGAATTTGTCCGCCGGCCAGTCCGCGCTCGTCCAGCACGGCCTGTATGCGTTTGGCGATCTCCTCTTCAACAGCGGTTTTCAGCTGCCGCGAGACCGTCTCCTCCAGCGCGGGGATGGTCGGCGTATCCAGGATGTCCGGGAGGATCCAGTCCAGGCTCACGCCGCCGCGCAGGAAAAACGGCGACAAAAACGCGCACAGCAGGAAGGTCGCGATCAGCGCGCGCAGCGCTTTCTGGACGTTGCCCTTGGGGGCCAGCAGCCAAACCAGCCCCCCGGCCAGGGCGGCCATGGCGATGGAGAGCACCCAGGTGCGAAGCTGTTCCATGCTTTTTTCTCCAATCGTGTTACAATGCATTGACTTTTCGCATAGTCTGTGTTACAATGGTTATGATAATCAAAAAGGAGGTGCATTCCTATGGCACAGGGCACACTCAGCATCCGCATGGACAACACCCTGAAGGAGCAATTCCACCGCATGTGCGAGGAGTTCGGCATGTCGGTCTCAACGGCTGTGACGCTGTTCGCCAAGGCCATTCTGCGCGAGCAGAAAATTCCGTTCGAGATTGCCGCTGTCGATCCATTCTATAGCGATTACAATCAGGCCAGGCTCAATCGGGCGATAGCAAATCTTGACGCTGGCAGAGGGACCGAGCATGAACTGATTGAGGTGGACGACGATGCCTAAGATTTGGGACGACTATCTTTACTGGCAGACGCAGGACAGGAAAACCCTCAAACGTGTCAATCAGTTGTTGCAGGATATTGAACGCAACGGACACGATGGCATCGGCAAACCAGAGCCGCTCAAGCACAAATCGCAGGGGTGGTGGAGTCGGCGCATTGACGAGGAAAACCGACTAATCTACCGCATTGAAGAAAACGGCGTTGTGCATATCGCCTTCTGCCGCAGCCATTACGAAAAGCACTAACCATTCCCCACCGTGATCACAAGCCCCGTGGAAATCAGCAGCAACGCCGCGTTGAACACCACGCAGGCGCTTAAAATCGCCACGGCGCAGGCCGCGCTCTTGAATACCTCGGCGGCCTTGCCCTGCTGGAAGAGCTCCGAGGCCGCCGCCAGCAGCTTGAGCAGCACCGACCAGAGCAATAGCTCTATCAAAACAGGCGCGTAGAGCGCCAGGGCCGCCAGCAGCGCGAAGCCCCCCACCGCGCCCTTTACCAGGGAGACGCTGCTGAGGATGGCCCCGCAGGCCTCGCTCAGCGCGCCGCCCACCAGGGGGACGCTGCCCGCCACCACCTTCATCCCCCGGATCACCAAGGCGTCGGCCGTGTTGGCGATGAGGCTCTTGATGCTCAGCAGGGCCGAGAACAGGCCCGCCAGCAGCGCGAAGGCGCCGATGACGGCCTTTTTGACGGCACCCGCCACGGCGGAGAGCCGCGCGTCCTTCGCCGCGCCGTCCACCAGGCCGAGGCCCAGCACCACCCCCGTGCAGGGGATAATCACGCCGTCGGCCAGTTGAGAGAGCCCCTGGGCCGCCGCGAACGCGATGCTGTGGTAGCTCAGCGCCAGGGCGGGCTTGCCGGAGGCCGTGATCACCCCGGCCAGGACGGGAATCAGCAGCAGGGCGAAATTGCTGCCGGTATGGACCACGGCGCCGGCCGCGCGCATCAGCGCCGCCAGGCCCGGCAGGAGGAAAATCAGCGCCAGCATACTGCCCGTCACTTCCAGGGAGTGGCGGATTTTTTCGTCCTCCGGCATGGCGGCGGCGGCGTAGGACAGCAGCAGCACCACCCCCAGCGCCATGCCCCCGGAGCGGACGACCTTGCCCACCCCCCCCTGCAACATGCCAAACAGCAGGGCAATAATATCCCGCGGCGAGGCCCCCAGCAGGGAATACAAATCGATGCCCTCCACCCCGAGGGCCCGCAGGGCCTCCCGCGCGTCCTCCGGCAGGGCCTCCACCAAACCCTGCGCCCCGGAGGCCTCCAGCTGGGATTTAAATGCCGCCGGCTCTTGGATGGCCTCGTTTTCCTGGGCGGCGGCGGGGATGGCGAAGAGGAGGATCGTTATAAGAGCAATGAATGCCGACACTAAGGCTTTGCTGGTTATGGCGCGGGTGGCAAGAATGCCACCCCTACAGGTATTGCGCATCTTCATTGTGCATTGTGCATTGTGCATTGTGCATCACCCCCGTATCAGCCCCACCGCCAGCTCCGCGATGCTCTTCAGCAGCGGCAGGGTGAGGCCCAGCACCAGCAGCCGCCCGCCGAGCTCCACGGTGTTCGCCAGGGCGTTCGAGCCGCTGTCCCGGCAGATGTCCGCCGCCAGCTGCGTGGTGATACAGATCCCCAGCGCTTTGACCAGCATCGTGTACGAGCTGTTCCCGCCGAAGGTGGGATCGCCTCCCCCGGGCGCGAATTGCAGGATGCCCTGCACGGCGGCGAGGAGGTCCCGCAGCGCGCCCATGAGCAGCAGGGCCACCGCCAGCACGCCCCCCAGCTGCACGAACAGCGCCAGCTCGGGTTTGACCTGCCGCACGATGAGGGCCGCGAGGGCGGCGGCTACGGCGGCCGCGGCTAATTTCCACATGGTGTTCTCTTTCTGCTAAGGTTCGGGCGGCAAGAATGCCGCCCCTACAGGTGGCAATTCGCCGCAGGTTTGTATGGGACGCAGAGGCTGTAGGTGTGGCATTTTTGCCACCCGAATCTCTGGGGGTCTTTCATATCGGCAATACGCTCTGCACCGTCTCCAGCAGGCTGACGAACACGGGCACCAGCATCAGCAGGATGACCGCGATCCCCGCCAGCACCACGAGCATCCCGTATTCGTCCCGCCCGAGCTTGGACAGGATCTGCTGCAGGATGGCCACGATGAGGCCCACCGTGGCGATTTTCAGGATGAGGGTGAAGTCCATGGCGTTTTCCTTTCTTTGCTTTGGCGCTCCGCAATGTCAATGGTTTTGACCCACATTCTCCTGTGTTGTTGACATTACTCCTTGGAGGGGGTAAAGGCATCACATCAACAGTATCATCACTGTCAACCCGGCCAGAATGCCCAGCGTGAAGGCCGCGCGGCCTCTCGTGTCCCGCTGGGCGCGGGCCTGCACCAGCAGGGTCTCCAGGAGGGACTCCTGCACCAGCAGGGCCTCGCGCTGGCCTTCGGCGTCGCTCGCGCCCAGCAGCTCTCCCAGGGCGAGCAGGTGTCCCCTGTCCTGCGCCCGCAGGCCGGGGCAGTGGGATTCTATCGCATCGCGCCATGCGCCGGGGAAGGCCGTGCCCTCTCTCATCGACGCCAGGCAGTGGGGCAAAAAGGCCGGATGCTGGCTCTGTTCGCACACGGCCCCGAGCATCTGCGGCAGGGGCGGGCGGCTGTATTGCAGCTGCGCGCGCAGGGAGGCGAGCATCTGCAAGGCGCGTTCCAGCTCCCGCACGCGCAGTTGCATGGCCCGTGAGAGCATCGCGCCCGTGCCGCCGCAGGCGAGGAAAAGCAGGGACAAAGCCAGGGTTTTCAGCATGGAGGCTCCTGTAGGGGGCGGCGTCCCCGACGCCCCAAGCACAACATTTTCCTTTATGTGACCAGGGACGTCCGGAGGCCGTCCCCTACTTTTAGTTCGCGTATTTCAGCCAGTTTGCACGGAAATTCCAAGTGCGCCAAATAGTCGAACGCGCCGCAGGCGAGCAACCGGCGCGCCACGGGGCGGGCGAGGGCCTCTTCGGCGCTGCCCGCGTGGAGGGTGGCCACGAAGCGCACGCCCGTGTGGAAACCGGCTTCCAGGGCGGCGGCGTCGCTCTCGCCGCCCAGCTCGTCGCACAGAATCATCTCGGGCGAGAGCGAACGTATCGCCAGCAGGATGCCCTCCCCCTTGGGGTAGCCGGTGAGGACGTCCGTGTTCGCGCCCAGGTTGCAGCAGGGCGTGCCCTCGCGGGCCCCGGCCAGCTCGCCGCGCTCGTCGATGATCGCCACGCGGCGCGGAAAACCGTGATCTCTAAGGCTTCCCGAGCCGTTCAGGCCGTCCGAGAGGCGGCGGGCGAGGTCGCGCAAAAGGGTGGTCTTGCCGCTGCCGGGCGGGCCGGAGATCAGCAGGCCGGGGAGGCTGCCGTTCCGGTACAATCTCGCGCACAGCGCGCTCGCCGCGCCGGGGATTTCGCGGGCGACGCGCAGGTTGATCGAAGAGATGTCGCGCACAGCCGTGACTGAGCCATGTTCAATCACCGCCGTGCCGCACACGCCCGCCCTGTGCCCGCCCGGCAGGGTGACGTAGCCCCGGGCGATGTCCTCGGTGTAGCTGTGCACGGAGTATTCGCACAGGGCGCGCAGCGCCTGCGCCAGCTGCGCGCCGCCCAGGCGCAGCGGGAGGGGCCGCGGGCCCTCCGGCAGGGTGAGCGTGACCGGGCTCCCCGCGCGCATCCGGATCTCCGTGGCGCGGGCGCGCACATCCTCCGGCAGCGCGGCCAGGGGGGTGAGGACGAAATCCGGCAGGCGTGCGGCGGCCTGGTCGAAGGGCTTTACGCTTAAGCTTATTTGCATTTTCCGGCGGGCGGCATGAATGCCGCCCCTACAGCCTTCCTTCAGCGGCATTCCTGCCGTTTTGTACATGCCTATGCGGGAGGAGGACAGGTTATGACAAGCCCTCCCGTTCGTCATTTTGACGAAAAAAGTTCGCTTATCGATAAACGATAATTCGTGAATTTCGCAAGGTGTGCGACAAACCCCCTGTTTCCCGTCGGAAACAGGGGGTTTGCTTACATTTCCCGCGCAGTTTTTTGCGGGCGTTTTCCGAGCTTTTTGGCCGGTAATTTTTGCTGGGCAAAATGCACAAAGGCGTCACGCCAAAACCCCGTAGTACCTTCCCAGCCAATACGCGAACGTGTAGGGGTAGCAGCTGTCAATCATGCAGTCGCTGCCCCTGCCGGTGTAGAGCCATGGGCTGCGGTTGTATTTCGCGATGAAGCGCTCGTCGTCGGGCAGGCGCCAGCCGGTCTCCTTGTAATCGTTGAGGTACATGCGCACGGGCATGTCGGCGCGGGCCTCCAGGCTCACGGGGGCGGCCAGGCGGCTGGCGGGGCTTCTGTAGAACCAGCGCTCCAGCAGGGCCATGTCGATGGGTTCGTCCGGGCAGGCGAGCATAAAGGGGATGTCGTAGCCGGGGTTGTGATCCCGGCCTATCGTGCCGCGCCAGGCCTTGTAGCCCGCCCTGTAAATTTCGCGCAGGGCGGGATCGGGCTCCAGCAGGATCAGCGGCCAGAAAGCGGCGGTGGCCAGCATGTGGTCGCCGAACATGATGGCCTCGGGGAGGTCCATGTTCTCCATGCGGGCCATCTGGTCGAAGCGCTCGGCGTGCTTGGGGCCGAGCGCGGCGTAGCCTTTCGCAAGCAGGTCTTCGTAGGCGGCCTGCCAGCGGCCCGTTTCGCCGGCGACCTCCATGGTCACGCGCAGGTACATCAGAATTTCGGCGGCGTTCAGGCAGGCGTCGATCCAGCCCAGGCCGCATGAAAAATAGTCCTCGTCCCACTTGGCCCAGAGGGCGGGGCCGCCGAAGGCGTCGTGCATCTGGCAGCCGTGATCGAGGATATGCCCCATCATGTTCCGGCAGGCCTGCGCGCTCAGCGCGGCAAGCTCGGGGTCGTCCCGGGCCAGCGTCAGGTGCAGGTAATAGGCGTGCGCGAAGTGCAGGGTGATCTCATCGGAGCTGGTATCGCCCTTGTAGACCAGGCCCACGCCGCCGGGGGCCACGCCCTCATACAGCCGCGCCAGGCGTTCCGGGACGGGGGCGCCGGCGTCGATGATCATGCCCGCCACGCCGCGATTCAAAGCCGGCGTCGTCGGGAGCACGCGGGCCGTGCCGTCGCCCAGCTTCTCGAAGTAGAAGCCGTCGTCGGGCACGGGCTCGTAGGGGGCCATGTAGGTGCGGGCCACGAAGCCGTCGCCACGGCCGGGCATGTAGGTCAGCAGGAGCATGGCCTCGCTGGAGCGCGCGCATACGGCTTTAATGCGCTGTGTTTCGGGATGCTCGGGGCCCAGCTCGCGGCGCAGCGTCCCGTAGTGCAGCAGCTCGGCCATGGCGAAGGCGCAGCCGAAGCAGCCGTCGTTGTCGCTGGCGTTATAAGAAACTTTGCTCGTGGGGTCGCGCGGCCGGGTGAGCATCTTCTGGGTGATCATGCCCCTTCGATCCACGACGTCGAGATTCTCCCGCAACAGGAGATTTGCCTTCTCTTCGGCGGTCAGCCATTTCATCGTGATGCGCGCGACGCCGCCCTTCGTGCGCACCCACAGGGCTTCAAAGACGCTCTCGTCCTCCGGCTCCACAGGCAGCAGGGCCAGGACTTCGTTTGAAGGCAAATCCCTGGTGGCGCTGAAGTACATGATCCTGTCATTCTTGCAAGGGGCGGCGGGGTCGTAGCGGGTAAGGCCGGTTTTCGCGCCGAACCACACGACGCCGTCCCGGGTGGAGGCCTTGCAGGAGTACTCGCTCTTCCTCGAGGGCAGGGGCAGGTTGGGCAGCCCGGACGGGGAGACGCGCTGCCGTGCGTCCCTGCCGAACAGCGCCGAAGGGATTTCGGGACTGCTCCCCGGATAGAATTTGCTGAACCGGTTGAGGTGTCTTTGCAGCTGGATGGGCATAGCTTCCTCCCGCGTGTTTCGTTACCCCCATGGTACACGTTTTTTTGCCGCAAGTCAAGAGAAATCGACTTGTATCCAAGAAACGCCCTGAAGAAACGCCTTGAAAAAACGAAAGGAACGGACGCTTGAAAAAACCCTTGCATTTTCCCCCATATGTGTTACAATAGGGATTGAAAATACGCAAGGGGGTTTTGCCATGGCGAAAAGTCAAAATAAAAAAGAAAAACAGGAGACCAAGGGGCCGCCCGAGGGGCGGCGGTACGTGGGCACGGCGGAAACAGTCGGCTTCATCATGTACGACGCCGCGCCGTCCATCGTGATCGGCCCGAACGCGGAGTGGACCGACAGGCTGCTGAACATCAGCAAGGGCGTGCAGGCGCTGCTCGGGCCCTTCGGGACCGTGTGGGACGTCCTCGACGACCTGTTCGTGGCGGCCTGGGTGGAGAAGACCCGCACGCGCTTCGGCAAGTTCCGGCCCTACCTGCTGCTCTATCCCCTCTACGGCCTGCCGATGACCCTGCTGGTCTACATGCTGCCCTACATCTTCTGGGGCACGGACAGCACCTTTGTCCCGAAGATCGCGTTCAACTTCGCGCTGGGCCTCTTAAACGAGCTGACCGGCACCATCTCCCAGATCGCCCGCATGGGCATGGTGGCCAACATCACGCCGGAGCCGCAGGAGCGCCTGAGCCTGATCACCAAGGCGAAGTTCCTGTCCTTCGGCAGCTCCCTGCCCAAGCAGATTTTCACCATCCTGCGGGACATCATCTCGCGCAACACGAAGAAGACGGCCCTTGAGGTCAACATGAACCTGCGTTCGCTCTACACATGGATGGGCATGATCACCATGACCATCAGCGCGGGCATATCGCTGTATTATGTCATTGTGACAAGGGAGCGGGTGCAGAGCGCCGGCACCGCCGAGCTTGCCGTGGAGGACAAACCGCCCACGTTTAAGGAATCCCTTGTCGCCCTGAAAAACAATCGACCCCTGTTACTGTTCATGCTCTCACAGGTGCTGGACGGCTTCCAGATCGGCAGGCAGCACGGCACCTACGTCGATTCCATCCTGAACTTCTCCAACTTCGGCCTGATCTCCGGCATCCCCGGCTCGCCGGTGAGCTACGCCAGCTACGGCTACATCACTTGGCTGCGCCAGCGGTTTTCCACCAAGACGCTGTGGATCGCCTCGGAAAATATCAACAAGCCCTTCTGGATCGGGATCTACTTTTTCGGCATGCTCCGCACGAAGAAGGCCGCGCAGGGCAACGGCTTCCACCGCATGTACGCGCACCTGGTCCCCATGCTCATCGCCTACAGCATTGAAAACACCGCGTACATGGCGCTCTACGGCGCCAAGCGGGTCATCCCGGACGAGATACGCAACGAGATGATCGACTACGGCGAATGGAAGAACGGCTTCCGCGGCGAGGCCATGGTGGGCATGATGCGGGGCCTGCCGCAGAAGATCGCCGGCGCGGTCGGCGGCACGCTCACCAACGCGATCATGCAGATGATCGGCTTCCAGACCGGCGAGCACTACCTGCACCAGACGGAGAAGACCGCCGACGGCGTCTTCGCCATGGCCACCATCGTCCCGGCCCTGTTCAGCATCTTCGGCCTGATCCCCAAGTTCTTCTACAACATAGACCAGAAGACCCGCGAGGTCATGTACGCCGACCTGGCCGAGCGCCGCGCGGCGGCGGCGGCCGCGATGATGGCGGCCAACAGGCAGGATTAGCGGACGCCCCGGCGTGGACACCCCCCTCGCACGCGAGGGGGGCTTGCTCTGCTCCATGCAAATGCTCGGTAATAGCACAAGCTTTATAGCCCCCCCCTCCCGCGCCCGAACCAGCCCTCCGCTATCACGGGCTGCGCGCCGCGGTTGGCGATGAAGGCGTGGCAGTTGCGGATGCCGCCGCTGCCCCCGGCGAGCTCCAGGTTCAGTACCAATATGTCGCTGATGTGCGTGCTGCCAATCTGCCGGGCGGACAGGACATCCTCCCCCGTGTATGCGCGCAGGCTCCTGTCCAATCTCTCCTGTTGCTTCGGTGTCAACAATTCCAACGTGGGCACCCTCCTTTCCAGGGTGAAACCTGTCAGGCCTTCAATGCGTACCCAGCGTGATTTCCACTTAGGGCGCGCGCAGGCGGGCGTTCGTTCGGGCGCTCATTTTCAGGTTATGCATGTGGTTCCTCTCTGATGAAAAAATAGGCGAAATAAAAACGGACTTCCACGCAAGGTCACGGGTGACACTTGGGAAAGTCCGAACGAAGCCGGGCGGCGGCGGCACATGGCCGCCCTCTCCCGGGAATCGGAACTTTCATCAGGCACGGACGCTTCGGCGCTTTGCTGGGGCCGCTCGGGTTACTCATGCGCATCGCTTCCTTTCGTGAAAAATTTTGTTTGATTTAACCCCAAAATAATACTATCACAAAGCCTAGAACTTGTCAACAGCCTTTTCATAAATTTTCAAAAAAAATCTGAGCTGCCCCCTGGATTTGCCATTTTTTGTTTCGCGCCGAAAAAAACGCCCGCGGACAGCCGCAAAGGGCTTGTATCTCTCTCACGAATGCTGTATACTCTTATTGTGCAAAAGCGATGTTTGCAGGGGATGACGTCCCTGGCATATAAAACAAAGCTTTGGTTTGGGGCGTCGGGGACGCCGCCCCCTGCAGGACGTGCAAAAAAGGATGTAAAAAATGAATCTGCGAACCTCTGACTTGGCCATTTGCGCCGAGACCTCCGCCTTCAGCATCCGCGATTACAGCGACCAGGGCCTGCTGGGCCCCGTGCCGCGCGCCGAGGGCAGCAACTACCGCTTCTTCGACCCGCGCCTCATCCCCCAGGTGTACCTCATCAAGGCGCTGCGGGAGATGGGCTTGAGCGCGCAGCAGCTGGCGGACTACGGCCGGGAGCGCAGCCCCGAGCGGGCAGGCGAGGTGCTCGGGCGCTGCAGCGAGCAGCTGCGCCGGGACATCGCCCGCCAGCAGGCCAGCCTGGATATGCTGCGCAGCTACCTCTCGCTCATCGGCGAGGGCCGCACGGCCTCCCCCGGCGAGATCGAGCTGCGGCAGCTGCCCGCCCGGCCCCTGCGCCGCAGCTCCCTGGAGACCCTGGGCGGCAGGCTCAGCCCCGCGCAGCGCCTGCGCAGCGCCTTCGGGGACATCCGGCAAAACGGCAACGCGGGCTGCCCGCTGGGCTTCGCCTGGCGCGACTTCTTCGATTTCATGGAGCAGCCGGACCAGCCGACGCTCTTGGTTTCCTACGACCCGCAGGGCCCCGACGCGCGGCCCGCCGGGGACTACCTGGTGGGCACGCAGCACTGCTACTACGGCGAGATGGGCCCGCTGCCCCGCCGCATGTTCGAATACGCCCTGCATGGCGGGATGGAGTTCACCGGTCCGGCCTACACGGTCTACCTGCTGGACGCCGCCAGCGTCACCGGCGCGGAGGAATATTTGATGCAGGTGACGGTGGGGATCACTAGAAACGCGATATAAGCGGGTGGCAAGAATGCCACCCGAGTCTAGTCTACAAGGAGCCATCCCATGCGCAGCAACATCCGCCCTCCCTGCTAACTCACAAGACAATACAGCGCCCGCGCGCCGCCTATACCGGCCTTCCAACCCAATTTTTTTGAAAGGAAGACAGGTATGGGTTATGATTATTTGAGCAACGCAAAAAGGCAATACTGGATCACCCTGTTCCAGGCGCTTATCCCGGCTTATGTCATTGAGCGGCTGTTCTGGCAGGCGCGCGGCGTTGGCGTGCAGGGGGTGGTCTGGTGCGAGATCATCTACGCCGTCACTGTCACGCTGCTGGAGATCCCCTCGGGCATTTTGGCCGACCGCTTCGGGCGCAAACGTATGCTCCTCCTCGGCTGCCTGCTGGACGCGGCCGAGATGGTGATCCTGCTGTTCGCCCGGAGCTTTTGGGCCTTCGGGCTGGCGGTGTTCCTGGCGGGGGTGGGCCGGGCGCTCTCCAGCGGCAGCGGCAGCGCCCTGCTCTACGACTCCCTGCTGGCGGCGGGAAAGCAGGACGGGTTCGAGAGGACGCTGGGCCGCCTGCGCGCCATCGACATGGCGGGCAGCATGGCGGCGGCGCTCTCCGGCGGGCTGCTTGCCAACCGGCTGGGCTTCGAGTTCAACTATTTGATCTCCGCCTGCGCAATGGGGTTGGCCTTCCTGGCCGCCCTCACGCTGCGCGAGCCGCCCATGATAACAAAACCGGAGAGCGGGCTCACCGGCAATTTGCAGTACGCGAAGCAGGCCCTGGCGCTGTTCCGCGCCGCGCCGCTGCTGCTGCTCTACTGCCTGACCGGCACGCTGCTGGGGGCCTGCCTGATCTACCTCGACGAATTCTGGCAGCTGCTGCTGGAGGGCGTCGGCGTGCCGGTGGCGCTGTTCGGCCTGGTGGGCGCGGGGCTGTCCCTGTGCCGCATCCCCGCGAACCTGTTCGCCTACAGGCTCAAGGAGCGCCATAGCTACCGGGCCATCCTGCTCGCCATCCTGGCCGTGAGCGCCGCCGGGTATCTCGCCGTGTACCTCGCGCGCAAAAACGCGCTGTGCCTTGTCCCCATGGCGGCGATGTATCTCGCCGCGGGCGCCGCCGATCCCCTCGTGGAGGGCTACCTGCACCACCGCGCCGAGAGCCAGATCCGCGCCACCACGGAGTCCATAGCCTCCCTGGCCCTGCGGGTGCTGAGCATCCCGCTGGGGCTGGTCTTCGGCTGGGTCAGCACAAGATTTTCTATTTTCGCGGGCTATCTGCCGCTGGCGATGGTGTGTTCGGTGTGGGTGATGGTATTCTTGGTTTGGCATAGGGTGAAAACAGGCCCTGCGTCAAAGCAAGGCCTGTAGGGGTGGCATTCATGTTACCCGGGTGTTTTTTGGGGTGGCAAAAATGCCGCCCGGGCGTTTATGTACGGGCGGCAAGAATGCCGCCCGTACAGGCTTTACGCGGCCACCTGCGTGCCGCAGCCCGCGCAAAAGCGCGTGCCCGGGCCGTTTTGCGTCCCGCAGCTTTGACATACGGCGGCGGCCTCCTCGGCAAGGGCGGCGGGCAGCTTGGCCCCGCAGCCCGCGCAAAAGCGCGTGCCCGGGCCGTTCTGCATCCCGCAGCTTTGGCACACCGCGCCCTGGGCGGCGGTCATCTCGGGCAGGGGGGAGCCGCAGGCGTTGCAGAACTTCATCTCCGCGCCGCAGCCGTTGCCGCAGCCGGGGCAAATCTTCATGTTTTTGGCGGCCTCGTTGGCGAAGCCCTGCGCCGCCCCGGCGAAACTTGCGAAGATGCCGCCCAGCTGCGCCGCGGAGGCCTGGGCCTGCGCGTTCTGCTGCGCCGCGCAGGGATTTGGCTGGTATTGCGGCTGCGGTTGGTACTGCGGCTGCGGGGCGATTCTGTCGGCGGCCTGGTTCACCGCCTGGTTGACGCCCTGCGTCACCTTGCGCTCCATGGCATGGCCTACGGCGTTGCCCACCGCGTTGCCCACGGCGCGCTTCGCGCCGCGCTTGATCGAATTGCCGAGTATACCACCCATGAGTGTTGCCTCCTTCGTTGAAATACATAAATTTCTGCTTGAAGTATAGCATATCACCGGCGAAAAAGCAAGCGTTTTTTCGCGGAGCGGCCCTGTAAAAACGCAGGCTGCGCGCACAAGAGAAAGTCTTTATTGACACCGCGCCAAAATATGTTATAATTCATATAGGACATATTTGGAGGCCCCCTATGACCCACCTCACCATCCCGGCAAATACCCCCTTAACCCCTCTGGATAAGCACTGGCAGTTCTGCGTGGGCAGCGGCCACGCGGGGCTGGCCCTGCGCGCGGACTACGGGCGGCTTCTCAAACAGGCGCACGAGGAGCTCGGCATGGAGCGCGTGCGCTTTCACGGGATCTTCGGCAGCGCCATGCACACCATGCACTCCCTGCGCGATATTCTGCCCCTGCCGGGCGCGAAAAAGTATGTCGAAACCAGCTTCCGCACCTGCGGCCTGGCCTACGACAACGTGCTCGCGGCGGGCATGAAACCCTTCGTGGAGCTGGGCTTCATGCCGCCCCTGCTGGCAAAGCGCAACTCGAAGAGCCTCATGTTCTACAAACCGAACATCAGCCTGCCGAAAGATTACGGCACCTGGGCGCGTTATATCCAGGCCTTTATTCGCTTTTTGCAGCAGCGCTATGGGGAAAAAGAAATACGCACCTGGTTCTTCGAGGTGTGGAACGAGCCGGACCTGCGCATCGTCTTCTTCCGCGGCAGCCAAAGCGATTATTTTAAGCTATACGAAGTGACTGTAAGGGCCATCAAAGAGATCGACCCGGAAATCCGGGTGGGCGGGCCGTCCACGTCCAACAGCACCTGGGTGGCCGAGTTCGTGGAATTTTGCGGAGAGAACAACGTCCCGGTGGATTTCGTCTCCACCCACCAGTATTCCGGCGACGCCATCGGCATCGTCAAGGACGCCAATGAGATACAGGAGCAGTCGGTCAGCATCCCCAAGCTCGTGCTCGATAAGCTGCGCAACGGCCTGAAGTGCGCGCCCCGGGACGCCATCCTGCCCGCCTACCGGCGCTTCATGGGCGACGAGACCGAGGACAAGGACCTGCCTGCGCACGTGTTCCGCACGAACGCGCCCATCGCCAAGCAGCGGGCCAAGGGCCTGCCGCTCTACTACACCGAGTGGAACCTCAGCGCCACATTTTCGGCTTATTCCAACGACACCCGCAAGGCCGCATCTTATGTTCTAAAAACCTGCCTGGCCTTGGAGGGCGTTGTGGACGGCACCTCCCTGTGGGTGTTCAGCGACATCTTCGAGGAGCTGCACCCCTTCCCCGAGGAGTTCCACGGCGGCTTCGGCCTGATGACCCAGGGAGGCGTCAAAAAACCGGCTTTTCATGGAATGAAAATGCTGGCCGACGCCGGGCCGGCGCGCTATGAGCTCCCCGGCGCGCTGGACGGCGAGATCGCCATGGCGGCGTTCCGCGGCGAAACCGAGACGCAGGTGCTCCTGATTAGGCAAAAAATGAAGAATCTGTTCGAGCTGCCCAAAGAACAAGCGCAAGTCGAAATCGAGCTGGCCCATGAGCCGCAGCGCGTTTACTTACAGCGCATCGACGAGACCCACTGCAACCCCCTGAAGCTCTGGGAGGCCATGGGCAGCCCGCAGGTTCCCACGCCCGCGCAGCTTGCGCAGCTCCAAACCAAAAGCGCGATGATCGACGAAGAACTGCCCTGCGAATGGCAGGAGGGCAAGCTTTCATTCCAAGTTGCGCTGGGTGTGAACGACGTGTATTTTGTAAGGGTGGTGCGGTAGTGCCACGGCAGACCTTCGGCCGGCCATGTTTCGCGCGAAAGCAGTGCCTGTAAAGCCAATGCTTTTACACTTCTCAGCGCTAAAACGTTGACAGGCAAGGCTTCAGCTCTTGCGGCAAGGTCAATCCCTTTACAGGAAAAAGCACACTGGAAGGCACGGCAACATCATCGCTTTACAGCGAAAAAGCGGCAATAAAAGGAGAACTCAATGAAAGACAAAGCCGCCCGGGAGGCCCGGGAGATCCAGCGCCTGGAGCGCGAGCAGGCGCGGCCCAAGCGGCCCGGCTACCTGTACTACATGCTGGCCATCGTCAGCGTGGTGTATATCTCGGACGAGGTGGCCACGCAGATCGGCAACCAGATGCAAAGCGTGGTGGCGCAGGCGCTTTTCGCGCCTGTTTTCGGCGCGGACATGGCCGTGGCCCGCATGAGCGTGCTGGGCACGATTTCCATGATCGGCTCCTTCATCGCGCTGATCTACAAGCCCCTGGCGGACCGCTACGGGCGCAAGCGCTTCCTGGTGATGAACACCCTCGGCATGGGGCTGGGACTCATCGTTATTTCCGTGGCGGCGAACATACCGGTCTATCTGCTGGGCGCGTTTGTCATCGCGCTGTTCATCCCGCACGACATGCAGGCCGTGTACATCCTGGAGACCACGCCGCCGCGCCACCGGGCGAAGCTGTTCTCTATTATCAAAGCCGTCGCGACGCTGGGCGTGATGCTCATCCCGCTGCTGCGCACGCTGCTCATGGGCGACGACACCACCAAGTGGCGCGCGGTGTTCGCCGTGCCGGCGGCTGTGGCGGCCGGGGCGGCCCTGTTCGCGCTGCTCATGGTGCGGGAGACCGACGCCTTCGTGGTCAAGCGCCTGGAGTACCTGCGCATGAGCCCCGAGCAGCGCGAGGCCGCCCAGAAGGAGAAGACCGCCGAGCAGGCGCAGGGCAACGTGATCTCCGCGGCGAAGTTCTGCCTGCGCCACAGGCAGCTGCGCTGGCTGCTGCTGGGCGGCGCGTTCCTGATGTGGGGGATGCTCATCACCATGTATTACGAGACCACCATGAGCTACGGCTACGCCGGGCCCTTCCTGGCGCAGGGGATGGCGCTGGCGGACGCCCAGGCCGCCGCCGCGCCCTTCGTGACGCAGGCGCTGTTCCTGTTCCCCATCGGCAGCGCGGCGCTGCAGCTCATGCAGGGCTTCCTCTCCGACCACTGGGGCCGCAAGCCCGCCGTGATCGTCATGGGCGTGTGCGCGATGGCCGCCTTCACGCTGTTCTTCTTTGGCTCGCGGTATAACTGGAGCCCCCCGCTGGTGGGCCTGCTGTGCGGCGCGGCCATAGGCAGCCACTGGGCCTCCACCGATATCGTCGGCCCGCTCATGTGCGCGGAATCCGCCCCCACGAACCTGCGCTCCTCGGTGCTCTCCGTGCAGCCCATTATGAGCGGGGCCTGCAGCGCCCTGGCTATGGGCACAGGCATGGCGCTCATCAACAAGCTTGGCGACGCCAGCGCGGGCATCGTCAGCCTGGTAATCGCCGTGCCGGGCACGCTCGTCGGCCTGCTCATGATCGCCCTGAAGGTGCGCGAGACAAAGCACGTGAATCTGCAGGCGGTCACGGGCCGGGAGGAGTAATTTATCTCATGAAAAAGCCGCAGGCGCGATGCCTCTGCGGACGGCGAATCAAAAACAGGAGGAGACTAATTATATGAAAAAACGCATGGTGTCCATCCTGCTTACGCTGGCATTGCTGGCGGGAATGGGCGGCGCTCTGTCCGTAACCGCCCGCGCGCAAGGCGAGGCCCGGCTGCCGACGAAAAAGGAGCTGAACGCCGCGTGGTTCAAGAAGCGGCCGTCGGCCGAATTCAACGGGGACATCGCGCTGATGGCGGCAAGCCTTGCCATGGATGAATCGGCATTCAGGGAGCGCTATGGTGTGCCCGGCAAGCCCCTTGAGATGGAGCGGTTCCCGGCGGGCACATTCATATGGGGCGTGGAAAACCCCCACTTCAAGGTCGGCTCCATCGCGCTGGGGGACGCAACCCTCGTCGTGGTCAAGCTGGACGGCTCCGGCGCGTTCGGGTCGGGGCAGTACCTCGTGAGCAATTTTATCGGGTATTACGGCTACGCGGCGCAAGCCGCGCCCTACTGCTGCTATCGCGTGGAGGCCGGTTACAGGTCCTACGCGGACGCCGTGTGGGAGACGCTGGGCGGGCTGAAAAGCACGTTCGAGTGCAAAAAGAACCTCAAGCTGCTGATTACGGGCCACAGCATGGGCGGCGCGGGCGCAAACCTGCTGGGCGTGCGGCTTGAGAAGGAGGGGCAGATAGCGGGGGTGAAGATAGACAGGAAGGACATCTATGTCTACGCCTTTGAATCCCCCAACGTGTACCTTGACCCCTGCGACCCCTATGCGGGGGCCGAATTTGACAATATTTACAATTTTGTCAATTCCACCGACGCCGCCGTCCTGTTTATGCCGGGGCAGAGGTTTGGGAAAACGTACTATTTCGACCTGCCGGACCCGGAAAGGGACTTCCACCATCCGACTTACGCCGAATACGAGCGCGCCATCGGCGGCACCGACCCGGACAGCGATACGCGGCGTATCTGGGCCGCCAACCTGTTCTACAGCGGCGTCGCGCTCCTGCGCAGCGGCTGAGCGCTTTGCTCTAAGAGCGGGATTGGCAGCCTTTGTATAATTTACGCACAACAGAAACAAATGAAACCAAACGGGAGGAAATACCATGGCGGAAATGCAATACAGAACAGACCCCAAGAGCGGCAGGCGGCTGTCCGCGCTGGGCTTCGGGTGTATGCGCCTGCCGAACAGCGCCGAGCAGCGCGAGCAGCTGATCGTCAGCGCGGTGGCGGCGGGCGTCAACTACTTCGATACGGCGTACCTGTACCCCGGCAGCGAGGCCGCCCTGGGCGGCATCCTCAAGAAGAACGATTTGCGGGAAAAAATTTATATCGCCGACAAGCTGCCCCACAGCCGCTGCAAAAGCGCGGGCGACTTCGACAAGTTCTTCAACGAATCCCTTTCGCGCCTGCAGACGGACTATATCGACTACTACCTGATCCACAACGTCGGCACGCCGGAGGCCTGGCACAGGCTGCTGGGCCTGGGCATCGCGCAATGGATAGAGGCCAAAAAGGAGAGCGGCGCGATAGGCTGCATCGGCTTCTCCTTCCACGGCAAATCCAATGATTTCGCGCCCCTGCTGGACGCCTACGCCTGGGATTTCTGCCAGATCCAGTACAACTACATGAACGAGAACTTCCAGGCCGGCACGGCGGGGCTGCTGGCGATCCACGAACGGGGCCTGGCGGCGATCATCATGGAGCCCCTGCTGGGCGGCAAGCTCGCGCAGAAGCTGCCGCCGAAGGCGAAGGCGCTGTTCGACCAAGCGGCGCCGGGGCGCAGCCCGGCGGCCTGGGCCTTCAAATGGCTGTGGGATAAGCCCGAGGCGACGGTCGTCCTCTCCGGCATGGGCGCGATGGAGCAGCTGGCCGAGAACATCGCCACCGTGTGCGATACCCCCGCGGGCTCCCTCACGCAGGCGGAGCGGGCCGTCTACGCCAAGGCCTACGAGATCATTTCCGAGACGTACAAGATACCCTGCACCGGCTGCAGCTACTGTATGCCCTGCCCCAGCGGCGTGAACATCCCCGGTTGCTTCGCGGCCCACAACATGTCCTACGCCATGGGCTGGATGGCCGGCATACAGCTGCACATGAACGCGACGTCCATGCTCGGCACGGGCGCGGCCAAATGCACGGGCTGCGGCGCGTGCCTGAAAAAATGCCCCCAGGCGATCGAAATCCCCGCCCGCCTGAAGGAGGTGCGCGGCCGCATGGAGCCCCTCCCCATCCGGGGCATCATGTCGGCCGTGCGGCGGTTCATGGGGTGAACTCCAAGCATAGCAAAGCCGCAGGTCGGTGGCCTGCGGCTTTTGGCGCGATTTGTCAATGCTTGATCACTTCTTGGAGCATTTCCCAAGCTTGCTCGGGCGATACGGCGTAGGAATCGATGGCAACGACAATATCGTCAATGAGAACGCCGAAGCTTTTTACGGAGCCATTATACGTCCTCGTCATGACAGTCTCAAACGACATATCCTCCGCGCGGAATATGGGATGCTGAAAAACTTGACTAAACTCTTTCGGCACGGCGATCATCCACCCCGCTTCCGGATAAAGCGCTATATCGTATTTTTCCCGTTCCTCTAAAGAGACAATATTGGCGAGATCATATTCAGTAAATTTGTGAACGCTCCAAAAGACTTGGCCTATTCCTTTGGGTTTTCCAAAAATGTAAAGGGAATTTAGCGATTGATTAATAAAACGCCGCGCATTGTCTACCGCCAGGCTTTCAGGGAAAGTTTTTGGAATATACGCGCCGAAGTCGGGGTCGGCATATGCCTCCTCAAGGGTGATTCGTTCATCGCGAAGCTCGGGGACCTCTGGGTTGTCGAGGACTTTCAATTTCGGCTTTCGTCTGGCCTTCACGCTAGTCAATATAATTTCGTTCACAAGCATTTCGAGGCACTCGTTATATTCGATTGAAGCCGGATAGTCATATAGCGATATATGATATATGATGCCGTTCAAGAGAAAAGTTGCCGTAAACTCATACAATTGAATCGTTTCATTTATATCAAATTCATAATAACCGCCGAAGGTAGCGTTACCGATGTATTCCGAAACAACGGGGATGCCGTGCACATTGGATATTTCAAACCCTTTGATTTCCCAATATGTTATGTCGAACAGCATCTGCTGGTACTTTTCTGTATTGCGAATCGCATTTTTCCTTAGCGTTATGCTCGTCCTGAAGTTTGGTTCGTCAGTTCGCTCAATTTCCACTTTTACATGGTTCATCCAGCTGTCAATCTCATATGCCGCAGTCGCGGACTTAATTTTTGCGAATTTCTCAAAGCCCGGCAACACGGCAGTCACTTGCTCGCTGGTTAAATCATGCCAAAACTTTTCCTGTAGTTCATAGCTGACGAACATGCGGGGTTCCTTGTCAATATTGATGATAAGCGGGTGATAATCGGCACTGGACCAACTGTCGGCTGCTTCACCGCAAGCAGAAAATACGCCAAGCATGAACACGATCGTCATGAATGCTGCTATCTGCCTTTTAATCATGAGAAAACCCTCCGTACATCATTTATGTGATGGTAGCAAACAGCAAAAATGGGCTTCTTCAACCGTTACAGCCGATGAAGCCCGCGCTGGTGGAGCTGGCGGCAATCGAAGCCGCGTCCGAAGATCCATCCCCATGGTTTTCTACGAGCGTATTCTATCGTTAAGGTTCCCCTCGCACGCCGTCGATAGACAAACAGCGTGTTACGGTAGCCGGATATCTTCATGATGGCGGGTCACGGCAGCCCGTTCATGCACGTGCCCTGCTGATTGACGCCGCGTCCCGGGCCGCAGGCCTCCCGGGGGCGACGGCCGCTACCGGTTAAGGTTAAGCGGCGAGGAGTTGATAATCGTTGTCGTTTATTTCTAAACTGCGGCTTGATATAGCGGGTCCGCGCCGCTGCTCGCTTGCCAAGGATCAAAATCCCCGTCGAAATCCTTTCAGCCCCATGGGGTTGGGGGCTGTTATTATTATAGCCGGTTTTGCGGGAGATGTCAAGGGGGAATTTGCGGATAGATCACACGGCTAAATGTCGCTCTTGCGGCGGTTGCAGTCCTCACATAGCATTTTGCAGTTATCCGCGCTTGTTTTTCCGCCCTTGCTCCACGGCGTGATGTGGTCCGCCTGCATTTCGGTGATGGCAAAGCCGTCCACGCCGCATTTCGCGCAAATGCTGCCCTGCCGCTCATAGGCCTCACGCCGCTGGTTGGGGGTAAACGCCCTGATGTTCAGGTGCCGTTCATTCCGATTGAGGACGTAGGGATAAATACCCTTCTTGTTGGTGACGTCGTCGTCCATCATGAGGGCCTGTATCTCCCGTTCCAGCTTCGCGGTGTCGTACATGCCGCCCTTGAATTTGTCATACAGAGCGCCCCAGTCAAGCCCCTTCATCTCTTTGCGATAGTTCGTAAACGTCAGCTGTACCCATTCGATCACGTTCCTGAAATACGTCCACAGCTCGTTCGCGTTCGGGTCGTGCTGGTGGATGGACATGTATTTCTCAATGTCGCCGCCGCTGATCCAGCCGATGGCGGTCTGCAAAAACTCCTGGCGGATGGGCGAGCCGTTCACGTAGTCCTTGGCCAGCCCGTAGGCCGCGCAGTTGCTCTTGCTGAAGACCGACTTCGCGCTGGTGAGCCATGTGCCGGTGTACACGGCGTTGCGCAGCTCCTGGTCGGTGAGCTTCTCGCCCGAGATGTTGATAATCCTGAACCAGTCCAGCTTTTCCTTGTCGTTCCCCTCGCAGAAGTAAATCATGAGCTTGTAGTCGAGAATTTGGTCACGTTCTACTGGGACGAGGTTATGAAAAAACTTTGGATAGCCGCCGATTTCAACAGCAAAATCTCCATGGACATACTGGCAAAAGCTAACGGTGCGCTGCTGGCCGTCCAAGATTTCATATGATCCATCATCGTTCTTCGCCCAATACATCACATTGAGTGGGAAGCCCTTGCGTATGGTATCGATTACGGCATTGCGCTTGGCTTCTTTATAGACAAACTCACGCTGATACTTTGGCCGGATGTTCAACCGACCAGCATAACCAACTACGCCTTCTTCCAGGTTGTCGACATAGCTTTCTGTGACTTGCCGGATGGTTAGCTCATGCAATTCGATGTTCATTCGAAATCTCCTATCCTGCGGATAATTAT
This sequence comes from Oscillospiraceae bacterium, assembly GCA_009779995.1. Lineage (GTDB taxonomy): Bacteria > Bacillota > Clostridia > Oscillospirales > Acutalibacteraceae > WRMQ01. The sequence continues at coordinate 8,417 of WRDW01000010.1, read as the reverse complement.
GCGAGGGTATGTCTGAATGTAACATTCACCATCTACCATGTAATATGTCTTCCCAGCGGGAGGGCTTTTGAGTTTGATAACCGCTCCATCGTTCAATTTTGTAACTTTGCTGCGCTTGCCATTCTTATCAATCTGAATCTGTTCCGGGTACTTTTTATTCGCTGCACCATACCAAGTTTTTGTGATTGCGAGAATTTCAAATTGCTCGGGGTTGTATTTGTCAAGGAAAGTGATAGGCACACCCATTGCCCCATCCCAGTCCATGGGGATTTCGCTAACCGCTGGAACCTCTATCGCATCGTAATTGTCATAGTGCGGATAGCTGGCTGGGCTATAGCTCTTATATAAAATTTGCTTTTCATGCCTTTTGGTTGTATCAAGCGTGGTATACCAGAAAATTCGTCCCATGCTGAAGTACTTAATCCCATTCTCAATCTTTATTCTTGATTCAGTCTCTATTTCATAGTCATCGGGCACACGAAACCACTTCGTCCCGCCATTGCAATACCCAAGCCAAAGACGATTATCCTGAACAAACCGAAACAATTCTTTCGTGGTTATTGCATTTTGGTCGCCAAGGATCAAAAAATCTTTGGCATACTCCATCAACAAAGTGACATATTCGCGGAATAATGAAAACGGCGGATTGGTAACTACAATATCCGCTTGCTTTAACAATTCAATGCACTCGGAGGAACGAAAATCCCCATCGCCTTGCAGCCTTGTCAAGGCGTTCTTTTTGTTGCGCAACAAATACTCAACGTCTGTCAGGTCGACAGCGCCATCCTTGTTATAATCTTCAACCTCTGTTATTTCTATCCTATGCGGTGCCCTTGTGGTTTTATCTTCTATCGGCTCATCGTCAAACAGCGACAACTGCACATTGGCTATGGGTGAACCGATATAGCATGTGGCGATTAACTTTTTTAAGCCCAAGAAGTTAAAATTCATCGCGAAGTATTTGAAAAAGTTACTCTCATAGGGATCGTCGCAGTTGCAAAAGATAACCTTGCCTCGAAATTGTTCCTGATAGTAGCGCATTTCCGCCATTATGTCATTCATTTGGGTATAGAATTCATCCTGCTTGGCTTTCTTCGCCTGACCCAAGCCTGCGTTACCTGCCATGCCGCTTACTCCTCTCTAAGGTGTTGGTGGTAGAGCTATTATACCACAGCCCCCCAGGAAAATCAAGCCTGCACCGAAAATATTTTCGGCAAAAAGAAGGCCGCGCCCCCGCGCGGCCCTCGCCTACATCAGGCAACCCTACACCATATCCATCCAAAGCCACCCGATCAGCAAATACTTCACGATCAGGTGCCACATGAAGTCGCGCTCCCAGATGGGGTAGCTCATCAGGCCGGCGTCGTGCAGGGCGGCCTTCACCGCGAAGGGCAGGATGGGGCGCAGCGGCGATAAACGCGGGACTCATATCCATCGCGATTTCCTTGATATTGCTGGCTTTCGCCTCATGCTTCGGCAGTTCCTCCGTGAACGCTTTCATCGTTTCGCCGTCCTTCCGGCTTTTTCCTAGTTGAAGCCTACGCTGAATTTGGAACGGATGAAGGGATGAACGGACGCTCTACACTAAAACAAAGCTTAGTTTTAAGCGAGAAAGAGGTTGACGAGTTTTTTGCCACGGGCAAAATCGCGAAGTACGGCAATTTCGATTTCAGCGGGCTTAATGATGTGATACAGGCAAAATAGGATTTGCTTGGTGCGCATGTTCGCCAGGGTAATCAGCACACCTTCCACTTGCAGGCCGGGGCTGATCTGCTGCTGCACCTGCGCCACGGTGTCGAACAGTTGCGTCATGCCGATGACAGACAGGTACTCCGGCTGCACGGGCACGATGACGGAATCGGCGGCGGCCAGGGCGTTGATGGTGATCATGCCCAAAGTGGGCGGGCAGTCCAGCACGATGAAATCATAACCGGGCCGCAGTTGGTCCACCAGGCGCTTGATCATTTGTTTGGAGCCTATTACGGGCCGAAAAAGGCCCATGTTGCTTTATTGGAAGTCAGGGGTGCGAGATTTTTTCAGCCGTTAAAAATGCGGAAAGCCTTGGGTTTTGTTGAATAACGATGTATGTTAGCTGGGTCCGCTGTGGGCTTCAGGTCCCCCGGCAAGCAAGCCGCCGCTGTTTCGGCGGCTTTCCTGCTTCGTTCGTCACAGGGCTTCCATCTCACCCACAGCACCCACAAAGTTGTAGTGAATCACGACTGCCTGTTCCCGGTGGCCGTCTACCTTGACCGCCTCGCACACGACAATCCGCTCCACGAACTCCCGCAGCAGGCCTGGTGTCAGCTCCTGGATGTCCGTATACTTGCGCACGAGGGCGAGGAATTTGTCTGCGCTGACAGCTTTTTTCTCCTGCTCGGTAAGCTCGGCTTCAAGGACATCAGCTTGCTCCGCGAGGGATTTCTGGTCGGCCTCGTAGTCGGCCAGGAGCTTGGCAAAACGCTCGTCGGATATTTTTGCGTGACGTTGTCCTCATAAATCCGCTTCTTCAGCGGCATTTTCTCGTCCGGCACGTCCGGCAGCACGTCCGGCGAGGGGGAGCAGCCCGGCTTCTTCGCGCAACTATGGGAGAGCATCAGCGGGTGGTTTGGTGGGCTGTTCGGCTCTTCGAAAAACGAGAGCACTGCATAGCGCATATCGCCTGTCGCCAGCGGGGCAACCTGCTGGCGACGGGCTTGATTATTATTCGATTATTATTTTCCCGAGTTTGGGTGCGCATATTGACTTTTTACGAATAGTATGATAATATAAATAAACCACATAAACCACATTGAAGGAGGAATCAACTTTATGAAAAACAGGTGTATAAGCAAGCCCCTTTTTGTCTGCCTGGCGATCGCCGCCTTGGTGCTGCTGGCCGCCGTTACGGCGAGCGCGGCACCAGCCCTAAGCATCCCACAGGAGTATGAACAGCCGGACGGCAGCACCTTCACAGCCACCCTGCGCGGCGATGAATTTTTTAGCTATCTTGAAGCTGAGGACGGCTCCGTGCTGATACGGGACGAAGATGGCAGCTGGTGCTACGGAACTGCGGACTTTTTCGTCGGGCCGATGCCCCAGGGTGTGCAATCCCCCGCGCCGGAATTGAAAGCATCAACGGCGCAATTTGGTTCCAGCCGCAAACCAACTGGCGCTATGACTTTGGAACAGGCGCGGCAGGCGGCCAGCGCGGCAACACAAGCAGCAAATGCAGAGAGAATGGAATTGCAGGCGGCAAGCAGCGCTAGCTCTCTCGGCGACATAAGCCTGCTTGTAATTCTGATTGACTTCAATGACACCAGTATCCAATACGAGGAACAATGGGCACAGCATGTTTTCGGAACCACCGGGAAAACGGTGAAAACTTACTTCAATGAAGCCACCGGCGGCAAGATCAACGTCGTGCCCGCGCAGGAAACCTATGGCACTGCCAACGATGGTGTTATACGCATAAAGCTGAATATGAATCATCCAAACACCGATTTTGCGACTGATCCTACTGACGTGTTCGCTGCAGCAAGCCGTTACGTGGATTTTGCGTCGTATAATGCTCCAAGCGGCCACAATCCAAACAGAGAATTGCATATAATGTTTGTCTATGCCGGCTATGAGGCCTCCGCATACGGCCCAACACCCGGTGTATGGTGTTATTATGCAGGTACCCACATGGGTGTGGGAGAAAGACTGTTGGCAGATGATATGGCAACCATCGGTCCCTTTTGCCATGCGTTGGGTAATAGCCTGGGGCTGCCTAATCTTTACGGCAGCGGCGGGGAGTCCGAATTAGCACCGGGTAACTATAGCCTTATGGCAAATGGTAGTTGGAATCATTTGCCGGATGAACTTCCAGGCACGACGCCAGCGTTACTGGATGCTTGGTGTTTGGAGTATCTTGGTATTATATCTCCGCAGACGGTAAATCTTGGCACAATAACAAACGCGACGGTTAGCTCCTGGTTCACTTGTGCGAAAAATATTCTTAAAGTACCATCAGGCGTTCCAAACGAGTATTTTTTACTTGAGTGCCGAAACAAAGAAGGCTTTGATCTTGCGTTGCCTGGTGAGAGAGGCGGTGTTGCAGTATACCGCATTAACACAAGCTACTGGGGTAATTATTCGAACAACAGTGAAAACGGCGTTATAATGTTAAGTTTAGACAGCATTGAGAGCAATCATGATTATGGCGAACTGTTTTTCAGCACACGTCCCTCCGGGCGCACCTTTTTCAACGCAAACACTACCCCTTCCAACAAGCTAGGCGATAGTGGCGGTTACAGCTGGTTCCGATTCGACTGCCTTTCAGACAGTGGGCCTTCTATGTGCATAAGAATTCAGCCGGATAAACCGAGCGACTTTTATGCGATAAACTACAACGCCAACGGCGGTAGCGGCGGGCCTACCGTGCAGCATAAAAAACACGGTGCAGATATAATTGTGAATGATGCACCGGGTCGTTCTTCTCTAAGCCGTCCTATAAACTTTAAGTATGCAGCACCCACCCGATGGGGATACACCTTCCTCGGATGGTCAACCAGCAGCACGGCAACCGAAGCGCAGTATATTTTCGGCGATACCTTTACCGCCAATGTCGATACCACGCTATATGCCGTGTGGAGAGAAACAGTATTGTTGCCGAACACTCCAGCATCGGCACGCGTGACGTATAACGGGCCAAGGTGGTTTTTTAAGTTTGTGCCCGGCGTAAGTGGAGAGCATAGGCTTATTTCCAAGTTTTATGGAGAAATGAACGTTGAACTATACAATAGTTCTATGGAAGTATTGGATTCCAGACGTGGGTACACTGATGTGCGAATCCCCTATCAACTCATCGCAGGTGATATCTATTATTATGCTATTGACTTTTATCCCAATCAACTTATGGATATCGATTTTACTGTAACCGTAAATTATGAAGGAGAGAAGCCACCGTTTGTCAGAACAATTTTCTTCACAAAATACCCGGCTAATTTCATCAACTGGATGCTTTTTATCTTCTTCTTTGGCTGGGTTTGGATGTGGCTGTAGCGTAACATCTATACACAGCGGCGACAGAGAGCCTACAAAATGGCGGCACAGATAGGGATGCGCCAAGGTGCAAATGTTTGGCGGCGCACCCATCGTATAATGCAGTGAGTGATTGACTATTCCTGGAATGAATCAGAAGGGGGACAAACTGCATGGGCAGCAAGAAAAATCTAAAGCGGCTGCTTGCAATATTTTTGACCTGCGTCCTGTTCGCCGATTCGGGTATGGTGTTTGCGGCGGATCCGCCCGAAATGCCACCTGGTTCGAGCGATGCAGCCGCATTTAACACAATGCACGGGCTGAAGCCAATTTCCGTCAGGGCTGGTGAGTTTTTCGGCGGCGGGAACGGCGATGCGGATAGTTGGGAGCCTGATGAATTCGCCAGCGGCCGAATCATTGTCAGGGTTTCCGGCGGTACAGCGCAGCCGTTTTCATCCGCCAGTTTTTCGGGTGTCGAGCCTGACGCTTTTTTCGGCGTTGAGATTGACGGCTTGGACGACCTGATGATATTACAGCCTCAACAAGCTGCTGGAATCCTTTCAGCCTCCACGCCGGACACGCTGAAAGTGCTGACGCTTAAAGACAAAAGCAGCGAGGCGGTAACCTCAGCGATTGAGAAGCTCAACTGAATCCCCGGCATCGTCTATGCTGAGCCGGATTACGTCGTGAGCATTTGCGATGTGATCCCGAACGACCCGAATTTCAACACGCCAAGCATGTGGGGCATGAAAAAAATACAAGCCCCTGCCGCGTGGGAAATCAATAAAGGAAGCAGCAATGTTATAGTTGCTGTCATTGATACTGGTATCGATCACAGGCATCCCGATTTGGCCGCGAATATGTGGCGTTATCCGGGTGGTGTTTCTGGCGAGTATAATCAATCCGTTCATGGATGGAGCTTTCTCTGGGGTGAAGAGTCTCACAGCGGGACATTAGATCTCAACGGGCACGGTTCCCATGTTGCAGGAATTATAGGTGCTGTGGGAAACAACGGCGTCGGAATGGCTGGCGTAAACTGGAACGTGAAATTGATGGCAATAAGAGCAATGCACAATGTTGGAGATGGGTATACTTCGGATTTAATAAAGGCAATTGATTACGCCCGGCTGATGAAAGCGCCCATTATCAATAACAGTTATGGAAACCAGGAATACAGCCAGGCTCATAAGGACGCCATTGATAATACCAACGCATTGTTTGTAGTGGCAGCAGGAAATGACGGCAGGAATAACGACAGCAGGCCAACTTATCCAGCAAGTTACAACTGCTCAAATATCATCGCTGTTGCGGCGACAACATTTGACGATTCGCTGGCGTCTTTCTCTAACTACGGCGCTTCTTCGGTCCATATTGCTGCGCCGGGCGAGAGAATCTTTAGCACGACGCCTGCGGAAACATACAGTGTCATGTCCGGCACCTCTATGGCGGCTCCCTTTGTCGCGGGGGCGGCGGCCCTGGTTTTGGCGGCGAATCCGGGCATGACGACGCAACAGTTGAAGGCGCGTTTGCTGGCAAGCGTTGACTTGGTTCCGGCGCTTGCCGGAAAGGTTTCCAGCGGCGGCAGACTGAACGTACACAGGGCGCTCAATCCAAGCGCACCTGCGGCCTCGCCGTATATTCCCACTTTCCCGCCAGAGCCGCCACCATTTACCGGCTTCGCCGGTGGAGACGGCTCGTTGGGTAATCCCTACAAGGTCAGTACCCCGGCCCAATTGAACGCTGTAAGGAATTATCCAAACAGTCACTATATCCAAACGAACGATATTGACATGACTTACGCCACGCAAAACCCAAATGGCGCGTTTTACAATGAAATCATGGGCTGGGAGCCGATAAATTCCTTTTCCGGCATATACAACGGCGATGGACATAAAATCGTCGGGTTAAAGCATGGCCGAATCGGTTCAGATATGGGATTATTTACCAATAGCAATGGATGGATATTGAATTTAGGGCTGGAAGAATGCGAATTCACAGGAGGCCAAGGTGGAAGCATAGCCAGATTCAACTACGGCGTCGTTGCAAACTGCTACAATACGGGGCGCGTTACCGGTTTCAGCGGTTATATAGGCGGTTTGGTTAGTCGGAACGCTGGAGAGATAGTCAACTGCTACAATTCAGTCGCCATTGTTGGCGGGATTGCGTCAAAGAGCGATGGTTCTGCTATCACAAACACATATAATACAGGATCGGTTTCCGCGCCGCATGCCATTGAGCATAGACCTGGAGGAATCCTTGCGGAGGCGACTAACAAACCAATTATAACAAACTGTTACAACACAGGAACAGTGACAGCCCTCAATGGCTCAGGATATGGCGCTATTGTCAGTTATTGGAGTTTTGATGCTATCGTCGAAAGAAGTTACTGCTTAGGTCATTTCGGAGGTAACACCGGAATTGTATTAACCCAGACGCAAATGAAACAGCGCTCCAGCTTTGTTGGGTGGGATTTTGATAAGATTTGGAACATATCCACCAGTGTGAACAATGGATATCCATATTTGCGGCCTTCTGTGCCATATTGGTCATTAACTATGCTGATTTCGCAGGCTCGCGCATTTGAAAAGGGCAATCACAGCGATCCTATCTGGAACATATTTCAAGCAGCCATTGCCGCCGCGCAGGCCGTGTTGGATGATGTAAACGCCAATGAAACGCATTTGAATGAACAGATTGCCGCGCTGCAAACTGCAATCGGGTTGGTCCCGGTGAACAAAACCGCTTTAAATACACTGATTGCGCAGGCAAAGGCAATCGTTAAGGGCAACTATACGGATGCCAGCTGGAACGCGCTGCAAGCAGCCATTGCTGTTGCACAGGCTGTAGCGGATGATGCGAACGCAACGCTAGCACAGGCGAACGCACAGGTGATTATCCTGCAAGCAGCGATGGATGGGCTATCCACAATTCGCACCATCTTCAGAACCAGATACGAGGCTACACTGATGAACTGGTTACTGTTTATCTTCTTGTTCGGTTGGATTTGGATGTGGATATGAGCTTAACAGTTTGCTCTGTATTCGCCCATTTGTTTGTGATTGGTCGCAGTGTCGTAACCGGTGAACCTCGCCGTACAAAAATCGCCCACGCAGGCAACAAGATCAAATCACATCCCAAGGCAAGGCCTTGGCAGGCGCATCGGCACGCCTGAGATCAGGCAGGCAGGCAGGCAGCGGATAAGTCCGCGCTGTTTTCGTGCCCGGCAGTTGCATATGATAAGCGCGGTTCCCCGCCATCACGGGGGGAGCCGCTTTTTTGCGTCTTGAAGGGGGCGACCGCGAGATGATGTGAAGCAGTACACAGCCGCGCCCCACATTTCCCCTCTCCTCAAAGAAAGACAAACCAAGTATGCTTCGGCTTCATCTGGATGTGGTTTATCTAAAGCGATGTACAGG